>NZ_AP018365.1:4805000-5020000 GCF_016756395.1 Streptomyces sp. SN-593
CATCCTAAGGTAGCGAAATTCCTTGTCGGGTAAGTTCCGACCTGCACGAATGGCGTAACGACTTCTCGACTGTCTCAACCATAGGCCCGGTGAAATTGCACTACGAGTAAAGATGCTCGTTTCGCGCAGCAGGACGGAAAGACCCCGGGACCTTTACTATAGCTTGATATTGGTGTTCGGTTCGGCTTGTGTAGGATAGGTGGGAGACTTTGATCATCGAGCGCCAGCTTGGTGGGAGTCGTCGTTGAAATACCACTCTGGTCGTGCTGGATGTCTAACCTCGGTCCGTGATCCGGATCAGGGACAGTGTCTGGTGGGTAGTTTAACTGGGGCGGTTGCCTCCTAAAGGGTAACGGAGGCGCCCAAAGGTTCCCTCAGCCTGGTTGGCAATCAGGTGTTGAGTGTAAGTGCACAAGGGAGCTTGACTGTGAGACTGACGGGTCGAGCAGGTACGAAAGTAGGGACTAGTGATCCGGCGGTGGCTTGTGGAAGCGCCGTCGCTCAACGGATAAAAGGTACCCCGGGGATAACAGGCTGATCTTCCCCAAGAGTCCATATCGACGGGATGGTTTGGCACCTCGATGTCGGCTCGTCGCATCCTGGGGCTGGAGTCGGTCCCAAGGGTTGGGCTGTTCGCCCATTAAAGCGGTACGCGAGCTGGGTTTAGAACGTCGTGAGACAGTTCGGTCCCTATCCGCTGCGCGCGTTGGAGTCTTGAGAAGGGCTGTCCCTAGTACGAGAGGACCGGGACGGACGAACCTCTGGTGTGCCAGTTGTTCTGCCAAGGGCATGGCTGGTTGGCTACGTTCGGGAGGGATAACCGCTGAAAGCATCTAAGCGGGAAGCCTGCTTCGAGATGAGGGCTCCCACCCACTTGATGGGGTAAGGCTCCCAGTAGACGACTGGGTTGATAGGCCGGATGTGGAAGCCTCGTGAGGGGTGGAGCTGACCGGTACTAATAGGCCGAGGGCTTGTCCATGTGTGCTCGCGTCCACTGTGTGGTTCTGAAACAACCAGCTACCCACATGCCATTGCCTGTTGAGAACCGGGTGTGTGGTGTGTGGGTGTGGAGAGTTTCATAGTGTTTCGGTGGTCATAGCGTTAGGGAAACGCCCGGTCACATTCCGAACCCGGAAGCTAAGCCTTTCAGCGCCGATGGTACTGCAGGGGGGACCCTGTGGGAGAGTAGGACACCGCCGAACAATCATTCAGCTCGGGTCCCCCGATTCATCGGGGGACCCGAGCTTTTTTGCGTTGTATGGTCCGTCCATGGAGTACGAGATACGGCCGGTACTGCCGGCCGAGTGGCGGCGGAGCAGGGACCTGCGGTTGGCGTCGCTCCGGGATCCGGTCGCTCCGCTGGCGTTCGCGAGGACGTACGCGGAGGAGTCGGTCCTGGGCGACGACCGGTGGCAGCAGCGGGCGTCGGGAGTCGGCTCGCAGCAGTTCGTCGCGGTGGGCAAGGGAGTTGCGGGGGCCGACGGTGGCGCGCCCGTCGAGGAGCGCTGGGTCGGGATGGCGGTGGTGGTCGAGGAGCGGCCCGGCTACTTCTGCGTCAACGCCGTCTACCTGGTGCCCGAGGCCCGCGGCCTCGGTGTGGCCGACCGGCTGCTCGCCGTCGCCCTGGACTGGGGGTGGCAGCGGGCCGACCGGCTCCACCTCTGGGTGCACGAGAAGAACCCGCGGGCCGAGGCGTTCTACCGGCGGCTCGGCTTCGGGCGGACCGGCAGGACGATGCGCTCGCCCGTCGACGTCTCCTACACCGAGTACGAGTTGGCGCTCGACCGTCCCTGAGACCGTCAGCCGGGAGGACGACCAGGAGACCGCGCATGGGAACAGCCGCGTCGTCCGGGAGTTCAGCCGGGAGTCCGTCAGAGGGTGAGGAGCGTCCGCGGCGGGCCTCCGGCGCGGAGCAGGACGCGACGGCGGCCCGCGGCAGAGCACGGGCGGGCACGAGCGGGAAGGCGCTGCGGCGCGCGTCGATCCTGACAGTTGCGTCGGTGGTGGGGATGGTGCACCTGACCGGTGGCGCGCTCGCCGACCCGTCCGGTGCGGACGGCGGGGCCCGCGCGGGATCGTACGGCAGCGACAGCAGTGGGCGGGCCGGACTGGGCGGGGCCGGGGGCGGTCCGCAGTCCGGGGCGATCGGGATCGGCGGGGCTTTCGGGAACAGCTCCAACGGTGCCCCTGCGTCGGCCGGGATGAGCGTCGGGGACGGGAAGACCGGCGCCGGGGCGTCGTCGTACGGCAGCGGCACGAACTCGGCCGGGGTCGGCGCGTCCAAGTCCGGCCCGAGCGGCGGGTTGTCGGTCGGCGACGCCACCGCGACCGGCAGCGGGGCGGGGGCTGACGCCAACGCCTCGACCGGCAGCGGGACCTCCTCCGCCGAGGCGTCCGGCGGCGCGCGGAGCGCCGGCGCGACGAGCGGGTCCAGCGGGAACGGGACCGCGGCCTCCGCGAGTACGGACGGCGGCGGCTTCTCGGGTGCCAACGCGAGCTCGGGTGCGGTCGCTTCCTCCGCCTCGGCCTCCGGCGCCAGCGGTACGACCTCGGCCAGTACGGCCGCGGGCCCGCTCGGCAGCGCGGGCAAGGCAGGTGTCGGGGTGAGCGGCGCGTCCGCGAGCACGTCCGCGGCCGGTACCTCCGCCGCCGGCACCGACGCCGGCGGGAGCCAGGCGCAGGCGTCCGCGACCAGCACGTCCGGTCCGACCTCCGCGACCTCGACGGGGATCGGCGGCCCGTTCGGCGGGGTGTCGTCGGCAACCGCCTCCGCGCCCGACGGCGGGACCGCGACCGCCCAGGCGCCCGGTGCCGCGCCTGCTGGCATCTCCGGCCCGCCCGGCACCAGCGTGTCGGCCAGCGCGTACAGCGGCGCGATAGCCGGCACGCCCGGCGCGACGCTGGGATCGCCCTGGGGCGCGACCACGACGTCGAGTTCGGCCCCGGCGGCCTCGGCGTCAGCTCCGGCCGACGCGGCGCCGCCGTCGGCACCTGCTGATTCCGCGCCGGCGTCGGCCCCGGCGGCCTCGGCACCCGCCGATTCCGCTCCGGCCTCCGCGCCTGCCGACGCCGCCCCGGCCGCCCCCGCCGCGCCCGCCGGTGATGCGGCGGCCGCGTCCGCGCCGGGCGACGACGGCACGGCCGCGGCCGCCGCCACGGGCAGTTCGGGCGATGACGGGGCGGCGGACGGGGCCACGGACGGAGCTTCCGCCGACGGCGCTTCGTCCGACGGTTCCTCCTCCGACGGCGCTTACGGGGGCGACTCGGGCGCTTCCGCTTCGGCGGGTGGCGGTTCCTCCTCCGACGGCGGCTACGGCGCCTCCTCGGACGGCGGCTACGGCGGCAGCGACGGCGGTTCTTCCGCGTCCGGCGGCTATGGCGGAGGTTCGGACGGAGGTGACGGCAGTGGGGACGGCGGAGGCGACGGAGGCGGCGACGGGGGTGGTTCCGGCGGCTACGGGGGCGGCTCCGGCAGCGGCGGGGAAGGCGGTGGCGGTGACGGCGGGGGTTCCGGGGGCGGGGACTAGGACGCGTCCCGCGTGCGGCCGCTCCCGGGCGGCTGCGCGCGGAGGCTGGACCCCGATGGCCGGCCGCAGCACCGCCGTGGCCGGTCGTCCGGGTCTCCTGCCCGGCGTACCCCCTTCCCGGTCAGCCCGCGTCAGCCGTCCTGCCGGCCAGGTCCATCCGGCCGGGAGCCGGGGCGGTGAACCAGCGGTCGAGGGACGCGCGCAGGGCGGCGAGGTCGTCGGCGCTCGGAGCGGGGGAGGAGCAGGCCCAGGCCGTGTAGCCGTCGGGGCGGACGAGGAGCCCGGTGACGTCGCCGGACGGCACGGCTTCCTCCGCGGTGACGAGGTCGACGCCGGCCGGTGCGTCCCCCAGAGCGGCCGCCAGTACGTGGTCCGCCGTCAGATCGATCAGCAACGGCCGCCCGGTACGCGCGAGGTCGGCGAGCCGCGTGGGGCCCGTGGCGGTGAGCAGCGTCAGCTCCGGCGCGAAGTACCCGACCGCGGGGTGCGGGTCGGACAGCCCCATGGCGTAGCGGACGTCGGTGCCGGCGGTGAGGTCGGCGAGGTGCTGGACGACCTGCTTGCGGGTGAGCAGTTCGGTGAAGAGCTCCCGCAGCGCGGTGGTGTCGCTGCCGGGCGCGGTGAGGGCGGACTGCGCCTCGGCGTTCAGCACCATGCGGCGGGCGGCCTGGCGGCGCTCGGCGTCGTAGCTGTCGAGCAGGCCGGCGGGGGCGGCGCCGCGCAGCGCGGCGGCGAGCTTCCAGCCGAGGTTGGCCGCGTCCTGGAGGCCGAGGTTGAGCCCGGGGCCGCCGCCGGAGGTGTAGACGTGGGCCGCGTCGCCGACGAGGAAGACGCGGCGGTCGCGGAACCGGTCGGCGACGCGGGTGTTGCCGCCGTCCACCCGGCGCAGCACGTGCGGGCCGGGGCCGTCCGGCGGGGCGAGCGGCAGGTCGGCGCCGAGGACGCGGCGGACGCTCGTCTCCATCTCGGCCAGGGTCATCGGTCCGTCCGCGGCGGGCTGGTCCCACTCCGTGGTGCTGACCAGGGGCGGCTGGCCGGGGAAGGGCGCGTAGGAGAAGCCGCCGTGCTCGGTGCGGTGCGGCAGGAAGGGCCGGATCGGGGGGTGCCCGGGGACGGTGAGAGAGCCGTCGGCCGGGTCGACCCGCCCGGCCGGGAGGGTGACGTGGGCGGTCCGGTTGGTGCGGTGGTCGTAGCTGACGCCGGGGAAGCCGATCCCGGAGAGCTTGCGGACGACGCTGTGCGCGCCGTCGGCGCCGACCACGTACCGGGCGCGGAGCCGCCGGTCGCCGCCGGGCCCGGTGACGTCGAGGGTGACCGCCTCCCCGTCCTGGGCGACGGAGGTGACCCGGTGGTCGCGCCGCAGGTCGACGCCGAGTGCGTGGGCGCGCTCCTCCAGTACCTGGACGACGCGCTGCTGCGGGACGGCCAAGCCGTATACCGGGCTGGCGTCCAGCAGTCCGAGGTCGAGGGCCATCGCGGCGAACATGAAGTACGCGGAGTTCGGCCGCGGAGGTTCCGGGCTGCCGCTGAGCGGTTCGTGCAGGCCGCGGTGGTCGGCCAGGCGCACCACCTGGCCGAGCAGGCCGTTGGCCTTCGGTTCCGTGCCGGGGCGCGGCAGTCGTTCCAGCACGGTCGGGCGGATGCCGGACAGGGCCAGCTCACAGGCGAGCATCAGACCGTTCGGTCCGCCCCCCACGATGATCACATCGGCGGTCACGGTCGTCATGTCTCCTCGGGGTGGGCGGACGCGGGGGCGGCGCCGGGCGCGCCGCTCCCGCCGCTCCGCTACGGGACCGGCAGGCCGGCGGCCAACCGGTCGAAGACCTCGGTCAGGACCGCGCCGAGCGGTACGGGTTCGGGCGCGCGCAGGCCGTGTTCGACGGCCGTCGCGCTGCCGGCGGCCACCACGGCCGCGACCAGCTTCGGGTACACGTCGCGCTCGGGGTCCGTCCCGGTGCGTCGCGCGACGGCTGCCACCAGCTCCTGCTGGGCCGCCGCGTTGGCCTTCACGATCTCGCCGGCGAGCGCGGGTTCGGCGAGCATCAGCCGCACCCCCTCGCGCCAGCGCTCCTCCTGCGGCGCCGCGCCCTCCGGCGGGGCGAACTGGCTCAGCACGGCGTGGAGCAGCGCGTCCCACAGGGGTTCGCCGGCCGGGCGGGCCAGCAGCTCGTCCGCGACGCGGTGCATGCGCTCCACGTGGCTGGCCGCGATCGCCTCCGCCTTGCCGGAGAAGTAGTTGCGGAACGTGCGGACGGAGACGTTCGCCTCCGCGGCGATCCGGTCCACCGTCACGTTCGGCCAGCCGTGCAGGACGCACAGGCGGATCGCCGCCTGGCTCAGCGCGACGCGGGTCTCCCGCTTCTTGCGTTCACGCAGGCCGGGTTCCTCTGCGGGTGCCATGCGCCGACCCTAGGGCAATCGTGCCGCAACGGCAAGATTGCAGAATCGGCAGTTTTGCGGGAGGGGGTTGGAGGCAGGGGGCGGCGGCAGGGCTCCGGCCGATGCGCGCCGCCCGGGGCGCGTCACGCTGTCCGCGCGAGGTCCGCCGGGCGGAGGTCAACGGGCTCGGTACGGGCTGCGGCGTCACGCTATCCGCGCGAGGTCCGCCGCCTGCACCCTGCCGCGCAGCGGCTGCCCGGTGATCCACCGCTCGACCTCGTCGACCGCGTAGCCGCCGAGCCGTTGGACCTCGCTGCCCTGGCATCCCGCGATGTGCGGGGTGACCAGGACGTTCCGCAGGAGCAGCAGCGGGTGCCCGGCGGGGAGCGGCTCGGGTTCGGTGACATCGAGGTAGGCGTCGATCCGCCCGGTCCCGCACTCGCGGGCGAGGGCGTCGGTGTCCACGAGCCGGCCCCGCGCGCTGTTGATGACGGCCGCGCCGTCCCGCAGCAGGGCGAGCCGGTCCGCGTCGAGCAGGTGCCGCGTCTCGGGCAGGTCGGGGGCGTGCACGGTGACGATGTCGCTGCGCCGGCACAGGTCGTCGAGGCCGACGAGGGTGGCCCCGAGGGCGTCCGCCTCCGCCGCGCCGACGTAGGGGTCGGCCAGCAGCACTTGGAAGCCCGCCGCGGCGCCGACGAGGCGGCCGATGACGCCCCGTCCGATCCGGGAGGCGCCGATCACGCCGACGGTCGCGCCGTCGGCCCCCTGCCGCAGGTGGAAGACGGGCTCGCGCCCGGTGACGTACGCCGCGGCGGTGCCGAGCGCGCGGTGGGAGGCGAGCCAGATCGTGGCCATGGTGTACTCGACGACCGGCGCCGCGTTGGCGTCGGCGGCCGAGGAGACGGCGATGCCGCGCGCCCATACCGCCGGGGTGGCGTGGTGGCGCACGCTGCCGGCCGCGTGGACGGCGGCGGCCAGCCGGGGCATGCGGTCAAGGGCCTCGGCGTCGAGCACCGGGCAGCCCCACCCGGTCAGCAGCAGCCGGGCGTCGGCGAGCGCGCGGGCGGCGCCCGGGTCGGCGAGGTCGGTGACCAGGTCCGGGTGGACGTCGGCGAGCGCGTCGAGCCGGGCGCGCAGCGGGGCGGGCAGGACCAGGTCCAGGATGTCGGGCCGCATCGCCAGTACCAGCTTCGGCCGCTCCGCCATGTCTGCTCCTCGCGTGTGGTGGTCCTGCCGCCTGCCGCCTGCCGCCTGCCGCCTGCCGTACGGGCCTGCCGTGCGCCGCCGGACCGTACCCGTGCCGCCGGGTGCCCGCCGTCCGCTGTCCCTGTCGTACCCGCGGCCCCTGGACATTCCACCCGTCCGGCACGCACCACGCGTCCATCGGGACACGGACGTCCCCGGGGTACGGGCGTGCCCGCGAGCGTGTCGCGTGCGGGCGGCGCCGCGGGAGCCGCCGTTCTCGCCCCATCCCGGCGTGGCCGGTCGGAGCGAGCGCTCCGATCGTCGTGTAAGCGGTTACTGCATCGCACCCCGCAGCCTAGGTCCCCGCCCAGGGGCCGTCAACGGGCCCTCCGCACCGCCCATCCGCCCTCACGTCCGATTTGCCCTTGTGGGAACCGCCCTTGGGACCGGTGGCCGGCATGGCGCATCCCTCCGAGTGGTCGGGCCGGCTGGTTGCCCTGGCGTAGTAACCGGTTCAGAAGGAGAGCCGCCGCTCGCCGGGGTGCCGGGCCCGCCGCCGGGCGGCTGCCGGGCGGCAGGGCACCAGTACGCTGGGCCGCGGGACGGTGGTGTGCGGCGGCTGCGACGGGACTGCGGATGGCGGAGATGGCGGAGCGTTCATCAGGGCCGAGTGCGGGTGCGAGTGCGGGTGCGGGACCGGGTGCGGCGTCCGGCGGGCGGCAGGGCGCGGCGGGCCGCGGCAGCGGCAGGAGCACGATCCGGGACGTCGCCGACCGCGCGGGCGTGTCCGTCGCCACCGTCTCCCGGGTGCTGGCCGGGAACTACCCCACGTCGGCCGCGGCCCGCGCGAAGGTGCTGCGGGCGGTGAAGGACCTCGACTACGTCATCGACGGCCGGGCCCGGGCCCTGGCCGGCACCGGCCCGAAGACCATCGCGGTGATCGTCTCCTCGGTGGACAGCGCGTTCTACACCGGCATCGCGCAGGGGGTGGAGCAGGAGGCCGCCGCCCGGGGCCGGCTGTGCCTGGTGTGCAGCCACGGCGGCGACGAGGCGCGCGAGCTGGCGCTGGTGCAGATGATGCGCGAGCAGCGCGCGGAGTTCGTGGTGCTGGTCGGCGGTGTGGTCGAGGACGAGGGCTACCGGGCCCGGCTGGCGCGGTACGCACAGGGTCTGGCCGCGGCCGGCTCCCGGCTGGTGCTGTGCGGGCGGTCGGCCCCGGGCCCCGACATGCCGGTGCTGGTCGTCGAGTACGACAACGAGGCCGGCGCGTACGCGGTGGTGAGCCACCTGCTGGCGGCCGGGCACCGCGACATCCTCTTCCTGGGCGCGCTGCCGGGCCACTCCACCATCGAGCAGCGGGTCGGCGGCTACCGCAGGGCACTCGCCGACCACGGCGCCGGCCGGGCCGCGGAACGGATCGCCCGGGTGCGCCTGGGACGGGCCGACGGCCACGCGGTGATGCGGCAGATCCTCGCCGACTGCGACGGGCGCCCGGAGTTCACCGCCGTCTTCGCCGGTGACGACCACGTCGCGGCGGGTGCGATGGCGGCCCTGCGCGAGTTCGGCCTGCACACCCCGCGGGACGTCTCCGTGGTCGGCTACAACAACGACGGCCTCGCCCAGGACCTCAACCCGCCGCTGACCACGGTCAACATCCCGTCGTACGAACTGGGCCGGGAGTCGGTGCGGTTGGCGCTCGCCGAGAAGGCGGTCCGCGGCGCGGGCGGCGGGCCGTACGCGCCCGCGCAGAGCCGCCACCTGCTCGGCACGCACCTGGTGCTGCGCGAGTCGGTGGGCCCGCCCCGGCCGCGGGGCTGAGGCGGCGTCGGACCGGGACGCGCGGGTGCGGACTCAGCGGATGCGGACCGCGTCCGGGACGGCCGGCGGGAGCGCGTCGGCGGTGGCGTCCCCGAGTGCCAGCCGCATGTCCGCCTGCCGCCACAGCGGCGACCGCCAGTGGGCCGTGCCCTGCTCGGGGGAGCGCAGCACCGCGAGGGTCGGCAGCCCGGCGGCGTGGCCCTCGGCGAGGAGCACGGGCAGCTCGGGGACGGGGGCGAGCGCCGCCACGTCGTCGAGGACGAACGTCATTGGTGGGTCGAGCCGACCGGCGGGTGACCTTCCGGCCATGCGCCGGCCGTGCTCGACCACGCTGGAGACGAGTGCGGTCAGCAGGGGCATCGCACCCGGATGGGAGCGCGGGTCCTCGATCCGTTCGCCCACCACATAGAGCGTTCCCCGTTCGGCGGTGAATGACTCCAGGTCGAGCCCCCCGGACTTGGCGGGCGTGCAGGCGTCCCGGACGTGCACCGAGTTGAGCGGTTCGAGGGCGCGCCGGATCAACGCCTGGGCGGCGTCGCGGCGTTCGGGGTGGGCGTGCAGCACCGACTCCAGCTCGCCGCTCCAGCCGGACGCGGCGGCGCGGTCGCTGCGCAGCACCCGTACCGCCTCGCCGGCGCTCGCGCCGCCCGCCGACCACCGCTGCACCTGCCGGAACGGCCGCCCGTCCACGGCGGCCGCGTGCAGCCAGCAGCGCAGCAGCGTCACCGCCGCGTCGTGGACGATCGCCTCGTCGGCGCGGGCGGTGCGCAGCGGCGCGAGCAGCGCGGCCGCGCGTACGCGGGCGGTGTCCGGGCGCTCGCACCCGCCGTGTGGCGCCCACCGCAACCGCCCGGGCACGTCCACCAGGTGGGCCGGGTCGAAGACGTGCACCGGCCCGAGCTTCGCCCGGTTCCCGGCCGTCTGGTGGTACGTGTCGGTGTCCGCGGTGGTCACCACCACCGGCCCTGCGGCGGCCAGCACGGCCGGCTGCACCACCCGCTTGGACTTGTCCCCGCGCGGCTCCGCGAACAGCGCGTAGGTCCGGGTCAGTTCGCCGTCGGCGAGCGCGGCCGGCGGGGCGGCGGCCGGAACCGGCGCCGGGGGCGCCGCGGGGGCGGGCGCGCCCGCGGGCACCAGGTCCCCGGCGTGCACCGGGGGGAGCTGCGTGGTCGGCGCGTCCTCGGCGGCGGGGGCGCCGGGCGGCCCGGGCGGCACCGCGCGCGGCACCGTACGGAACCAGGCGTCCAGGCTCTCGTCGCCGGAGCGGGCGTAGGACGGCGGGGCGGTGCGGCGGCGCGGCGCGGGCACCTCCGCGGGATCCGTGCGGCCCGGGCCGGCCTCCGCCCCGGCCGGGTCGGTGTCGCCGGCCTCGTCCCCGCCGCCGTACCCGAACCCGTCCGCGTCCCGGGCCTCGTCCTCGGCGGCCTCCTGCTCCCGGGCGGCCTTCGCGGGGCGGCGTGGTGCCCGGGTGCGCTGCGGGCGCGTGCCGCGCAGCCGTGCCACCGCGTTCAGCAGCCACACGAAGAAGGCGATCAGCGCCGCGATCTGCGCGGCGAACACCCACCAGAACAACTGTGCCCCCGGCAGCCGGCCCCGCGGCACCTGCGGCCACGCCGCGGCCATGTCGTGCGGCTGGGTCACCAGGTGGCGCATGGCCCGCGGGGTGCGGGTGAAGTGCGCGCCCTGGGGCCAGCCGCCGTGCGCGAGGATCCCGGCGATCCCGGTCGCCGTCCACACCAGCAGGGTGACGCCGAGCAGGAGGCCGATGACCCCGACGATCAGTCCGTCGGGCAGGCCCCCCGCGTTCTCCTTCCTGCGCGCCGCCATGCCCTCACGCCACCGCGTCGTCTGCCATGTGCTTGGCGAGGGCCGCCTGGGCCGCGTGCGCCTCCGCGCGGGCCTCGGCCTCCGCCTCCGCCTCGGCCTCGATGCCGGCCAGGTGGTCCTGCGAGGACTCCGTCATCGCCCGGTCGGTGAAGACCAGCGGCCGCTCCGCCTCGGTGATCAGGTGCTTGACCACCTGCACGTTGCCGTTGACGTCCCACACCGCGATGCCGGGCGTGAGGGTCGGGATGATCTCCACCGCCCAGCGCGGCAGGCCCAGCACCCGGCCGGTGGCTCTCGCCTCGTCGGCCTTCTGGGCGTAGATGGTGCGGGTGGAGGCCATCTTCAGGATCGCCGCCGCCTCCTTGGCCGCGGCGCCGTCCACCACGTCGGACAGGTGGTGCACCACCGCCACGAAGGACAGGCCGAGGCGCCGGCCGAACTTCAGCAGCCGCTGGAAGAGCTGGGCGACGAACGGGGAGTTGATGATGTGCCAGGCCTCCTCGACCAGGAAGATGCGTTTCTTCCGGTCGGGCCTGATCCAGGTGTGCTCCAGCCACACGCCCACGATCGCCATCAGGATCGGCATCGCGATCGAGTTGCGGTCGATGTGGGAGAGGTCGAAGACGATCAGCGGCGAGTCGAGGTCGATGCCCGCGCTCGTCGGGCCGTCGAACATCCCGCGCAGGTCGCCGTCGACCAGCCGGTCCAGCACCAGCGCCACGTCCAGGCCCCAGGCGCGCACGTCGTCCAGGTCGACGTTCATCGCCTCGGCGGACTCCGGCACCGGGTGCCGCAGCCGCTCCACGATGTCGTCGAGGATCGGCTGGCGGTCCGTCACCGACTCCGCGACGTAGGTGTGCGCGACCTTCAGCGCGAAGCCGGACCGCTCGTCCAGGCCGCGGCCGAGCGCCACCTCGATGATGGTGCGCAGCAGCGCGAGCTGCCCGGTGACGGTGATCGCCGGGTCCAGCGGGTTGAGCTTGATCCCGCCGTCCAGCGCGGCCATCGGGTCCAGCCGGATCGGGGTCAGTCCCAGCGCCTGCGCGATCAGGTTCCACTCGCCGACGCCGTCCTCGCCCTGCGCGTCGAGCACCACGACCTGGCGGTCCTTGAACCGAAGCTGCCGCATCACGTAGGTCTTCTCCAGCGCCGACTTGCCGTTGCCGGACTCGCCGAGCACCAGCCAGTGCGGGGCCGGCAACTGCTGGCCGTAGAGCTGGAACGGGTCGTAGATGTACCCCTTGCCGGAGTACACCTCGCGGCCGATGATCACCCCGGAGTCGCCCAGTCCGGGCGCGGCGGTCGGCAGGTACACCGCCTGCGCCTGGCCGGTGGACGTGCGCACGGGCAGCCGGGTGGTCTCCACCCGGCCGAACAGGAAGCTGGTGAACGCGTCGGTGACCGCAGCCAGAGGGTCCAGCATGGGCATCGGTGGCCTCCTCCTCCGGGCGGGCTAGCGGCGGATGCCGGTAGCGAACGGCAACGTGTTCACGAAGGCCCGGTGGTGTTCACGATCGCACCATTCGAGCTTCAGATACGACTTACCCGCGGACGCGCGGATCGTGCGCTTGTCGCGCGCCAGCGCTTCGGGGGAGCGCGAGGAGACCGTGATGTAGCCGACCAGGTTCACCCCGGCCGCGCCGCTGGCCAGGTCCTCGCCGCGTTGGTCGATCCGGCCGTGGTGGGCGACGTCCCGCGGGTCCACCACGCGGTTCATCTTCGCGGCCCGGCTCGCCTCGGCGTCGTCGTTGGTCTTCTCCGTCAGCATCCGCTCGATCGCCACGTCGGTGGGCTCCAGGTCCATGCAGACCGCGACGGTGCGGATCACGTCCGGGGTGTGCACCAGCAGCGGCGCCAGGAAGTTGACGCCCACCGGCGTCATCGGCCACTCCTTGACCCACGCGGTGGAGTGGTGCCAGGGCGCGCGGGTGCTCGACTCCCGGGTCTTCGCCTGGAGGAACGTCGGCTCGGTGGCGTCCAGTTCGGCGGGCCACGCGTTGCGGCGGGTCATCGCCTGGATGTGGTCGATGGGATGGTCCGGGTCGTACATCGAGTGCACCAGCGACGCCAGCCGGGCCTGGCCGAGCGGCTGGCGGACGCGGATGTCGGCCTCGGCGAGGCGGGCGCAGATGTCGTTGAGCTCGCGGGCCATCACCGCGGCCAGGCCGCCGTCCTTGTCCACCCGGGTGCCGCGGTGCACGGTCGCGCGGGCCATCGCGTTGCCCTCGGCGGCCAGCTCGCGGGTGAAGTGCATGCACGCCACCAGGTAGGCGCGGTGCTGCTCGGAGGAGGTCGACACCATCGACTGGAGCTGGTCGTAGGAGTCCTGGAGCCAGCGCGGGGCCTCCGGCTCGCCGCGCTGCGCCACGTCCTTGGCGTGCGCGTCCGGGTCGGCCGGCAGCGTGCGGGCCAGCATCTGCAGCCGCGTCACGAAGCCGTCGCCGTTGGCCACGTGCTTCAGCAGGGTGCCGAAGCGTTCCACCAGCGCTTCCTGGTCCTCGCTGTCGCGCAGGCCCACGCCCGGGCCCTCGATCTCGATCGCCGCGGTGACGGTGCGGCGGTCCACGTGCAGCAGCACCGCGATCTCGTCCGGCCCGAAGGGCGCGGCCAGCCAGGTGATCCGGCCGATCCCCGGCGGCGGGCCGATCTCGACCTCCCGCCCGTCCAGCGCGGTGCCCGCCTCCTGCGCCGACGAGCGGTAGGAGGGCGCGACCCGCAGGGTGCGCCGGTAGGCCCGGTTGATCTCGAACCAGCGGTAGAACGTGCGCCGCCGGTAGGGCATGTAGACCGCGGCCAGGGCCAGCACCGGCCAGCCGACCAGGCCGACGATGCGCAGCATCAGCACCGGGATCAGCAGACCGGACATCATGCCCAGCGCCGCCCCGACGATGATCAGCGCGATCTCGCCGGTCTCGCGGTTCTTGCCGACGATGGCGTTGGGCCGCGCCTTGCCGATCAGGTACGTGCGGCGCGGCTGGGTGAACGGCTGGGTCGTCACCGGCGCTCACCTCCTTGGGACGAGCCGTTGTTCGAACCCGGTGCCGGTCCGCGGCCGGGGCCTGACCGGTACGGGGAGCCGCTGAGCGGTCCGGTGCCGCCCGGACCGCCGCCGGAGCCGCCGGAGGAGCCGCCCGTGCCGCCGCGGCTGCTGTGCGCGGCCATGCCGCCGGCCACCGGGTTGGAGGGCTGTCCGCCGCCCTGGGCCTGCTCCTGCGGGCCGCCGCGGGCGCTGTGGGTGGTGATGCCCTGCCGGACCAGGGCGGCCGGCGAGGAGATCACCGCGGCCGCGGAACTCTGGCCGCTCGCCTTGCGGTTGTTGCGCAGGTTGACCACGTCGTCGCCGAAGCCGGGCACGAAGCGGTAGATCATCGCGCTGGCGAAGATCGCCAGCAGGATGATCGCCAGGCCCGAGACGACCGCGGAGAACGAGTCCGGGCCGTTCTTCGACCCCGACAGCGCGCCGGCCAGGCCCAGCACGATCACGATCACCGGCTTCACCAGGATCACCGCGATCATGATGCCGGCCCAGCGCCTGACGTGGTGCCACATGTTCTTGTCCACCAGGCCCGCGTAGACCGCGGTGCCCAGCAGCGCGCCGACGTACAGCAGCGCCGCGCGGATCACCAGTTCCAGCCAGAGCACGCCGGCGGCCAGCACCGACACCAGCGAGACCACGATCAGCATGACCGGGCCGCCGCCGATGTCGTCGCCCTTCTTCAGCGCGCCGGAGAAGGACCCGAAGAACACGTCGGTGTTCGACTTGGTGCCCGAGGAGATCACGTCGGTCACCGCGTCCGTCGCCGAGACCACGGTGTAGAGCACCAGCGGGGTGAAGGCGGAGGCCAGCACCGTCAGCCACAGGAAGCCGACCGCCTCGGTGAGCGCCTCGGTCATCGGCACCCCGCGCACCGCGCGCTTGGCGACGGCCAGCAGCCACAGGACCAGGGTCAGGATGGTCGAGGCGGCGAAGACCACGGCGTACTGGCGCAGGAACTCGGTGTTGGTGAAGTCCACCTCGGTCGTCTTGGTCACCGCGGTGGAGAGCTTGTCGATCGTCCAGGAGGCGGCCTCGGCGCAGCCCTTGCCGAGGGAGGTGAGGGGGTCGAGGCTGCTGGTGCCGCTGTCGCCCTTCGGCGAGACGGGCGTGGTGCCGCTGTTGCAGTAGTCCTTCGTCGGGCCCGACAGCAGGTTGCAGGTGTCGTTGCTCCCCGAGGCGGACGGGGTCGGCGTCGGGGTCGCCGAGGGGTCGGCCATCGCGCGTGTCGCGGCGGTCCACAGGACCGTCTGCACGGCGAGCACGGCTGCCGACAGGGGCAGGATCCGGGTGCGGGCGCTACCTCGCATAGGTGAACCCTCCGTACTGCTGTACGGCACCGGCGATCTGGTCCGCCGTGGCGATCTGCTGGTCCCCGCTGACCGGCGCGGGCCCGTCCTTCTGGCTGGACGAGGCGATCTTCCAGTCCCCGCCCGTGCCGCCGGCCGAGCCCGGGGGTTCCCAGACCAGCTTCTCGGTGATGGTGAACCAGGAGGCCGTGACGGGCTTGGTGGAGTCCGTGCCGGCCAGGCCGGCCAGCGCGGTGCACCAGACCTCGACGGTGGCCGCGTCCGCGGTGCTCGCGGTGGTCTTCGTGCCGACCGGGATGGTCCGCGAGACGAGGGTCAGGCCCTGCGGCGCGGACCCGTCGGGGTTCAGGCCGAGGGCCTTTATCGCGCCGGTGGAGTACGCCTGGTCGAGCGAGCCCTGCAGGGCAGCGGTCGCCGAGGGGGCGTAGACGGTGGCCACGATCCGGTGCCGGGCCGTGGTGTTGAACATGTCGACGCCGCCCAGCGCGACCGCGTAGTTGGCCGCGGCGGACTGGGCGCCCTGCTGGGTGTGGGCGAAGCCGGCCGCGATGCCGCCGGACTTCCCGGTGACGGGGCGCTCGCCGGTGGGCGCGGTGGCGGAGGCGGAGCCCTTCGTGGCGGCGCCCGAGCCGCTGCTCCCGCCAGAGCCGGCGTCGTCGGTGGACGACGAGGACCCGCCGCCGCGGGTGGCGAACGCCAGCGCCGCGACGAGCACGACGACGACGCCGACCACCGTGACCAGGGCACGCCGCGGTTGCGGGCGCCGCCCGGCCGGTCCGTGCGTGCCGTGGCCCTCGGGCATCCGGGTCCGGGTCGGGGGGCCGTCCTGGCCGAGGCTCATCGTGCGGTCGCCCCCCGGGGTGCCGCGGGCACGGCGCGTCGGCGCGTGGTGCGGCGGGGCGCGTCGCAAGGGACGACGGCGCTGCTTGGTCGAGTGGGCATCAGCACGCAGCCTCGGTCGGGACGGTGGAGCCTGGGACGGGCTCCGGGGGGAGAACGGTGGCACCCGGGGGTGCCGGGACGGCGGTCCGGCGGATCCGGTCCGGCCGGGCTAGATCGCCATTCCGTAGACGATGGTGAACAGCGTGCCGAGGGAACCGATGATGAACACGCCGGTCAGACCGGCGATGATCAGTCCCTTGCCCTGCTCCGCGCTGAAGGTGTCGCGTAGCGCGGTCGCGCCGATCCGCTGCTTGGCCGCACCCCAGATGGCCAGGGCCAGGCACAGCAGGATCGCCACCGCCATGACCACCTCGACCATCACACGTGCTTCGTTGCCGAGGGAACCGAAGGGTCCCCAGTCCGGGGCGATGCCACCGATGATGGTGTTGATGTCGCCCTTCGCCGCTGCCAGATACATGTAACTCACCACCCCGCTCGATCAGTTGACTCCCTCGCCGGGGCGCAAGGGGCCATCATCTATCTTGACGGAGGAATCCGCCGTTGGATGTCGACTGGGCGACTTTCTCGGCGGATCGTCCGTGTGATCCGGCCCGCAGCAGTCAAACTGGTGAACGGACCGGTGTTCGAGAGCACAGACGACTACTGTGTGTATCACGAGCGTCACCGTAGGGCAACGATGAGAGTGGGATCGTCCGAGGATCGGAAAGGTGGGGGGTCGTGCGCCGGATCTGGCTGGTCGTCATCATCGCGCTGGGCCTGTGCTTCTCGTTCCTCGCGCTGCTCGTCGTGGGCACCTTCTCGGCGGCCGCGGGGCTGACCGACGGGGCGAACAGCCAGGCGGTCGCCCTGGCCAAGGGCTCGGTGCCCGCGGAGTACCAGCCGACCGTCGAGAAGTGGGGCAACCTGTGCCCGTCGCTCAACCCGGCGCTGCTGGCCGCACAGCTCTACCAGGAGAGCGGCTGGAACGCGCACGCGCAGAGCGGCGCCGACGCGCAGGGCATCGCGCAGTTCATCCCGGGCACCTGGGCCACCCACGGCATCGACGGCGACGGCGACGGCAAGGCCGACGTGTGGGACCCGCAGGACGCGATCCCCTCGGCCGCCACCTACGACTGCCAGCTCGCCGCCTATGTGAAGGACGTCCCCGGCGACAACACCGACAACATGCTCGCCTCCTACAACGCCGGCGCCTACGCGGTGATCCAGGCCGGCGGCGTCCCGCCGTACGCCGAGACGCAGAACTACGTGAAGACCATCCGCACGCTCGCCGAGAGCTTCGCGGCGCCGGTCGCGCGGCTGGAGCCCAGCCAGCAGGCCGCGGGCGCGATCACCTACGCCCAGTCGAAGCTCGGCACCAAGTACCTGTGGGGCGGCGAGGGCACGGCCGCGCAGGGCGGCCGGTTCGACTGCTCGGGCCTGACGCAGGCGTCCTACCGCGCGGTCGGGGTGACCCTGCCCCGGGTGGCCAACGACCAGTGGAACGCGGGCCCGCACCCGAGCCGGGCCGAACTGCTTCCCGGCGACCTCGTCTTCTTCGCCTACGACCTGAGCGACCCGCGCTCCATCCACCACGTCGGGATCTACGTCGGCGGCGGGTACATGATCGACGCGCCGCACACCGGCGCGGTGATCCGGTTCGACCCGATCGACTCGCCCGACTACATCGGGGCCACCCGGGTCACCGAGAGCGGGGCGCAGGCGCTGCCCACCGCGTCGCCCGCGTCCTGACGGCGTCCCCGACGTCCTCGGCTTCCGCGGCGTCCCCGGCGTCCTGACGGGCCGTCGCACCCCGGGGTCCTCGCGGTGCGGACATCCGTTCGTACGACTGTTCTTCCTGGTCACCCTTGCATAACAGCATGGTGATCATCTGGCGAAGACCGGAACGCTACGTAGTGTGCCGGCCGTTGTACGGGGGAGAATGGCGCGAGACGCAAGCGACGGGGGTTGCGCACGAGCCGACCGTGAACGCACGCTCAGGTGCGTTGCCCGACGAGGGGTGGACCCGATGGCGAAGGTCGCAGGCGACACCGTGAACCCCGACGTCAGCCTGCTGCGCGGGGTCAACGGCCTGTCCGGGCACGCCCCGCGCGGCGTCGACCGCCTGGTCGAGTGGGCCGGCGGGTACGGCCTGGTCGCCTTGGCGTTCGTGCTCGCCCTGTGGTGCTGGTGGCGGGTGGCCCGCCGTGCCGAGGACGCGCCGGCCGCGGTCGCCGGCGTGCTGTGGTCCGGGCTGGCCGCCGGCATCGCCATGCTGCTGGACCTGCCGATCCGGGCCCTGGTGCAAAGACCCCGGCCCTACGTCGACCACGACGGCCTGCGGGTGCTGGTGCACGACGGCGGCTACTCCTTCGTCAGCGTGCGCGGCGCGGTGATCGCCGCGCTCGCGGTCGGGCTCTTCACCGTCGACCGCAGGTTCGGCGCGATCGCGCTGCTGGCCGCGCTCGCCGAGGGGTTCTGCGACGTCTACGTCGGCGCGTACTACCCGACCGACGTCATCGGCGGGTTCGCGCTCGGCGCCGCCACGGCCCTGCTGCTGACCGCGCCCGCGCTCGCGCTGCTCACCGCGCTCACCCGCCGCCTGGCGCGCGGCCGCGTCGCCGCGCTGGTCCGCGCCACGCCCCGCACCGCGCCCGCCGCCCGGCGGCTGGGCCCGCGCGAGGTGGGGCACCGCGCCGCCGACAAGGACCTGGCGGCCTGATCCGTTCCTCCCTGGCCTACCACCGCCCGTCGCGGAGCGGCGCCGGTGCGCGCCGTGTGCCGACCCGGCCTCTCTGTCGTGCTTCAAGGAGCGCGACGGCTGGGTGCTCATCGGTGACACCCGGCCCGACCCGCAGGGCCCGGTGGTGACGCCGGAGACCACGTCCAGAGCGTGAACGTCAACACCTGGGCGTGACTGGACAAGCAGGACGGAGATCCAGGCCGTCAACCGCTGAGGGTGGGGGCTGCGCGGCGCCGGTCCGCCTCCCGCACGGCGGCGGGGCGGCGGGACGTCACAGGGCCTGGGGGAAGTCGAAGAGGCGGCCGGGGTCCAACTGCTTCTTCAGCGCCGTCAGCCGCTCCGCGTTCTGGCCGTAGTACGCCGTCCGCCAGTCCGTCAGGGTCGGGTCGGTGTAGTTCTGGTACGCCCCGCCGGAGGCGTAACGCCGCATCGCCGTGTGCGTGTCGCCCAGCCACGACGTGTCCGCCAGCTCGCGGGAGGCGAGGTACTGCGCCAGGAACCGCGAGCCCCGGTGCGCGAACGCGGTGGCCGTGGGGGAGGGGCGGTTGACCGCCCCGCCGAGCGCGGTGAGGGCGATGCTGCCGGCCCCGCCCCCGGACTGTCCCGCGAGCCGCTGCATCTGCCCCACCAGCGCCTCGACGCCGCCGTCCGGAAGGTTCACGTCGTAGAAGTCCGAGCGCGCGGTGTACGTGTCCCGCTCCAGGCTGCCCGCCGGGGCGAGGTGGCACTGGGCGGCGCTGCGCCCCTCGCAGCCGGCGTAGGAGAACATCGCGTCGACGTACGTGTGCGGGCGCAGCGACACCGACGAGGCCGGCGAGCCGGCCGCGGTGGCCAACCGGTCCGCCGCCGCGGCCAGGTCGTCGCGGGAGCCGGTGGAGGTCAACGCGACCGACACGGTGGGGGTCTGGCCGACCGTGCAGTTCAGGTCGAGGGCGGACCATATGGTGTCGGGCAGGTCCGGGCCCCAGCCCTGCCAGCCGCGGACCAGGTCGGCGGCTCGGCTCCACGGCCAGGTCAGGTAGCCGGTGACCACCTCGGGCACCGGGTGGGTGGCGAAGGTCAGGGACGTCACCACGCCGAAGTTGCCGTTGCCGGCGCCGCGCAGCGCCCAGAAGACGTCGGGTTCGGCGTCCGCGGACACCTCGTGGCTGCGGCCGTCCGCGGTGATCAGCGTCGCGCCGGTGAGGTTGTCGCAGGTCAGTCCCATCGAACGGCTCATGACGCCGTGGCCGCCGCCGAGCGCGAGCCCGGAGACGCCCACCGACGGGCAGGACCCGCCGGGCACCGTCCTGCCGTGCTGGGCGAGGGTGTTGTAGACGTCGATGAGCTTCGCGCCGGCGCCGATCGTGGCGGTCGTGCCGTCCAGCCGGATCGAGTCGAGCTTCGAGACGTCCACGATCAGCCGGCCGGTGCCGCTCGACCAGCCCGCGTAGGAGTGGCCGCCGCTGCGGACCACCGGTGTGGTGGCGGTGCGGCGGGCGAAGTCCAGGCAGGTGCGGATGTCGTCCGCGCCGGTGACGTAGGCGACCGCGGCCGGGCGGAGAGAGTCGAACCGGGTGTTGTACAGGCGGTGGTCCAGTGCGTAGGCGCTGTCCTGCGGGCGTACCAGGGTGCCGTCCAGCGACGTCGCCAGCGCCGTCCAGTCCGGCTTCACCGGCGCCGTGCTGCGCGTCGCGGTCGGTGTCGCGGAGGCGGAGGACGCCGAACCCGGCGCCGACGCGGGGGGTTTCGCGTCGTCCCCGCCGCCGTCGCCGTCGCACCCGGTCAGCAGCGTCGCCGCCAGCGCGCCGCCGCCCGCCGCCAGTGCGGCTCGCCGTGGGACCCCTCCGGGGGTCCTGCCGGCAACCCGGTTCCGGTTCTCTGCCCGGCCCATGCGTCTCACCGTCGCCATCCCTGCGTAAGGCCCTACGGGCCTGGAGGCGGGCGTGTTCCGCCACTCCCGCACCTTCAGCTTCCCAAGACGCCGCACTGGTATGGCCGGTTGCGAGCTTTTTTCGGGCGGCGCGGGGCGGGGGGGGTGTTGCGGAGCGTTCCGACGGTACGGGTTCGCGCCGCGGGGGTTCGGTGGTTCACCGGCTGCGGGGCTGGTGGGTGATTGGTCGCGCAGTTCCCCGCGCCCCTTTCGGGTTCGCGCCGCGGGGGTTCGGTGGTTCACCGGCTGCGGGGCTGGTAGGTGGTTGGTCGCGCAGTTCCCCGCGCCCCTTTCGGGTTCGCGCCGCGGGGGTTCGGTGGGTTTCCGGGCGCGGGCCGGCGGGGGTTGGGCGCGCAGTTCCCCGCGCCCCCGGGGCGGGTGCTCGCCGTTGTCGGGTGGGGGTGCGCTGCGGAGCAGCCGCACCTTCGCAGGGGCGCGGGGAACCGCGCGGCCCGCCACGGCGGACCCGCGGGGTGGGGCGGTGCGGGGCACGCGGCGCGGGGACGCGGGGTGGGGGTGGCGCGCCCGGCGGAGGTACGGGACCCGAGTGGCCCGGGGAGCGACGTGGGCGTCGTCAGGCGGGGTGGGTGGCGGCGTCGCGGCGGGCGCGGTCCCGGGCCCGCCGGGCGGGCCCCTTCCAGCCGCACGTGCACCGCGCCACCGCGAACGCGCCTCGCTCGACGACGGTCACCTCGTGACCGCCGTCACCGCGACCGTCACCGCTGGACGACCCGAGATCGGACACGACTCCACGGTAACGGGCGTGACGGCCCGCTCAAGACCGTCGTTATCCCGGTGAGACCCAGCCGGAAGGGCGGGTCCAGGGACGGACGGGCGATGGTGGCAGCGGTGACCCCAGCGGCGCGCGCGACGGGTGTGACGAATGCGACAGCGGACGGCGGCGCGGCGGCCGCCCGCCGCCCGGACCGCGGGCGGAGCCGACGGGGCGGGCGGAGCGGCCGGCCCCCGCGCCGTACCCCCGTGCCGCTGCGGCACCCCGCCGCCGCGGTCGCCGCGCTGCTGTGCGCGGCGCTGACCGCCGGCTGTGGCGGCCCGGCCACGGGCACGGCTTCCGGCTCGACCCCCGCGGACGCGGCCCAGACCCGCGCCGTCACCAACGCCGCGGACACCCTGGCCGAGGCGGGCAGCTCCAAGGTGGCCACCGCGATGCGGATGGCGAGCGGCGGCACCTGGGTCACCATCACCGGCACCGGCGGGTTCGACTACGCCGAGCAGCGCGGCGAGGTGGTGGTGCTGCTGCCCAAGGACGCGGTCGGCAAGGAGGAGCACAAGCCGATCACCGAGCTGATGACGCCCGGCGCGCTCTACATGAAGAACCGCGGCGCGGGCGTCCCCGCCGGCAAGTGGGTCCGGGTGGACACCACCCGCCTCCCCGACGGGAACCTGGTCACCGGCGGCGCCACCGAACCGCTGGCCGCCGCCGAACTGCTGCGCGGTGCCGAGGACGTGGCGTACTCCGGCACCGAGCGGCTCCAGGGCGTCCAGGTGCGGCACTTCCGGGGCACCACCGACATCGCCAGGGCCGCCCGCATCGCCTCGCCCGCCGTGCGCGGCCCGCTCGGCGCCGCGGCGAAGGGCTTCACCGTCACCCGGGTGCCGTTCGACGCGTGGCTGGACGCGCAGGGGCGGCTGCGCAAGCTCACCGAGCGGTTCACGATGAGCACAGGCGCCTCGTCCGCCTCGTCCGGCGCCGCCCAGGGCGCCGCGGGCACGCCGGGCGCCGGACCGGACCAGGACGTGACCGTCGTCTCCACGACGACCTACGACGGCTTCGGCGCCCCGGTCGCCGTGACCATGCCCGCCGGGACCGACATCTGGGCCGGCAAGATCGTTTCTGCCCGGCCCTGAGGCGGCCCCGCCGGATCGGGCCTGCTGGAAATGGTCCATCCGTGCCATGCGCCGGGTCGCGTATGGTCCCTACGCTTGATGACGGCCGTTCGCAGGCGTACGGGGACGCGTAGAGAAGGTGGTGCGGGAATGGCGCCGTCACTCATGGCATCGGTGCAGGACGATCCGGTGGCGCTGGCCGAGATCGATCTGTGCGGCGAGCTGATGATCGCCGCTTCCGCCGCCGTCGAGGAGCGCTTGAGCTTCGACCGGATCGACGAGGTCCTGGAGGTGGCCCGCGTGCGCGCGGCCCGGGTGAAGTAGGGGACGCCGGGTACCGCGGCGCCCCGCGGTGCTCAGGTGCGCAGCAGGCGCGCTATCGCCGCTGTCGCCTCGGCGACCTTCTCGTCGATCTCCGGCCCGCCGCCGACCGCGGCGGCCGCCACGCAGTGCCGCAGGTGCTCCTCCAGGAGCTGGAGCGCGAAGGACTGCAACCCCTTGGTGCTGGCCGAGACCTGGGTGAGGATGTCGATGCAGTAGACGTCCTCCTCGACCATCCGCTGCAACCCGCGCAGCTGGCCCTCGATCCTGCGCAGCCGTTTGAGGTGGGACTCCTTGTCGTGGCTGTAGCCATGCGGCCCGTGCGGCTTCACAATCTCCCCGGTGACGCCTTCCGTGGCCATCCGATGCCCGCCCTTCTGTCCTGTTATACCCCCGATGGGTATACCTTACCGAATCGATACCCTGTGCGAGGCATCCCCTGTCGGGGGGACTTCGTCCGATGGGCGACACTGGTGGACGCCGGTTAGCCGCGGCCGGATGATGCACCTAGCATCAACGAGACCGAAACTCATGCACCCCGAGGACCTCACGTGCGCTTTCGTCTGACCCCCAGGGAGACGAGCTTCTATGACATGTTCGCCGCTTCCGCGGACAACATCGTCACCGGTTCGAAGCTCCTGATGGAACTGCTCGGGGCCGATGCGCCGACCCGGACCGAGATCGCAGAACGCATGAGGGCGGCCGAGCACGCCGGGGACGACGCGACCCACGCGATCTTCCACCAGCTCAACTCCTCCTTCATCACGCCGTTCGACCGGGAGGACATCTACACCCTCGCCGGCTCGCTCGACGACATCATGGACTTCATGGAGGAGGCCGTCGACCTGGTCGTCCTCTACAACGTGGAGGAACTGCCCAAGGGCGTGGAGCAGCAGATCGAGGTGCTGGCCAGAGCGGCGGAGCTGACCGCCGAGGCGATGCCGAACCTGCGCACCATGGCCAACCTCACCGAGTACTGGATCGAGGTCAACCGGCTGGAGAACCAGGCCGACCAGATCCACCGCAAGCTGCTCGCGCACCTGTTCAACGGCAAGTACGACGCCATCGAGGTGCTGAAGCTGAAGCAGATCGTCGACGTGCTGGAAGAGGCTGCCGACGCGTTCGAGCACGTCGCCAACACGGTGGAGACCATCGCGGTCAAGGAGTCCTGACCTCCGTGGACACCTTCGTTCTGCTCGTGACCATCGCGGTCGCGCTCTTCTTCACGTACACCAACGGGTTCCACGACTCGGCGAACGCCATCGCCACCTCGGTCTCCACCCGCGCCCTGACCCCCAAGGCGGCGCTGGCGATGGCCGCGGTGATGAACCTGCTCGGCGCCTTCCTGGGTTCGAAGGTGGCGGGAACCGTGAGCAAGGGACTGATCGCCACGCCCGAGGGCCGCCACGGGATGGGCATCCTCTTCGCCGGACTCGCCGGAGCCATTGTATGGAACCTGGTGACCTGGTACTTCGGGCTGCCGTCGAGTTCCAGCCACGCGCTGTTCGGCGGTCTGGTCGGGGCGGCGCTCGCCGGGGGCACCGAGGTCCACTGGGACGGCGTGGTCGACAAGGTCATCGTGCCGATGTTCGTCTCCCCGGTGGTCGGTCTGCTCGTCGGCTACCTGGTGATGCTGGCGATCCTGTGGTTCTTCCGCCGGGCCAACCCGCACAAGGCCAAGCGCGGCTTCCGGATGGCGCAGACCCTCTCGGCCGCCGCGATGGCCCTCGGCCACGGCCTGCAGGACGCCCAGAAGACGATGGGCGTGGTGGTGCTGGCGCTGGTGATCCACGACCCGGGCCGCGGCTTCGGCATCCCGATCTGGGTGAAGCTGATCTGCGCGGCGATGATGTCGCTGGGCACCTACGCGGGCGGCTGGCGGATCATGCGCACCCTCGGCCGCCGGATCATCGACCTCGACCCGCCGCAGGGCTTCGCCGCCGAGACCACCTCCGCGGCGATCCTCTACACCACGTCCTACGTCTTCGCGGCTCCGGTCTCCACCACCCACGTCATCACCTCGGCGATCATGGGCGTCGGGGCGACCAAGCGGGTCAAGGCGGTCCGGTGGGGCGTGGCGAAGAACATCGTCGGCGGCTGGTTCATCACCATGCCCGCCGCGGCGCTCGTCGCGGCCGCCTGCTTCTACCTGGTCCAACTGGTCTTCGGCTGATTTCCGCCGCCGCCCGCACGGCCCGCACCACCCGTGCTGCCCGCACCGCCTTCGCCACCCGCACCGCCCGCACCGACGAAGAAGGGCCCCGGCTCCCTCCCAGGGGAGCCGGGGCCCTCGCGCCCTGCGGTGGCACCGCCATGCAGCACCGCACGGCGGTCCGGTGTCAGCCGAAACGGCCGGAGATGTAGTCCTCGGTCGCCTGCACCGACGGGTTGGCGAAGATCCGCTCGGTCTCGTCGATCTCGATCAGCTTGCCCGGCTGCCCCACCGCCGCCAGGTTGAAGAACGCGGTGCGGTCCGACACCCGCGCGGCCTGCTGCATGTTGTGGGTGACGATGACGATCGTGAAGCGCTCCTTCAGCTCCCCGATCAGGTCCTCGATGGCGAGGGTGGAGATCGGGTCGAGCGCGGAGCACGGCTCGTCCATCAGCAGCACCTCGGGCTCGACCGCGATCGCGCGGGCGATGCACAGTCGCTGCTGCTGGCCGCCGGACAGCCCCGAACCGGGCTTGTTGAGGCGGTCCTTGACCTCGTTCCAGAGGTTGGCGCCCTTGAGGGACTTCTCGACGACGGCGTCCAGCTCGCCCTTCTTGCGGATGCCGTTCAGCCGCAGGCCGGCCGCCACGTTGTCGTAGATCGACATGGTGGGGAACGGGTTGGGGCGCTGGAAGACCATGCCGACGGTGCGCCGCACCGTCACCGGGTCCACGCCGCTGCCGTACAGGTTCTCGTCGTCCAGCATCACCTTGCCCTCGACGCGGCCGCCGGGGGTGACCTCGTGCATGCGGTTCAGGGTGCGCAGGAAGGTGGACTTGCCGCAGCCGGACGGGCCGATGAAGGCGGTCACGGAGCCGGGCTCGACGGTCATCGAGATGTCGTCGATGGCCTTGTGGGCGCCGTAGAAGGCGGACAGGCCGCTGACGTCTATTCGCTTGGCCATGGTGGGGATCACTTCATTTCTGCTAGGTCTGCTGATGGCCGCGTCAGCGACCTGTGTTCTTCGGCGCCTTCCAGCGCGCGATGAGCCGGGCCACGAGGTTCAGGATCATCACGAAGGCGATCAGGACCAGGGCCGCGCCCCAGGCGCGGGCGTAGCTCGCGGGGTTGCCGTCCACGTACTGCTGGTAGATGTAGTACGGGAGCGATTCCTGCGGGCCCTTGAACGGGTTGTTGTTGATGTACTGGGCGCCGTAGATCAGCAGGGCGACCGGGGCGCTCTCGCCGGCGATCCGGGCGAGGGCCAGCATCACGCCGGTGGTGATGCCGCCGATCGCGGTGGGGACGACCACCTTGGTGATGGTCCGCCACTTCGGGACCCCCAGGGCGTAGGACGCCTCGCGCAGCTCGTTGGGCACGAGCTTGAGCATCTCCTCGGTCGAGCGCACCACGATCGGCGTCATCAGGATCGCCAGGGCCAGCGAGCCGGCGAAGCCGGACTGCGGCGCCTTGTCGAAGGCGATGAACCACAGCGACAGGATGAACAGGCCCGCCACGATCGAGGGGATGCCGGTCATCACGTCGACGAAGAACGTGACCACCTTGGCGAGCCAGCCCCTGCCGTACTCGACCAGGTAGACGGCGGTCAGGATGCCGAGGGGGGCGGCGATGGCGGCGGCGATCCCGACCTGCTCCACGGTGCCGATGATGGCGTGGTAGATGCCGCCGCCGGGCTCGATGGTGAGCACGTTCTTCATCGAGTGGGTCAGGAAGGTGCCGTCGATCACGCCGGCGCCCTGCTTGATCGTCGTCTCGATCAGCGAGTAGAGCGGCAGGACGGCCAGGATGAACGCGGACCAGACCAGGCTGGTGGCCACCCGGTCCTTCGCCTGGCGGCGGCCCTCGACCTGCGCGGTGATCGCGTAGGACCCCACGACGAAGAGCAGCAGCGCGATCAGGCCCCACTGGATGTGGCTGGACAGGCCCGCTCCGGCGCCGATGGCGACGGCGACCACGATCGAGCCGACGGCGATCGCCGGGGCGGTCCAGCGCGGCAGCCGCCGGGTCGCCAGCCGCCTGGCGGCGGGCACGGCGGCGGACGAGGTCGCGTCGACGGCGGTGTGCGTCATGCGTTGGCCCCCGAGTACTCCTTGCGCCGGGCGATGATCAGCCGGGCGGCTCCGTTGACCAGCAGGGTGATGACGAACAGCACCAGACCGGACGCGATCAGGGCGTCCCGGCCGTACTGGGTGGCCTCACCGAACTTGGCGACGATGTTCTGGGAGAAGGTGCCGCCGGCCGGGTCCAGCAGGTGGGCGCTGAGGGTGGGCGACGCGGACAGCACCGTGGCCACCGCCATCGTCTCGCCGAGCGCGCGGCCCAGGCCCAGCATCGAGGCGGAGATGATGCCGGAGCGGGCGAAGGGGAGCACCGACATGCGGATGACCTCCCAGCGGGTCGCGCCGAGCGCGAGGGCCGCCTCCTCGTGCATCTTCGGCACCTGCCGGATCACCTCGCGGCTGACGTTGGTGATGATCGGCAGGATCATGATCGCCAGCAGGATGCCCACCGTGAACAGCGAGCGCGGGGTGGAGTTCGGGTCGGCCTTGTGGAAGACGACCGTCCAGCCCAGGTAGTGGTCGAGCCACAGGTTCAGGCCGCGCAGGTGCGGCACCAGGAAGAGCGCGCCCCACAGGCCGTAGATGATGCTGGGCACCGCGGCGAGCAGGTCGATGACGTACGCGATCACGTCGCCGAGCCGGCGCGGCGCGTAGTGGGTGATGAACAGCGCGATGCCGACCGCGATGGGCACGGCGATGACCATGGCGATCACCGCGCTGACCACGGTGCCGTAGGCGAGGACCGCGATGCCGAACTTCGGCGGGGTCAGCGCCGCGTTCCACTCGAAGGTGGTGAAGAAGTTCGCGTGGTCCTTGGAGATGGCGCTGACCGCGCGCACGGTCAGGAAGAGCGCGATGGCGCCCATGATCACGAGGACGAAGATGCCCGAGCCGCGGGAGAGTCCGGCGAAGATCCGGTCGCCCGGGCGGCTGACGGTCTTCGCCCGGCCCGGCGGGGGAGGGGCGGTGGGGGGCGGTGCGGTGGTTGTCATGGGGAACTCCGGTCTGGGGTGGGGGAGGGGAGCTCCCCCGGCGGCGGTGCACCGGATGTGCGGCGGGCCCCGCGGTGGTCGTCGCCGACCGCGGGGCCCGCCGCCGGGGTCAGGACAGGGCGGAGATGGCGGAGCGGACCTTCGTGGCGATCGCGTCCGGCAGCGGGGCGTAGCCCGCGCCGGCGAGCTGGCCCTGGCCGTCGGCGCTGGCGATGTAGTTCAGGAAGGACTTGGTCAGCGGCAGGGTGTCGGACTTGTTGCCCTTGTCGCAGGCGATCTCGTACGTCACCAGGACGATCGGGTAGGCGTTGTCCGCCTTGGTGGTGTACGCGGCGCTCAGGTCGAGGGCCAGGTCGGAGCCGGTGCCGACGACCTTGGCCTGCGCGATGCCCGCGGAGGCGTTGGCGCTGGTGGCCTCGACCGGCTGCGAGGCGCCGGTGGCGATCTTGACGGTCGGGATCTGGTCGGCGGTCGCGTAGGACAGCTCGAAGTAGCCGATCGCGCCCTCGGTCTGCTTGACCTGCGAGGCCACACCGGAGGACTGCGCGACGGCCTGGCCGCCCTTGCCCGCCCACGCCTTGGCGTGCGGGTAGGGCCAGTCGGCCTTGGCCGCGCCGCCGAGGTACTTGGTGAGGTTGTCGGTGGTGCCGGAGTCGTCCTGGCGGTGGAAGCTCTGGATCTTGGTGCTCGGCAGGTTCGCGCTCGGGTTGAGCTTCTTGATCGCCGGGTCGTTCCAGGTGGTGATCTTGCTGTTGAAGATCTTCGCCAGGGTCGGGGCGTCCAGGACCAGGTTGCTCACGCCGGGCAGGTTGTAACCGATGGCGATCGGGCCGCCGACCATCGGGAGGTCGATGCCCTCGCCGCTGGTGCACACCTTCTGGGAGGAGGTGATCTCGTCGGGGGCGAGCGGGGAGTCGGAGCCGGCGAAGGCGTCCGTGCCCTGGTTGAAGTCGATGACGCCCTGGCCGGACGACGACGGCTTGTAGTTGATCGTGGCTCCGGAACACGCCTGCTGGTAGTTCTTCACCCAGGCCTCCATCGCGTTCTGCTGCGCGGTGGAGCCGGAGGAGAGGATCTGCCCCTTCGCGCAGGAGATCGACGACGCGGCGGCGGAGGTCGAGGAGCTGCTGCTCGTCGACGAGTCGCTGCCGCTGTCGTTGTTGTCCGAACCGCAGGCGGTCAGGACCAGCGCGCCGGTTATCGCCGCCGCGCCGACGGTCAGGGCCCGCATTCCGCTCTTACGCTGAAGCTTCACCTTCGTGTGTTCCTTCCAAAAGCCCGCCGGTGGACGGCGAAGCACAGGGTTTGGTTGTTCTGCATCCACCCGGCGCCTTGCTGCTCACCGGTAAGGCCGAAATTAGGGAGATCAGGTGAAGTGACCGACGGGGGAGGGTGAACGCGAGGTGAACCTCGTCCGTCGGTGTGGTGGCCCCGTGGGCGGGCCGGCCGGAGATGGGCCAGGTGGGGCGGGCGGGAAGCGGGTGACCTGGGCATACCGTCGCCGCGCGCCCGGGACGCGCGCGGGCCACGGGTCTACGCGCGTGGCCGTCGGGCCCGGGAGGACGGCCACGGAGGACGGTGCGGCGGCGCGGCGGCGTCCCGGCGGTGCCGTTCCGGCGGCGCGCGGGGGACGCCCCGGTGGCCCGGGAAGGACTTCGGCGGTGCGGCGGCGTCCCGGCGGCGTCCCGGCGGCCTCCCGGGCGTCCGGCGGGCCCAGCCCGTCAGCCGGCGGGCTCAGCCCGCCAGGACGCGCAGCAGCGCGGCGACCAGCTCGCTGTCCCGGTCGTGCGTGAGCCGCCGCCGGGCCGCCTCCGGGGGCAGCCAGACGATCCGGTCCACCTCGTCGTTGGGCGAGAACGGCGGCGTGGAGGCCGCGGACGGCGCCTCGGCGGCCCAGTAGCGGACCTCCTTGGGACGTCCGGCCGTCCAGTAGTACGCCGCCGGCAGCGGCGTGCCGAGCACGCACTCCACGCCGGTCTCCTCGCGGGTCTCGCGCACCGCGGCCGCCGCGTGGTCCTCGCCCCGCTTCAGCTTGCCCTTGGGCAGGCTCCAGTCGTCGTAGCGCGGCCGGTGGATGAGCGCGACCTCGACCCCGGCGCCGTGCGCGGCGCGCCGCCACAGCACGGTGCCGGCCGCCCGGACCGTGCTGCTCATGCCTGCCACAGGCGGGAGAAGGCGAAGCGGGCGGCCTCCACGTCATGCCGCTGGTCGGCGTGGAGCACGCCCAGCGCGTAGGCGGTGGCCGGGGCGATCCGGGGGGTGCGGGCCGCGGCGGACACCGCGGCGGCCGACTCGGCGGCCTCGTGGTGCCGCTGGAGGACCATCGCGGCCTCGGCCAGCCGCGGGTCGCCGTGGCCGCCGGCCCCGGGCACCTCGGCCGCGTACCGGCTCAGCCGCAGCAGGATGCGCACCTGGTGCCATGGCGCGTCCTGGAGGTCCGCGGTGAGGTCGGCGCCGAGCGCCGCCTGCACCGCCTCGGCGTTGTACGGGTGGCCGGCCCGGCGCAGCGGAAGCCGGGCGGCCGCCTCGGCGAGCCGGGTGTGCGCCTGCCCGGCCAGCGGCGGCAGCACCGCGGCCGCGGGCTCGCCGGCCCGGGCCGTCAGCGGCACCTCGGAGGCGAGCACCGCGATCGAGTCGGCCAGCGCGTGGAAGCGGGCCGAGCCCATCGCCTGCAAGGTCGCCGAGTGCGCCCGGGTCCGGGCCAGCGTGAGCTGCCGTTCCAGCAGCGCGGCGGCCCGCGCCGCGCCGACCGCCAGCGGCCCGCCCGACTGCGCCAGCGCCGCGCCGCGCGCGGCCACCGCGGTGGCGCCGCCGGACCGGCGCCCGCCGCCCGCCGGCTCGACGACGGAGCCGATGTCGGCGGGGCCCGCCTCGGCCGCCCGCCGGGCGCCGGGCGCCAGCGGCGCCCGCGCGGCCGCGCCGTCCGGGCCGGCCGCCGCGTGCGGCAGCGTGTCCTCGGCGGGCGCGAGGGCCGACAGCCGGCGCAGCGCGTCCAGCAGGCGGCCGAGCCGCGCCGCGTACTGCGGCTCGCGGCCCAGGGTGGCGCCGAGCCAGCCCAGCTCGGTCCGCACCGGTTCGGCCCAGGCGGGGTCGGTCAGCTCGCCGTAGGTGTGCAGCACGCCCGCGATCCGCCGGGCGCTGCCGCGCAGCAGGGAGTCCGCCACGTCCTCGTCGTCGCCGCGCACGCCGAGCCCGCGCAGGAACGTGGTGGCCTGCGCGCGCAGGTAGGACGACAGCGCCTCGCCCGCGCTCCCGCCGTCGACCGCCGTGCTGACGCCCACCGCGCTGCTCCCCGTGTCCGTGCCGTCGCCCGGTCGACCGGGGATCTCCTGTGCGAGCAGGTCGCTACGTCGCTGCTGACGGGCCACGCCGGCGCCTCCGGGCGTCGATGAGCATTTCCTGGACGTTGCGCAGCGGGTGGCCGTCGGAGTCGGTGCTGTGCCGGGTCCATTCGCCGTCGGCCGCCAGGTGCCAGGACGACGTGGAGTCCGACATCCCGGTCTCCAGCAGGCCGTCGAGGGTGGCGCGGTGGCCGGGGTCGGTGACCCGGACCAGCGCCTCGATCCGGCGGTCGAGGTTGCGGTGCATCATGTCGGCGCTGCCGATCCACACCTCCGGCTCGCCGCCGTTGCCGAAGACGAAGACCCGGGAGTGCTCCAGGAACCGGCCGAGCACGCTGCGCACCCGGATGTTCTCCGACAGTCCCTCCACGCCGGGCCGGACCGCGCAGATGCCCCGTACCCAGATGTCGACCGGCACGCCGGCCTGCGAGGCGCGGTAGAGCGCGTCGACCACCACCTCGTCGACGATCGAGTTGACCTTGATCCGCACGAAGGCCGGGCGCCCGGCGCGGTGGTGTCCGATCTCGGCGAGGATGCGCTGGATCAGGCCGTCGCGCAGGCTGCGCGGGGCGACCAGCAGGCGGTTGTAGGTCTCGCGGCGCGAGTAGCCGGACAACCGGTTGAACAGGTGGGAGAGGTCCGCGCCGACTTTGGGGTCGGCGGTGAGCAGGCCCAGGTCCTCGTACAGCCGCGCGGTCTTCGGGTGGTAGTTGCCGGTGCCGACGTGGCTGTAGCGGCGCAGGGTGTCGCCCTCCTGGCGGACCACCAGCGACAGCTTGCAGTGCGTCTTGAGGCCGACCAGGCCGTAGACGACGTGGCAGCCGGCCTCCTCCAGCTTGCGGGCCCACTTGATGTTGGCCTGCTCGTCGAAACGGGCCTTGATCTCGACCAGCACCAGCACCTGCTTGCCCGCCTCGGCCGCGTCGATCAGCGCGTCGACGATCGGCGAGTCGCCGGAGGTGCGGTAGAGGGTCTGCTTGATGGCCAGCACGTCGGGGTCGGCGGCGGCCTGGTCGAGGAAGGACTGCACCGAGGTGGAGAACGAGTCGTACGGGTGGTGCAGCAGGATGTCCCGCTCGCGCATCGCGGCGAAGATGTCCGGCGGCGAGGCCGACTCGACCTCGGCGAGGTCGCGGTGGGTGCCGGCCACGTAGGGCGGGAACTTCAGCTCCTCGCGGTCCAGCGCGGCGATCGCGAACAGCCCGGTCAGGTCGAGCGGGCCGGGCAGCGGGTACACCTCGGTGTGCTTCATCTTCAGCTCGTGGACGAGCAGGTCGAGCACGCGCGGCGCGATCGACTCCTCGACCTCCAGCCGGACCGGGGGCCCGAAGCGGCGCCGCATCAGCTCCTTCTCCAGCGCCTGGAGCAGGTTCTCCGCGTCGTCCTCCTCGACCTCCAGGTCCTCGTTGCGGGTCACGCGGAACATGTGGTGGTCGAGGACCTCCATGCCCGGGAACAGCTCGTCGAGGTGGGCGGCGATCACGTCCTCCAGCGGGACGTACCGCTGCGGGCTCGCCTCCAGCAGCCGGGACAGGATCGGCGGCACCTTCACGCGGGCGAAGTGCTCGTGCCCGGAGACGGGGTTGCGCACCACGACCGCGAGGTTCAGCGACAGGCCGGAGATGTACGGGAACGGGTGCGCCGGGTCGACCGCCAGCGGGGTCAGCACCGGGAAGATCTGCTTGCGGAAGAGCGTGGCGAGCCGGGCCTGCTCCTGGCCGGTCAGGTCGCCCCAGCGGATGACGTGGATGCCCTCGTCGGCGAGCTGCGGGCCGACGTCGTTCTGGAAGCACGCGGCGTGCCGGGCCATGAGCTCGCGGGAGCGGGTCAGGATCAGGTCCAGCACGTCGCGCGGCTGGAGGCCGGACGCGGAGCGGGTGGCGACGCCGGTGGCCATCCTCCGCTTGAGGCCGGCCACCCGGACCATGAAGAACTCGTCGAGGTTGCTCGCGAATATCGCCAGGAAGTTCGCCCGCTCCAGCAGCGGGGTGGCCGGGTCCTCGGCGAGTTCGAGGACCCGCTCGTTGAACGCCAGCCAGCTTCGTTCGCGGTCCAGGAAGCGGCCCTGCGGGAGTTCCTCGCCGAACTCCTCCCCCGCCTCGGCGAGCCCCGGCGGCTCGGGTTCGAGGTCGGGGACCACACGTGGGCGGAAGGTGCCGTCGGGAGAGCTGAAGGCGGTGCCGTTCGAGGCGTGCCCGCCGTTGCCGGCGGCGGCCTGGGCCGTCTGTGCGGGTACGTTCGGGTGATTTGTCTGGGCCATGGGTTTCGAGCCCTCCTCCGGTTCCGGCACATCCGCCGCGTCGGCGGCCCCCGTGCGGCGGCCGACGGCCGTCGCTCCATTGTCCCGTGTACCTGCGGGTTCCGGCAGGTCGGGCGGGGATGCGGGGGGCGGGGCAGCGGGCTGCACCCGGCGATGTTCGCAAGCGCGGTTGAATGACCGGTAAAGAGAGCGTTGCCGTCAGGCAAGCGCAGGGCTTCCACCCGGGTGCCCCGACCCCCGCGGCGGTGTGTCCCGCCGGTCCCGGGGCCTCCCCCCGGCGGGCGGTTTGCCGCGCGGTCCCCGCCCCCCTGCCGGGGCGCTCGCCGGTGGGCACCCGGGATGCGCGGGGGCGCCGGGGCGCCTCCCGGGCGGGGCCCCGAGCCCGGGCACCGGCGGGTGGCCCTGCGGGACAGGGCGTCCTAGTACTCCGTGCGGTACATGAGATCGGTCTCGTGGGTGGTGAAGCCGAGCCGTTCGTACACGGTGACGGCGGGCGCGTTGTCGGCGTCCACGTAGAGCATCGCCGTGGCCAGGCCCCGCTCCTGTGCGAGGTGGCGCAGCCCGATCGCCGTCAGGGCGCGGCCGAGGCCGCCGCCCTGCTCGCCCGGGGCGACCCCGACCACGTACACCTCGCCGAGCCCGTCGGACCGGTGCACCTTCGTCCAGTGGAAACCGACCGGCACGGAGCCGCGGAAGGCGAGGAAGAACCCGGCCGGGTCGAACCAGGGCTCGGCGACGCGGTCGTCGAGGTCGGCGCGGGTCATCCCGCCCTGCTCGGGGTGGTGGGCGAAGGCCGCCGCGTTGACCGCGAGCCAGGACTCCTCGTCCTGGCCGGGCACGAAGGTCCGCACGTCGACGCCCTCGGGCAGCCGCGGCTCGGGCACCCCGGTCGCCTCCGGGTCGAGCGGGCGGCGCATCTGCCGCAGCTCGCGGAAGAGCTTCATGCCCAGTTGCCGGGCGAGGTGCCGGGCGGCCGGGTGCCCGCCGTGCGCCCACACCCGCAGCCGCCGGCCGCTGGCCGCGAGCAGGTCGGCGGCCAGCGCCTGCCCGTGGCCCTGCGAGCGCCGCCGCGGGTGGACCAGGAACTCCGCCGACGGCGCCTCCACCGGGTCGGTGCCGTCGATCTGCCCGTACCCGGTCAGCTCCTGCGCCCCGTCGCCGTCCGGTCCGGGGGTCCACAGCAGCAGGTGCCGCACGCCGGGCCGGCCGGCGTTGCGGACGTGCAGCCGGCCCTGCTCGGAGACGGCCGGCTGGCCGTCCTCGGCGGCGGCCGCCCCGATCAGGTCGAGGACGGCCCGGGCGGCATCGGCGGGCAGGTCGGTCAGGGTCTCGATGCGGCGGTCGCTCATGCCGTGATCGTACGGCGCCGCTCCGTGCCGTCCTCGGGTGCCACCTGCCGCCGTACCGGGATGATCGCGGCCGACACGCAGGCGGTCGCCGCGGCCAGCACGAAGCCCGGCCAGTAGGCGGTCGCCGAGATCAGCGCGGCCATCGCCGGGGGCACCACGGCCGCGGTGAGGTTCTGCCCGGTGTTGTGCACGCCCAGGGCCCGGCCGGACCAGGCCGGCCCGGCCCGCTCGGCGGTCGAGGTGAAGGACAGGCCGTTGGTGCTCGCCGAGATCCCGATCGCGACCACCAGCAGGGCCGGCGTCAGCGGCGACGGGTACGCCGTGGTCAGCGCGGTGGCGCCGATCACGACGGCGGTGACCGCGGCGAGCTGCCGCATCGGGCGCAGCCGCTCGCCGACCGCGTCCGACCAGCGTCCGACCAGGATGCGGGAGACCGCGCCCAGCGCCTGGGCGACGGCGATGAGCTGCCCGGCGTGCACCGGCGACCAGCCGCGCACGTCGACGAGCAGGACCAGCGCGAACGCCCCCGCGGTGAACTGCGGGATCACCAGCAGTGCCGCCGAGCCGTGGATGCGCCACAGCACGTTCGACCCGCGGTAGGGGTTCGGCGCGGGCTCGGCCGCGGCCTTCGCGGTGCGCGCCGGGTCGGCGGCGAACAGCGCGATCAGCGCCGCGATCACCGCGCAGGCGACGGCGAGGAACCCGATGGCGCCCGGCAGCCCGTGCGCGTCGGATAGCGGTGGCATCGCCAGCGCGGCCACACCCATGCCCAGCGGCGTGGAGGTCTGCCGGATGCCCATGGCGAGGCCGCGCTCCCGCGCGGCGAACCAGCCCATCACCAGGCGGCCGCTGGCGGAGTACACCGAGGCGCCCGCCGCGCCGGCCACCACCAGCAGCAGGCCGAGCGCGAGCATGCCGTGCGCCACCCACGCGGCCAGCGCGAGGCAGCCCGCCGCCAGGCCCAGCCCGCAGGCGATCACCACCCGCTCGCCCCAGCGGTCGGCCGCGGCGCCCCACAGGTACAGGGCGAGCACGAGCCCGGTGGTGGGCGCCGCGACGAGCAGCCCGACCTGGGTCAGCGAGAGGTGTTCCTGCCGGCGCAGGATGTCGGCGAGGTACGGGATGCCGTAGACGAACGCGCAGGCGGCCGTCTGGGCCGCGGTTCCCAGGGCCAGCATCAGCCAGCGGCGCATGGGGCACCTCCTCGGTGGGTGGTGCACCCAACTATGTCGGCTCGCCGAGGGGTGAGACAGAGTGTTTCGCCCAGTGAGACGACCGAAGGGGGGTGTCACGCCCCCGGCGCCCTGCGGGCGGGGCGTCCCGGGCGGCCCGGCGCCGCCTCACCGCCCGTCGGACGGCGGCACCTCGGGCGGGCCCGGGTCCGCGAGGGACGCCCCCGACGGGATCTCCGGCGGCGCGGTGGCCGCCCCCGGCAGCCGCAGCGCCGCCAGCGCGCCGCCGCCCGGCGCCGGGGACAGCGACACCTCGCCGCCGGCCTGCTGCGCGGTGCGCGCCACGATGGAGAGCCCCAGGCCGCTGCCGGGCAGCGACCGCGCCGACGGCGAGCGCCAGAACCGCTCGAAGACGTGCGGCAGCTCCTCCGAGGGAATCCCGGGGCCGTGGTCCCGCACCGTCAGCAGCCCGTCGCGCAGCCGCACCTCGATCTCCCCGCCGGACGGGGAGAACTTCACCGCGTTGTCCATCAGGTTCACGATCGCCCGCTCCAGCGCGGCCGCCTCCGAGCGGACGTACCACGGCGAGACGTCGGCGAGGATCTTCAGGTCGGGGCCCCGCAGCCGGGCCCGGGCCAGCGCGGTCTCGGTCACCTCGTGCAGCGCCACCACCTTCAGTGTCGGCCCCGCGTCCGGCCGGGACAGCTCCTGGAGGTCGCCGATCAGCGACGCCAGCTCCGTCATCTGCGCCTTCACCGACGCCAGCAGCGCCCTGCGGTCCTCCGGCGGGATCGCCCGCCCGGTCGCCTCGCTCCGCTCCAGCAGCTCGATGTTGGTGCGCAGGCTGGTCAGCGGCGTGCGCAGTTCGTGGCCGGCGTCGGCGATGAGCTGCTGCTGGCGGTCCCGGGACGACGCCAGGGCGGCCGTCATCGAGTTGAAGGACGCGGACAGCCGGGCGATCTCGTCCTGCCCCTCGACCGGGATGCGCACGTTCAGGTCCTCGGTCCGCGCGATGTGCTCCACGGTCTGGGTGAGGTTGTCCACCGGCCGCAGTCCGGTCTGCGCGATCAGCAGACCCGCGCTGGCCGCGCCGACCGCGCCGATCCCGGTGACGGCGAGCAGCACCCACGCGAGCGTGGTGAGCGGGTCGCTGACCACGCTCAGCGGGCGCGCCACGGACAGGGCGATCGGCTGGGACTGGCCCTGCACGACCAGTTCGGCGTCGGCGTTCACCGTGTAGACCCGCAGCGCGGTGCCGCGGCTGTGCACGGTGTGGGTCACCGAGTCCTGCTGCGGGCCGGCGGCCGCCACGGCGCGGTCGGCCGGGGTGGTGGTGAACGTCCTGCTCCCGGTGATCAGGCAGGTCTTGCCGTCGGGCAGCACGATCTGGGCGGAGACGTTCGACGGGTTGATGTTGTACTGCCCGCTGTCCGGCGCCTGGGACTGGCAGGAGAACGGACCGAGGCTGCGGCTGGCCCGCTGGAGCTGCTGCTTCGCGTCCTCCAGGCCCTGGCTCAGGGACCTGTCAAGCTGGGAGTTGAGTTCGTTGCGCGTGATCAGCCAGCAGGCCAGCGCGGCCAGGGCGACCGCCACCAGCACCGCGGCCGCGGTCAGGATGGTGAGCCGGGAGCGCAGGGGGAGGCGGTTCACGCGTGCCCGCCGTCGGGGGCGCGCAGCACGTAGCCGACGCCGCGCACGGTGTGGACCAGCCGCGGCATGCCGCCGGCCTCGGTCTTGCGGCGCAGGTACATGACGTACACGTCGAGCGAGTTGGAGGAGGGCTCGAAGTCGAAGCCCCACACCGACTTGAGGATCTGCTCGCGGGTGAGCACCTGGCGCGGGTGGGTGAGGAACAGCTCCAGCAGGGTGTACTCGGTGCGGGTCAGCTCCACCGGCTGCCCGGCCCGGGTGACCTCGCGGGTGGCGGTGTCCATCCGCAGGTCGGCGAAGGCGAGGGTGTGCGCCGCCTCGTCGTCGGCCTGGCCCTGCGCGGCGGCGTACGAGCTGCGGCGGAGCAGGGCGCGCAGCCGCGCCAGCAGCTCGTCCAGCTCGAACGGCTTGACCAGGTAGTCGTCGGCGCCGGCGTCCAGGCCCGTGACCCGGTCGCCGACGGTGTCCCGCGCGGTGAGCATCAGGATCGGCGTGGTCACCCCGGTGGACCGCAGCCGCCGCGCGGTGGTCAGGCCGTCCATCCGCGGCATCAGCACGTCCAGCACGATCGCGTCCGGGCGGTAGCTCTCCGCCTGCTCCAGCGCGGCGAGCCCGTCGGCGGCGAGCGCGGTGTCGTACCCCTCGAAGGCCAGGCTGCGGCGCAGCGCCTCCCGGACGGCCGGCTCGTCGTCCACGATCAGTACGCGCGCCGGCGCCTCGCCGCTGTCCCCGTTGCTCATCCGATCCCTACCTCACGGCCCGTCTGTGATGTTCCCAAGCGTCGCACGCCACCCCCGCTTTCCCCATGCCCGCGCCCCCGGCCCGCGCCCGCCCGCTGCGGCGGGCGGCGGTGCCGGGGGCGCGGGGCGCCGCGGACGCACCCGGTCACCGGGAGGAGGTCCGGCGACCGCGGTCCGTGCCCGGTCAGCTCTGGTCCCCGCCGTCCCGCAGGTAGGACAGGTCGGACTTCACCGTGTTGATCGGGATGGCGAACCCGAGGCCCACGCTGCCCGCGCTCGACGAGGACGAGCTGCTGTCGGACGAGCTGGAGTACATCGCCGAGTTGATCCCGACGATCTGCCCGCTCATGTTGATCAGCGCGCCCCCGGAGTTGCCCGGGTTGAGCGAGGCGTCGGTCTGGAGCGCCTTGTAGGTGGTCGTGGAACTGCCGGTGCTGCCGTTGTACTGGTTGCCGCCGAAGGAGAACGGCCACTGGTCGCCACCGCTGCCGCTGCCGCTGCCGTCGCCGTAGCCCCCACTGCCGTCGCCGTAGCCCTGCTGGCTCTGGCTCTGCCCCTGGTCCTCCTCGACCGGCACGGTCACCTCGCGGTCGAGCGCGGAGACGATGCCGCTGGTCACGGTGTCGCTGAGGCCCTCCGGCGAGCCGATCGCCACCACCTGGTCGCCGACCGCGACCCCGGAGGAGTCGCCGAGGATCGCCGCCGGCAGCCCGCTGGCGCCGTTCACCTTGATCAGCGCGAGGTCCTTCTTCGCGTCGGCGCCGACCAGCGACGCGGAGGCGGTCTTGCCGTTGCTGTAGGTGACCTTGATGCTCTGCGCGCCGGAGATCACGTGGTTGTTCGTGACGATCTGGCCGTTGGAGGTGATGATCACACCAGCGCCGGTGGACGTGCCGTCGCTGAGGGTCGCGGTGATCTCCACCACGCTGGCGTTGACCGCCTTGTAGACCCCGGCCACGCTGCCGTCCACGGCCGAGGCGTTGACCGCGGCCGCGGCCGCCACGCTGCTGGTGGAGTGGTCGGTCGCGTGGCCGATGAGCGCGCCGGCGCCGCCGCCGATCACGCCCGCGGCCAGCGCCACCGCCGCGGCCAGCGCGAACGGACGGCTCATCCGGCGGCGCCGGTGCGGGACGGGCGAGGCGCCCACGGCCGCGTAGCCGGCCTGGTAGGCGGGCGGCGGCGGGTAGCCGCCGATGCCGCCCGCGCCTTCCATGCCGCCCGCGCCGGTCGCGGTCTCGGGAGTCGAGTGGACCACCGAGCCCTGGATCACGGTGTGTCCGGGCTCACCGCCCGCGTACGGGTCCTGGACGCCCGTGTACGGGTCCTGGTAACCGCTCCCGGTGTACGACTGCTGCTGCGCCGGCGGGGCCGCGGAGGTCGGCGGCTCGCTGTACGGCGCCTGCGGGTCGGACTGGAGCGGAAGCTGCGCGTCGTGCGGGTACTGGGGTGCGCCGCCGTTGCGGCTCTCGCTGGTCATGTCTATGACTGTGGGCTCGGTTCATGAGAGCTTCCTGAGTGCACGCTGAGAAGCCCGGCAGAAGTAGGTATGCCCGATATAAGGAAGATCGACCGCGGTGTGGCGCGGGCCCCGCGCCGACCGCCCGGGCCCGGGACCCCCGGGGCCGCGGGCGGCACGAGGCCGCCGCGGGAGGCGGGAGGTCAGGCGCAGCCGCAGGAGCCCCGGACCACCAGCCGGGACGGGAACTGCCGCACCCGCTCGCGGCGCGAGCCGGGCACCCGCAGCGAGTCGTCGAGCACCGCGTCGACCGCGGCGCGGGCCATCGCCTGCCGGTCGGAGGCGACCGTGGTCAGCGGCGGGTCGGCGAGCGCGGCCTCCTTGACGTCGTCGAAGCCGGCCACCGCCAGCCCGCCGGGCACGTCGATCCGCAGCTCGCGGGCGGCCCGCAGCACGCCGATGGCCTGGTCGTCGGTCGCGCAGAAGATCGCCGGCGGCCGGTCCGGCCCGGCGAGCAGGTCGAGCGCGACGCGGTAGGCGTCGTAGCGGTTGTAGGGCGCCTGGAAGAGCCGTCCCTCGGTGCTCTTGCCGGCCTCTGCCATGGCCCGCCGCCAGCCGACCACGTGGTCGGTGACGGGGTCGCCGACCTCGGGGGTGCCCTCGGTGCCGCCGAGGCAGGCCACGTAGTCGTGACCGTGTTCCAGCAGGTGCCGGGTGGCCAACTGGGCGCCGCCGATGTCGTCGGTGACCACCGCGATGTCGTCGATCGCCTCGGGCCGCTCGTGGAGCAGCACCACCCGGGCGTCCCACGCGTCGATCTCTATGGCGGCGTTCTCGCTGGGGCCCTGGCTGATCAGGATCAGGCCGGACACCCGCATGCCGAGGAAGGCCCGCAGGTAGTGCACCTCGCGGTCGTCGAGGTAGTCGGAGTTGCCGACCAGCACCATCTTGCCGCGCTCGGACGCGGCCTGTTCGACCGCGTGCGCCATCTCCGCGAAGAACGGCTGGCGCGCGTCCGGGACGATCAGGCCGATCAGGTCGGTACGGCGGCTGGCCATCGCCTGCGCGACCCGGTCCGGCCGGTAGCCGAGCTGCTTGATGGCCGCGAGCACGCGCTCGCGGGTGGCCGGGGCTACCGGCCGGGGTCCGTTGTTGATGACGTAGCTGACGACCGCGGTCGAGGTCCCCGCCAGCCTGGCCACATCGTCACGCGTCACCTTGGGCACGTCGCGCAGTCTACGCGTGTCCAACCTGGCGTCATATAAGAGTGTCAGACGGTCTGCTCGGCCGAGCTACGGCCGCTCGCGGACCGCTCGCCGGTGCCGGCCGCGTCGCCCGGGTCCGCCGGGTCGGACCGGTCCGCCTGCTCGGCCTTCTCGGACCGGTCGGACCTCTCCGACCGCTCGGGCTTCTCCGGGGTGACGAAGCGGTAGCCGACGTTGCGCACGGTGCCGATCAGCGACTCGTGCTCCACGCCGAGCTTGGCCCGCAGCCGCCTGACGTGCACGTCCACCGTGCGGGTGCCGCCGAAGTAGTCGTAGCCCCACACCTCCTGGAGGAGCTGGGCGCGCGTGAAGACCCGGCCGGGGTGCTGCGCGAGGTACTTCAGCAGCTCGAACTCCTTGAAGGTCAGGTCGAGCACCCGGCCCTTGAGCTTCGCGCTGTACGTCGCCTCGTCGACCGACAGGTCGCCGTTGCGGATCTCCATCGGGCTGTCGTCGTTGCCGATCTGCTGGCGGCCCATGGCCAGCCGCAGCCGCGCCTCGACCTCCGCCGGCCCGGCGGTGTCGAGCAGCACGTCGTCGATGCCCCAGTCCGCCGTGACGGCGGCCAGGCCGCCCTCGGTGACCACCAGGACCAGCGGACAGCCGGGGCCGGTGGAACGCAGCAACTGGCACAGGCTGCGCACCTGCGGGAGGTCCCGCCGGCCGTCGATCAGGATCACGTCGGCACCGGGGGTGTCGACCAGAGCCGGGCCCTCGGCGGGCGCCACGCGCACGCCGTGCAGCAGCAGGCCGAGCGCGGGCAGCACTTCGGTCGAGGGTTGAAGGGCGTTGGTCAGAAGCAGGAGAGAACTCACCGGGCGCTCCCGTAGGTCGTCGTCCGGCCGCGGGGCGCAGCGGGGGACGAGGACAGCGGTGCCAGGACACGTCTCGCGACCTGTCTCAAAACCGAACCCTCCTCGTTACTCCTGCGAGGCGCCTTCGCGTGCCGGAAAGCACGAAAGGACCCGGGGGCGACATTGCCCAGGTCCTCTTCCAGGGAAGAATAGCCCACATGGACAGCCGTGCCGAGAGCCATGACAGCCTTTTGCGTGTTCCGGTGGTCACTTCGGGTGGCCACCGGGCGGTGCTGTTGACGTCGGACGACGTGCCGATCGAGGCCGAGCACCTGCCGGCACCAGCCAGTTCAGGCCGCCTCGCGATCGTGGTCGCGCACGGCTTCACCGGCGCCCTGGAACGGCCGGCGCTGCGCCGCGCGGCGCGGCGGCTGACGGCGTTCGGCGGTGTGGTGAGTCTCTCCTTCCGCGGCCACGGCCGCTCCGGCGGGCGCTCCACGGTCGGCGACCGGGAAGTGCTCGACCTGGACGCGGCGGTGCGCTGGGCACGGCGGCTCGGCTACGCGGACGTGGCCACCGTCGGCTTCTCCATGGGGGGTTCGGTGGTGCTGCGGCACGCCGCGCTGTTCGGCGTGGACGCGGTCGTCTCGGTCAGCTCGCCCGCCCGCTGGTACTACCGCGGCACCCCGCCGATGCGGCGGGTGCACTGGGCGGTGACCCGCCCCGTGGGGCGGCTGGTCTCCCGCTACGGCCTGCACACCCGCATCCACACCCGCGACTGGGACCCGGTGCCGCTCTCCCCGGTGCAGGCGGTGCCGCTGATCCCGCCGGTCCCGCTGCTGGTGGTGCACGGCGACCGCGACGCGTACTTCCCGCTGGACCACCCCCGTTCGCTCGCCGAGGCGGCCGGGCCCGGCGGCGCGGAACTGTGGATCGAGCCCGGTTTCGGCCACGCGGAGAACGCGGCCGCGCCGGAACTGCTGGACCGGATCGGCGCGTGGCTGACCGCCCGTTTTCCCGCGAGCTGACGCCGACCCGCCATGATGGACCCGCACGACGCACTGACCCGAGGACGGAGCGATGGCAGGACCTGACACGGCGGCGCCCGCGGCGGGCACGATCCGCTACTGGGCGGCGGCGAAGGCCGCGGCGGGCACGACGGAGGAGCCGTACCACGCGGCGACCCTCGCCGACGCGCTGGCCGCGGCCCGCGCCCGGCACGCCCGCGAGCCGGAGTTCGCCCGGGTGCTGCTGCGCTGCTCCTTCCTGGTCGACGGCACCCCCGTCGGCACCCGCGACCACTCCGCGGTCCCCCTGCCAGACGGCGGCACGGTGGAGGTCCTTCCGCCGTTCGCGGGAGGATGAGATGAACGACTTCCACGGTTCCGACCGGCCGTACGGCGTCCCCGCCGACGGAGACCCCGGCCTCCCGCCCGCCGGGCAGGCCCCGGCCGAGGGCTTCCCGCCGCCCCCGCCGCCCGCCGACGGCTACGCGCAGCCGTACGACCAGGCGTACAGCCAGGCGTACGGGTACGCGCCGCCGTCCCCCGCGGGCTGGGCCGACGGCGGCGCCGGCGCCCCCGCGCAGGGCGGATACGGCCGCTCGGGCCACCCGCAGCCCGGGTACGATCAGGCCGCCTACCCGCAGCCCGGGTACGCGCAGGGCGGCTACGCGCAGGCCGGGTACGACCAGGCCGGGTATGAACAGCCCGGGTACGAACAGCCCGGATACGGCCACGACCAGGGCGCGCCCGCGCGGAACGATTACCCGCAGGCCGCCCATCCGCAGGCCGCCCATCCGCAGGCAGGCGACCCCTACGGCACCGGGGCCGCGCCGGGCGGCGGCTACGTACCGGAGCCGTTCGCCGCGCAGCAGCCGCAGGGTGGGGCGGACCCCGGCGCCGGCTACGGCGGACCGCCGGCTGGCGGCGCGTGGGAGGGCCAGGTCTTCAGCGGTCCGCCGCAGACCGCGCAGCCGGCCGCGGACCCGTGGGCCGCGGCCCCCGCCGCCGCGCCCGCCTGGGGCACCACCCCTGGCGGCGCCCCCGGATACGCCCCCGGCCAGGACGCCGGCCCCGGCGCTCCGTACGGGCGGCAGCCCGCGCCCGCCCCCCGCCACGCCCCGGACGTCCCCGCGACTGGGATCGCGCCGGCCGGCCACGCGCCGACCGGGCGGGCAGCGGCCGGACACACCCCCGCGGGCCGCGAGCAGGAGCCCGAACTGGAGCGGACCGCCGCGCTTCCCGTCGTCGAGCTGGAGGAGTCGGCCGCGCCGCCGCACCGCACCGGTTCGCCGATCATCCCGCCGGGCATCCAGCCCGCCGGGCTGACCGCGGCGCTCGGCCTGCTGCTCGCGGGCGGGGCGGCGGTGGGCAAGCCGGCCTTGGCGGTCCTGCTGGTGGTGCTCCAGGCGGTGACCGCGGCCGGCTGGTTCCGGCTCAACGGGATGTGGCCGGCCCGGCAGGGCATCGTGCTGGCGTTCCTGTCCGGCGTCACCGTGGACATCGCGGTGCTCGCGGTCAGCGGCGGCCACGGCCCGGTCGCGCTGCTCGGCACCCTCGGCGTGTGGCTGCTGCTCGTGCTGGTGCTCCAACTTCGCCACCACGGATCGGCCGACGAACGCCTCTCGTCGCTCACCGCGACCTCCGCCTCCACCCTGCTCACCGTGGTCGCGGGCGGCTACCTGCTCACCGCCACCTCGCACGCGGGCACCGACCCGGTCGTCGTCGGGACGGTCGCGGTGGCCGCCGCGACACTGGTGCGCGCGCCGCGGCTGCCGGGCGGGGAACCGGTGTCGCTGGTCGCCGCGCTCGCGGTGGCCGCCGTCACCGGCGCGCTCACCGGTCCGGCCACCGGCTTCGGCACCGGCCACTCGGTGCTGCTCGCCGCGGCGGCGGGGGCCTGCGCGCTGGTCGGCCTGCGGGTGGCCAGCTACGACTGGCCCTCCCGGTTCGTGCACTTCACCGCGGGCGTCGCGCTGCCGCTGACCGCGGCCGCCCCGGTCGTCTACGCACTGGGCGCCGCGCTGTCCTGATCACCCGGGTGAGATAAATGACGGGGTCCGGCGGGAACCGTTCGGGCCCCGCCGCCCGTCAGGCGTTGCGAGCGAGTCGAACGGTAGAACGGTCAACAGCCGGGAGTAACCCATGCGCGCGGCGCGAATAACCCTGATCGTGGTCCTGGTGCTCGGCGTGGTCCTCGCCGGGCTGGACCGGATCGCCGTGCACGTGGCCCAGAACAAGGCCGCACAGGAGGCGCAGTCGGCGGAGGGGCTGACCGACAGGCCGACGGTGGGCATCAAGGGCTTCCCGTTCCTCACCCAGGCCCTCGCCCGCAAGCTCGGCCACGTGACGGTCGACGCCGACGGCGTCGCGGCGACCAGCGGCGGCCGGACCGTCCAGGTCGAGGACTTCCACGCCGACCTGTACGACGTGAAGCTGTCCAACGGCTACAGCCGGGCCTCGGCGGACCGTGCCACCGGCACCGCGAAGATCGACTACGCGGAGCTGACGAAGGCCGCGCCGGCGGGCATCACCGTCTCGTACCCGGGCGGCGGCGCCACGGACACCGTCCGGCTCACCGGGTCCTACCTCGGCACCCACTTCAGCCTGCTCAGCAAGGTCAGCGTCGTGGACCCGTCGAGCGGCGCCGCCCCCAACACGATCCAACTGCACGCAGAGGGACTGCCGAAGGCGTTCACCGCGCTCGGCCTGGAGGCCAAGCTGCGCGACGAGATCGACATCACGCCCCAGCTCACCCACCTGCCGTCGGGGCTGGGGCTGACCACGGTCACCACCGGCCCGGCCGGCATCACCGTCAAGTTCGCCGGGAAGGGCGTGGTTCTCGCGGGCTGAGACGCCGGTGTCCACCCGTGCCCACCGGTGCCCGCTCCGTGCCGGCGCCGGGTCCGACGCGGTCGCCCGCCTTCCGTTTGGGGTCGGCGCGCGAGGGGTACCGTGCGGATGGCGGCCGTCATGTGTATCGCCATACGGACAATCTCGTCTCGTCATCCGATACACCGGTGACACGTCACGGTTCATTTCCCTACGATCGGGACTCATGAAGCGACAGGCGGACCTCACGAAGCGGCGGGCAGTGGACCTGTGCCGCGTTGCCGCCATGCTCTGTCGACTTTCCTGAGGGCGCCCGCCCCGCCGCCACGCCGCGGCCGAACGGCCCGTGCGGCCGGCCCCCGCCCTCCCCGCCTGCCGTCAGGCACCCCGACGCGCCCCTGCGCTTCGACGCAAGCGACCGCGCCACCGCACATTCCGTACTGCCCCGGAGGAGAACAGCATGAGCCGCAGTGACGTCCTGGTGGACGCCGACTGGGTCGAGGCCCACATCGACGACCCGAAGGTGGTCATCGTCGAGGTGGACGAGGACACCTCTGCCTACGAGAAGAACCACATCAAGAACGCGGTCCGCATCGACTGGAAGACCGACCTCCAGGACCCGGTCCGCCGCGACTTCGTCGACCAGGCGGGCTTCGAGGCGCTGCTGTCCGCCAAGGGCATCGCGAACGACGACACCGTGGTGCTCTACGGCGGCAACAACAACTGGTTCGCGTCCTACGCCTACTGGTACTTCAAGCTCTACGGCCACGACGCGGTGAAGCTGCTCGACGGCGGCCGCAAGAAGTGGGAGCTGGACGCCCGCGAGCTGGTCAGCGAGGTGCCCTCGCGCGCGGCCACCTCCTACACGGCCAAGGCGCAGGACACCTCGATCCGCGCCTTCCGCGACGACGTGGTGTCCGCGATCGGCGCGCAGAACCTGGTCGACGTGCGCTCGCCCGACGAGTTCTCCGGCAAGCTGCTCGCCCCCGCGCACCTGCCGCAGGAGCAGTCGCAGCGCCCGGGCCACGTGCCCAGCGCCCGCAACATCCCGTGGTCGAAGAACGCCAACGACGACGGCACCTTCAAGTCGGACGACGAGCTGAAGGAGCTCTACGCCGACGAGCAGGTGGACCTCGCCAAGGACACCATCGCCTACTGCCGGATCGGCGAGCGCTCCGCGCTCACCTGGTTCGTGCTGCACGAGCTCCTCGGCGTGGACAACGTGAAGAACTACGACGGCTCGTGGACCGAGTACGGGTCCCTGGTCGGCGTGCCGATCGAGCTCGGCTCGAACTGACCGACCGCGACGAGGCGAGGACTGAACCCTATGTGTGGAGCGAAGGCCGGCGGCCCGGACCTGGCAGGAGTTGACGTGGCGAACGAGACGATCATCCAGGGGTCCGTGACCCGCGACGGCGAGCCGGTCAGCGGCTACGTCCGCCTGCTGGACGGCGGCGGGGAGTTCACGGCCGAGGTCCCGACCTCGGCGACGGGGCAGTTCCGCTTCTTCGCCGCCCCCGGCACCTGGACCCTGCGCGCCCTCGTGCCGGGCGCCACGGTCGACCGCACCGTGGTGGCCCAGAAGGGCGCCGCCGCGGAGGTCGCCATCGCCGTCTGATCCGGGACGCCGCCCGATCCCGGCGGCCCGGCGGACCCGGACGGGCCGCACCCCGCGCAAGGGGGTGCGGCCCGTCCGCACGTCCGGGAGCGGCGGCGCGCGGCCGCGGGTCAGTCCCGGTGGTGCTTGCGGTTGCGCTCGTCCAACTCCGCCCACCACGCGTCCGACTGCGGGTCGCCGCAACTGCCGCGCATGCGCCGGTCGGGGTCGGGTGCGGCCTCGTCCGCCTTGCGGTCGGCCTCGCGCGAGCCCCGGGAGCGCCGGGAGCCCGGGGCATCGCCGGAACCCCGTGCGGCCTGAGGACCCCGGGGGTCCCGAGGGCCGGGGGAATCAGAGGAACCAGGAGGGTCCTTCTCGTCCCACCACCGGTCCTCCGGGCCCTTCCGGTTCGCGACGATCGCCGCGACCGGCGGGATGAACATCGCGAACAGGCACATCCCGATCGCCGCCGGCACCGACCACAGGCGCACGACGGACCACGCCAGGACGAAGAGCACCACGCAAGTGCCCATCATGGCGAAGTACCAGTGACGACGTCGCGCGTACACACTTCAACGGTACGACCCGTACCCCCGGATGGCACCTGCCGGAACCGGCCGACCGGCCGCGATCCGGCCACGGCGCCCGGGGCGCGGGAGCAGCGCCGCGCCCCCCGCCCGGCGCGTCGCCGGCCGGGGGCTCCGGCCGGGCGCTCCGCGCGGGCGCGGATCAGCTCCCGGGGGCGTGGCCGGCGGCCGCGAGCAGCACCCGGGCCAGTTCGTCCGGCTGGGAGAACATCGGCCAGTGGCCGGTGTCCATCTCGACCAGCTCCCAAGTGTCGCCGGTCAGGAGCTCCGCCACCGCCGCGCTCGGCTCCGGCCAGTCCAGCAGGCACTTCACGTACGTCGTCGGCAGGTCCTCCAGCGGGCGGGCCAGGGCGGCCGGTTCGGTGAGGCTCGCGCCCGGGTGGGGCGTGGCGCCGGCCAGCAGCCGGGCGGTCTGCTCGGGGGTGAGCCCCTGGCCGTCGAACTCCTCCGGGCCCGGCGGCGCCCACGATCCGCCGTTCGCCGCGACCGCCTCGGCCACCTCGCCGCCGCCCGGGAAGCCGGTCACGAACGACCCGCCCGCGACCGGCACGTTGGCGTCCACGTACACCACGCGGGTCAGCCGGTCGCCGATCCGGCCCGCGGCCTGGCCGACCGGGATGCCCGAGTAGCTGTGCCCGACCAGCACCACGTCCCGCAGCCCGGAGCCCTCGACCGCCTCCACCACGTCCCGCACGTGGGCCTGCTGCCCCGCGGGCTGCTCGCCGCGGCGGTCCGCGACCCCGGCGAGCGTCACCGCGTGGGTGCCGTGGCCGGCCGCCCGCAGGTGCGCCGCCACCTCGTCCCACACCGAAGAGCCGAGCCAAGCGCCCGGCACGAGCACGAATTCCGTCATGCCCGCAACGTAGCCCAGGGGTACGACAGCGCCGCCGCGCGCGGCGGCGACCGGCGGGTCAGTAGACGAGCGCCTGGACGCCGTCCTTGGTGATCTCGCTGACGAAGACCTGGGCGCCCGCGATCCGTACACCGTCGATGACGTCGCGCTCGGTGATGTCGCGGCGGGCCGCGCACTGCGTGCACAGCGTGACCCGGCCGCCGGCCAGCACCGCGTCGAGCAGGTCGGGCAGCGGCGCGGAATGCGGGAGCTCGAACTCCGCGGCCCGCCCGGGCAGCGCGAACCAGGCGGACTCGCCGGTCAGCCAGAGGGAGACGTCCACCCCGCTGGCGACCGCGACGGCGGCCACGGTGAACGCCTGCGAGCACCGCTCGGGCCCGTCCGCGCCGGCCGTCACCTTGATCACGACTTTGTTCGTCATACGAGCACCCTAAGCGGTGGTATAAAAGCAGATCCGCGTGGATCGTACGCGTGTACACATACGTGCCCGGGGGGGCTTGGGTGGGATTCAGGGACGGCGCGGGCCGTCGTGGGGGATTCGCCGCGGCCGTGACCGGACTGGTCGCGCTGGCGGCGGTGACGGCCGGCGCGGTGATCGCGTTCGGCTCGTCCCCGGGCGGCTCGGACGCCGCCGTCACGCCGTCGGCCACCGCCCCGGCGACCGGCGCGGCCGCGCGGCCAGCCCCCTCCGTGTCCCCGACCGCGCCGGGCACCCCGTCCGCGGCGCCAGGGAAGCCCACCGGGCAGGTCGCGGACGGCGCGCACACTGGTGACCTGAGGTACTTCCTCGTCCCGCCGCCCGAGGGCGCCGACGTCTACGGCGACCCCGACGGCAGCGCGGACAGCGCGGCCGACGTGGCCGCGGGCGCCGCGGACGGGGAACAGGCCGCGCGGGCGCTGTCCACCTACGGGTTCCGCGCCGCGGCCACCCGTACGTACCTGACGGCCGACGGCGTCTCCGAGGTCACCGTCGAGCTGGTGCGGCTGCGCGGACCGGGCCAGGCCGCGGCGTACTACGCGGCGTCCGCCTACCAGGCCACCGCCCTGCCGCTCCAGGGCGGTTACCCCGCCCGCGGCTACGACCTGTCGTCCGGCTCCGCCGAGTCCACCGACACCCTGCTGGCGGTCTCCTACCAGGGCGACGTGCACATCACGATCTCGGTGACCGGCGGGAGCACGCCCTCCCGCGCCCTGCTCCAGCACGTGCTGGACGCGCAGCACCGACGACTGAGCACGGGCCGCTGACCGCGCCCGGGCGACCGCCGCGCGGGGGTGTCGGCGGCGGCGCCGTTCGACCGGACGGTCCGGTTGCAGGCGCGGTTGCCGGGCTGAGCCGCACCGGGCGTGGCCTGGGCGCGGCCGGGGAAGGGGCGCGGACTAGACTTGCGGGCGGGCCGCGCCGTACCCGTGCGCGGACCCGCACCGTCTGCCGCCGAGGAGCCCGTCCGTGGAAATCCAGTACTACTTCGACGCCCTGCTCGTCCTGGTCTGCCTGGGCGTCGCCGCGTTCGCGCTCTACGCGGTGAAGAAGCTGTACCAGGGCCAGCGCTGACATGATCGAGATCCCCTCCGACCTGCACCCGTCCCTGGTCCCGATCGCGTTCCTGCTGGGCCGCTGGACCGGCGCGGGCGTGCACGACTTCCCCGGCGCCGAGAAGTGCAACTTCGGGCAGGAGGTCGCCTTCGCCCACGACGGGCGGCCGTTCCTGGAGTACACCTCGCACACCTGGGTGCTCGACGAGGAGGGCCGCAAGGTCAGGCCGCTGGAGTCCGAGACCGGCTACTGGCGGATCGACGCCGAGCGGAAGGTGGACGTGACCACCACCCGCGACGAGGGCGTGGTGGAGATCTGGACCGGCGAGCTGGCCGAGGGAAAGCCGCAGATCGACCTGGTCACGGACGCGGTGGCCCGGCTGCCGGTGGCCCCGGAGTACAGCGGCGGCAAGCGCCTGTACGGGTACGTGAACGGCGACCTGATGTGGGTCGGCGAGAAGGCCACCCCCGCGGTGCCGCTGCGCGCGTACATGTCCGCGCACCTGAAGAAGGTGGTGGACCCCAAGGAGTGGGTCGCCGATCTGAAGGACCTTCCCGACGACGGGATCGCCTTCTTCAAGTAGGCGTACCTACACTGGGCGGGTGGCGAGCACCGACTGGAAGAGCGATCTGCGGCAGCGCGGGTACCGGCTGACCCCGCAGCGCGAGCTTGTGCTGGAGGCCGTCGACGCCCTCGACCACGCGACGCCGGACGGCATCCTGTGCGAGGTGCGCAAGACCGCGTCGGGGATCAACATCTCCACGGTCTACCGGACCCTGGAGCTGCTGGAGGAGCTGGGCCTGGTCAACCACGCCCACCTCGGCCACGGCGCCCCCACCTACCACCTCGCCGACCGGTACGACCACATGCACCTGGTCTGCCGGGACTGCGACCGGGTCACGGAGGCGGACGTGGGCGTCGCGGCCCCGCTCAAGGACGAGTTGCGCGAGCGGTTCGGCTTCGAGACGGACATGAAGCACTTCGCGATCTTCGGCCGCTGCCAGGACTGCGCCCGCAAGGCCGCGGGGAACGCCTGACGCCCGTCGCCGTACGCTTGACCGCATGAACAAGAGCCCTTTGCTGTCGCTCCCCGGCGCCGTCCCCGCAGAAGGCCCTGACGAAGGCGTCGCCGCGCACTACGGCGACCTCTTCCGCGAGCAGCGCGCGCTCGCGGACGGCACCGGCTTCGTGGACCTCTCCCACCACGGCGTCGTCACCGTCAGCGGGGAGGACCGGCTCTCCTGGCTGCACCTGCTGCTGACCCAGCACGTTGAGCAGCTTCCGCCGCGGCAGGCCACCGAGGCGCTGATCCTGTCCGCGCACGGCCACATCGAGCACGCCCTGTACCTGGTCGACGACGGCACCACCACGTGGATGCACGTCGAGCCCGGCACCCAGGGCGCGCTGCTCGCCTACCTGGAGAGCATGAAGTTCTTCTACCGGGTCGAGGTCGCCGACGCCGGCGACCGGTACGCCGTGGTGCACCTGCCCGCCGGCTCCATCGCCCAGGTGCCCGCGGAGTGGGCGGTGCGCGAGACGCCGTACGGCCGGGACGTGTTCGTGCCGCGCGAGGAGCTGGAGGGCTTCGCGGCCGCGGCGGGCCCGGCGGCCGGCGTGCTCGCCCACGAGGCGCTGCGGATCGAGGCGCACCGGCCGCGGCTGGGCCTGGAGACCGACCACCGGACGATCCCGCACGAGCTGGGATGGCTGGACAGCGCGGTGCACCTGAACAAGGGGTGCTACCGCGGCCAGGAGACCGTCGCCCGCGTGCACAACCTCGGGCGGCCGCCGCGCCGGCTCGTCTTCCTCCACCTCGACGGCAGCGAGGTGCGGCTGCCGGCCCACGGCGCGCCGGTGCGGGTCGCCGTCGAGGGCGCCGACGCCGCGGACGCCCGCGCGGTCGGCTTCGTCACCTCCTCCGCCCGCCACTGGGAGCTGGGCCCCATCGCCCTGGCCCTGGTCAAGCGGAACACCCCGGAGAACGCGACGCTGATCGCGGGAGAGGACACGGCGGCGGCCCAGGAGACCGTGGTCGCGCCGTAGGACCGCGGCCGCGTCCCCGTCGGGGTGGGCGGCGCCGCGCCGGGCCGGCGGCGACCGGAGCACGCCGCGGGCACGGCGTCAGATGTCGATGACGACCGTGAAGGGCCCGTCGTTGGTGAGGGACAGCTTCATGTCCGCCCCGAACACCCCGGTGGCGACCGTCGCGCCGAGCCCGCGCAGCCGCGCGACCACCTCGTCGACGAGCGGTTCGGCGACCGGGCCGGGCGCGGCGGCGTTCCAGGTGGGCCGGCGCCCCTTCCGGGCGTCACCGTAAAGCGTGAACTGGCTCACCACGAGCAGCGGCCCGTCGATGTCGGAGCAGGACCGCTCCTCGGGCAGGACGCGCAGGCTCCACAGCTTGCGGGCCAGCGCCGCCGCCTTCTCCTTCGTGTCGTCGTGGGTCACCCCGACCAGGACGCACAGTCCCGGCCCCTGGATGGCGCCGACGGTCTCCCCGTCGACGACGACCTTCGCTTCGCTCACCCGCTGGGCCACCGCTCGCATGGACCCATTGTCGCGGGTCCCCGCGGCTGTACCCCACACGGGTGAGGGGCGGCCGGCGGAGGCGACGGCGTACGCCCGGTCGGCGGGGTCGCACAACTGTTGTGACGGCCGTTCGGGTGCAGAGTCGCTGCGGTCGGCCGGCGGCAGATGGCAGCATCGAAGCCGGGAGGGGCGTGGCGGCACGCCCGGAGGGGACGACAGGTATGACCAGATCCGGCGCCGGAGCGACATCCGGCACCGTGCGACGGGCGCCGTGCCCGGCGCCGGGCACCGCCGTACCGAGGGCCGCCGCTTCCGCGGCGGGACGCACAGCAGGAAGGGCCAACCCATGCTGAAGGCCGACTCCACGGGCCCGCTACGGCCGCCCGCGCCACGCGGCCCGCTCGCCGACCCGCTCTCCGGCGGCCTCGCGGGTCCGTCCGCGCCCGACCTGGGCGCGCTGGACCTGGCGGCGCTGCGCGCCCTGCGGCGCGAGGCGCAGCGGGAGGAGGCCGACCTGTCCTACCTGCGGCGCATGCTGCACGGGCGGATCGACATCCTGCGCGCCGAACTGGCCAGGCGCGGCGGTGCGGAGGCACCCGAGGCGAGCGCGGCGCCCGCGGCGGACGCCGCCCAGGACGGCCCGGGAGAGGGCACCGGCTCTACCGCCGGCGGCGCGGCGGTGGTCGACCGGCTCTCGGAGATCCTCACCGACGGGCCGTCGCGGGTGCGCTCGTCGGCCCGGCACGTCACGCTCGGCACCCCGCTCACCGAGCGGGTGCGGCTGCTCGCGGAGGAGATGCTCTCCGAGGTGGAGCTGTCCGACCTCGACGCCCGTACGGACCCCGAACTGCACGCGGCGAGGGACCGGTTGGCCGGCCACGAGCAGCAGGTGTCCGGCCGCCGCCACGTGCTCCAGCAGACGGTGGACGGATGCTCGGCGGAGATCACCCGCCGCTACCGGGCGGGGGAGGCGCGGGTGGAGGACCTGCTGGCCGAGGACTGAGGGCGCCGCCGTCCGCGCGGGCGGTCCGGTGCCGCGCGCGGGCGGTCCGGCCGTACCGGCGGCCCGGCCGTCCGGAAGCGTCCCGGGCGGGTGTCCCGAGCGTGCGTCGTGTGCGTGCGGGCCCGCACGCGGCGACCGACGGCCCGGCGTGCGGGCCCGCCCGCCGGACCGCCCGCACGCGCCGCGTCCGTCGGACCGCACCGCGGATAACCGTGTGCGCCGCGCGACCCCGCCCGCCTATGGTGCCGGGCATGAACGCCGAGATCCGCACCCTCGAAGAGTCCGACGTCGCCGACTGGGTGCGGGCGCAGTACACGGGCTTCCACATCGCGCCGTCGGCCGACGCGCAGGAGGTGGAGGCCCGCCGCTCGATGATCGACCTGGCGCGGACCCGCGGGGCGTTCGACCGCGGGCGCTGCGTGGCGACCTTCCGCAGCATGCCGCGCGAGCTGACGGTGCCCGGCGGCGCGGGGGTGCCCGCCTCGGCGATCACGAACGTGGCGGTGACGGCCACGCACCGCCGGCGCGGGCTGGCCGCGCGGATGATGGCCGCGGACCTCGCCGACGCGATGGAGCGCGGGGACGTGGCGTCGATCCTGATCGCCGCGGAGTACCCGATCTACGGCCGGTTCGGTTTCGGCCCGGCGACGTGGGTGTCGAACTGGGAGATCGACGTGCCGCGCGCCGCGCTCGACGACCGCTACGCCGGGCCGGAGGACGGCGGCCGGGTGGACATGGCCACGCTCGCCGAGCTCGGCGAGTTCGGCCCCGGGGTGCACGACCGGCTCCGGGCGCGGACACCCGGCGCGATCGACCGGCCCCCGCTGTGGTGGCGGCGGACCACCGGCGAACTGCGGCTGCACGGCTGGAAGGAGCGGTTCTGCGCGGCCTACCGGGGCCCGGACGGCCGGGTCGACGGGTTCGTGCTGTGGGACGTGCAGGACCATCCCTGGCCGGGCAAGCTGCCGCGGGTCGAGCTGTCGGTCGCGGACCTGACGGCGGCCACCGACGCCGCCGAGCGGGCGCTGTGGCGGTTCCTGCTCTCGATGGACTGGATCACCCTGATCACCACCGGGTACCGGGCGCCGGACGACATCGTGCCGCTGCTGCTGGGCGACCCGCGCGCCGCGCGCACCGAGGCCCACGCCGACTTCCTGTGGCTGCGGCTGCTGGACGTCCCGGCCGCGCTCACCGCGCGGCACTACGCGGGCCCGGCCACCGGGCTGGTGCTGGAGGTCCGGGACGAGGTGCGCGACGGCGCCGGGACCGCGGCGGGTCCCGCCGCCGGCCGCTTCCTGCTGGAGACCGACGGCAAGGGGGCCGCCTCCTGCGTCCCCACGTCCGCGCCCGCCGACCTGTCCCTGTCGGCCGCCGACCTCGGCTGCCTCTACCTCGGCGACGAGTCCGCGGTGCGGCTGGCGGTGCTCGGGCGGGTCGCCGAGCACCGCGAGCAGGCGGCCCGGACGGCGGACACCCTCTTCCGTACCCCGCGCCGCCCGTGGTGCCCCGACGTCTTCTGACCCCTCGTTCCGATCCCTCGGCGGTCTCCTGCGGCTGCGATTTCCCCGCCCCGGCGGCACCGCCGGCAGCGGCCGTCCGCCGGCGGTGCCGCCGGGGCGGGCGCTCCCCGACGCGGTGCGCACCGCCCCGGGGAGCGCGCGGGTCACTGGTGGCCCAGGGCCATCCACTTGGCGGGGTCGGCGAGCGGCTCGAACCCGAGCTTCGCGTAGACGCCGTGGGCGTCCGCGGTCGCGAGCATCACGCGGCGCACCCCGTAGGGCGCGAGGTGGTCGCGGACGGCGGCGACCAAGGCGGTGCCCAGGCCCCTGCCCCGGGCGGCCCGGTCGACGTAGACGTCGCAGAGCCAGGCGAACGTCGCGAGGTCGGTGACGACGCGCGCGTAGCCGTGCTGCTCGCCGGTGTCCTCCCGGTACGCCCCGAAGTTCAGCGAGTTGGCCATGGCGGCCTGCTGCTTGTCCAGCGAACGGCCCTTCGCCCAGTACGACTCGACGGAGAGCCACTGGTGGACGCGGGGCACGTCGATGCGCGCGGGATCGGTGGATATCTCATACATGCCGGGCAGCGTAGGGCTGCTTAAGAGTTCCGTGCACGACATTTAACTGGACCTTGCGGTTCCCGGCGGCGCACACTCGCAGGCATGATCCACGTACCGCTGATCACGCCGTTCGCGCCGGACGGGCGGGTCGAACCGGCCGCGCTGGAACGCCTCGGGCACGGCCTGCTGGACGCGGGGGCCGGCGGCCTGGTGGCCCTGGGCACCACCGCGGAGGCGGCCGCCCTCGAATCGGAAGAGCGGGTCTCGGTCACCACCGTGGTCGGGCGGGTCTGCCGCGCGCACGGTGCCCGGTTCACCGTCGGGGTGGGCGGTGCCGGCTCCACCCGGCGCGCCGCCCGCGAGGCGGCCGCCCTCGCCGATCTGCCCGATGTGCCCGACGCCGTCCTCGCCACCGTCCCGTCGTTCACCCGACCGGGCGAGTCGGGCGTGCTCGCCCACTTCCGCGAGGTCGCCGCCGCGAGCCCGGTGCCGGTGCTCGTCTACCACGTCCCGCACCGCACCGCGCAGCCGCTCTCCGCCGCCGCGCTGGCCGCCCTCGCGGCGATCCCCGGGGTCGTGGGCGTGAAGTACGCCACCGGGGAGATCACGCCGGAGACCGTCGCGCTCCTGGCGTCGGCGCCGCCGGACTTCGAGGTGCTGGCCGGGGACGACGTCGTCGCACCCGCGCTGCTGGCACTCGGCGCGCACGGCGCCGTCCTGGCCGCGGCCCACCTGGCGACGGGGGAGTGGGCGGCCCTCGCCGGGGCCGGGCCGGACGGTGCGGCGGAACCGGAGCGGGGGCGCCGGCTGGCCGCCCTGGCCGCCGCCGTCTTCCGCGAGCCGAACCCGGCCGTCGTGAAGGCGGTCCTGCACGCCCAGGGCCGTATCCCGACCCCGGACGTGCGCCTGCCGCTGCTCCCGGCGAGCCCGGGCGCGCTGGCCGCCGCGCTGGAGGCGCTGGCCGCCGTGGCGGACGGTGAGGCGGCACCCGCGGCAGGGGCCGCGGCAGGCCCCGGCCGTCTCGCCCCGTGAAATCCCGGGGCGCCCCACCCACCGGCCGGGGATACTCGAAACGGACGGGCACCCCCAGACAGGCATGATCGGAGAGATACCGCAATGAGGATCGGAATCGTCGGAGCCACCGGACAGGTCGGCGGGGTCGTCCGCAAGGTGCTGGCCGAGCGCGGGTTCCCCGTCACGCAACTGCGCCTGTTCGCCTCGGCCCGTTCCGCGGGCCGCGCCCTTCCCTGGGAGGGCGGTCCGGACGGCGCGACCGTCACCGTCGAGGACGCGGCGACCGCCGACTACACCGGCCTGGACATCGTCATCTTCTCCGCCGGCGGCGGCACCTCCCGCGCGCTCGCCGAGAAGGTCGCCGGCCAGGGCGCGGTGGTGATCGACAACTCCTCCGCGTGGCGCCGGGACCCCGACGTGCCGCTGGTCGTCTCCGAGGTCAACCCGCACGCCCTCGCGAACCGCCCGAAGGGCATCGTCGCCAACCCGAACTGCACCACCATGGCCGCCATGCCGGTGCTCCGCCCGCTGCACGCCGAGGCCGGACTGGTCTCCCTGGTCGTGGCCACCTACCAGGCGGTCTCCGGCTCGGGTCTGGCCGGCGTGGCCGAGCTGCACGGCCAGGCCGAGAAGGTCACCGGGCAGGCCGACCGCCTCACCTTCGACGGCTCGGCCGTCGAGTTCCCCGCCCCGGCCGTCTACCAGCGGCCGATCGCCTACAACGTGGTGCCGCTCGCCGGGAACCTCGTGGACGACGGCAGCCTGGAGACCGACGAGGAGCAGAAGCTCCGCAACGAGTCCCGGAAGATCCTGGAGATCCCCGAGCTGAAGGTGTCCGGCACCTGCGTGCGGGTCCCGGTCTTCTCCGGCCACTCCCTCCAGATCAACGCCCGCTTCGCCCGTCCGATCAGCGTCGAGCGCGCCTACGAGGTGCTCGCCGCCGCGCCGGGCGTGGAGATCTCCGACATCCCCACCCCGCTCCAGGCCGCGGGCGCCGACCCCTCCTACGTGGGCCGCATCCGCCGGGACGAGACGGTGGACAACGGCCTGGCGCTGTTCGTCTCGAACGACAACCTGCGCAAGGGCGCCGCGCTCAACGCGGTGCAGATCGCGGAGCTGGTGGCGGCGGAGCTGGGAGCGGTCGCCGTCTGAGGCGGTGCGGGGCGGGTCCGCGCCGCCGGGGTGCCGGGCGGGGGCGGTGCACGGCGCGGCGGACCCGCTCCGTTCCGGTGCCTTCATCCCCCTCGTACCGTCATCCGCCTCGTGCCGTCACTCCCCGGCGACGGCCAGCCGGAAGGCCGCCAGCACCGCTTCCGACTGGAGCCTCACCTGCTCCTCGACCGGCACCCAGACGGGATCGTGGCCGGTGCTCAGCTCGTCCGCCCAGCGGGTGAACTGCTGCGCGCACGCGGCCCTGACGCCGGTGGTGGCCGGGTCGGGACTGCCGTCGAGCAGCCGCATCAGCAGGCCAGCGGCCCGCAGCGGGATCCGGCGGGCGGCGATGTCGAGGGCCGCGACGTGCGCGGCGGTCAGCGGCATCGTGCCCGGGGGCAGCGCGTCCGGTGGCAGCCGTTCCCACTCCGCTGCCACCTGCGGGCAGGCCGCGGCCAGCGCCGCGACCACGCGCAGCAGGTGGGCCCGCTCCGGTGCCCCGGTCGGCAGCACCGCCCGCGCCTCCGCGAGGAGCACCTCCACCCGGCGCGCGTGGCCGCGCAACTGCCGCCCGATCCGGGCCAGTTCCCGCTCCGAGTCCGGGCACGGCGCGGGATCGGCCACGCTGCGGGCCGTCCACATCGGCACCTCGAACAGCGCGGTCATCCCGCCGTGGCGGTGCGGCCGGACCCAGGTCGAGCGCTCGACGTCCGCGGCCGCCGACCGGTCCCCGCAGCCCCGCGCGCCCGGCTCGGGCAGCACGTAGACGCCGGGCCCCGACACCGTCCACCGCAGCGCGTCGTACGTGCCGATCTGCACGGGCACGTCGTGCTCGGCCGCCAACTTGCCCAGCGGCTCGGCGAGTCCGGGGACGTCCCGGGTGAGCTGGATCCAGCAGCCGCCGACGTCGTTGGCGTGCAGCGAGCACTGCATGACCGGGCGCAGCTCGTCGATCAGGTCCACCAGTGCCCGCGACTCGGGCAGTTGGTCGTCCGGCGGACGCACCGACGGCGCCCACTCCGGCTGCTCGTCCGCCGGCGGGCGGTAGGCGTGCCGGAAGTGCGCGGCGGGCGTGCGGCGTATCGCGGGTCCGGCCTCGTGGCGCACCGCGCCGTCCGGGTCCAGGCAGAGCAGCAGGTGCCACGACACGTCCGCGCCGGCGTGCAGCACCGGGTCGTGCGCGACGTGTTCGGCCAGCCGCAGCGCGGTCGACGCCCCCACCCGCTCGTCGGAGTGCGGACCCGCGACCACCAGGACGTTCCGCCGGCCGTGCCCCACGGTCAGCAGGTGCAGCGGTCTGCCCGCCCTCGACCTGCCGACCACCCGCAACGTGCACAGCCCGGGGTGGGACAGCGCGAACGCCGCCGCCGTCGCCACCACACCCGCGACACTCGGATAAGCATCGGCCATCGCCGGAGTCACACTCCGCCGGTCATCGTCGCCACGGGATCTCCTTGCTGTCCAAACCAGCCGAACCGGCGCTGAGTTGACGGGGAAATCGCCGATTTGCCCGATGCCCCGCCAAGGTTCCGATCCCCCGGCCCCGCTGTCAAGACCGCCCCGCGCCCCCGCGACGACCTTCGGCCGCACCGTCCGCGGGCGGTGGCGGAGGCGGTGGCGGCGGGCGGCCCGCCCCGCGGCGGCAGGACGGGTGCCGGCCGCCGCCGCGCCTACCCGATCCGCGCCGCGGCGGCCAGCACCGTCCGCGCCTGCAACTCCATCTGCTCGGGTATCGGCACCCACACCGCGTCCATCGCCGCGATCAGGTCCGCGGCACCGGCGTCCAGGCGCCGTTCCAGCCGCGCCCGCAGCCGGGCGGGCCCGCTGTCGGGGTCCTCGTCCAGCCGCGCCTCGTCGAGCAGCCGCAGCAGCATCCCGGCGGCGCGCAGCGGCGCCCGCCGCGCGGCGATGTCGCAGGCGGCCACGTGGGCCATGGTCAGCGGCAGCGACGCGTCCCGCCCGACCGCGTCGAAGTCCGCCGCGATGGCCGCCCACGCGCCGACCGCGTGCCGTGCGGCCCGCAGCAGCGGCCCGTCCGCGGCGTCGCCGAGCAGTTCCAGCGCCTGCCCGAACGCCTCCTCGCCGGTCGCCCCCTCGTTGCGCAGCCGCGCCGCCAGCACGGCGAGGGCGTACTCCGGGTCCGGGTGCGGCTCGGCGTAGGCCACCCGCCGGGTCGCCCACATCGGCACCTCGACCCTCACCTCCGTCCCGCCGTACCGCTGCCCGGCCGCCGGCGTCACGAACAGGCCGGGCCCGGCGCCCCGCGAGGCCAGCGCCTCGTACGTGCCGGCCTGCACCGGGATGTCGAGTTCGGCCGCGCTCTTGCCGAACGGCTCGGCCAGTCCCGGCACTTCGGCCGACAACCGCACCCAGGCGCCCCCCACGTCGGTGCCGTGCAGCGAGCAGCTCAGCACCGGGCGCAGTTCGGCGACGAGGGCGGACAGCGCCAGTGTCTCGGGGAGTCCGCCGACCGGGGCGAGCAACGAGTCGGCCGCATGCGGGTGTTCGGTGCCGGCCGGCCGGTAGGTGTGCCGGAAGTGCACCGCGGGCGGCCGTCGCCCGGCCGGCCCCCGCTCGTTCAGGAGCGCGCCGTCGGGGTCGAGGCAGAGCAGGAAGTCCCAGGTCAGACCAGCCGCCTTGAGTCGGCGGCGGTCGTGGACGGCCTGCTCGGCGAGCCACAACGCGGCGCCGCAGCCCGCCGGCTCGTCGCAGTTCGCGCCGGCCACCACCAGCACGTGGCGGTCGCAGCCGCGCGGGGCGCCGACGGACAGCAGCCACAGCGGCTGACCGGACCGGGACTCGCCGGCCAGCCGCATCCGGCACAGGTCCGGGTGGCGCAGCGTCAGCATCCGGGCCGCCGCGGCGACGCCCGCCACCGTCGGAAACGCGTCTGGCCCCCGCATGACCGCTCCTTCGCTGCCGTCGCCCGCCGCCCCGCCGCGCGGCCGTGGCGGCACGTGCGGGGCGGTGCGTTGCCTGCGTTGCCTGCGTTGCCTGCTCTGCCGTGCGTGCCGTGCGTCCTGTGCGTGCCGTGCGTGCCGTGCGTGCCGTGCCCGTGGTGCGGACCGCGCCTGCCGTGCGCGGCGGGTGGCGGCGCGTTCGGTCGACGGTGGCGCGCCCCGCCCCAGCGTCGGCGGGTGGCCCCACGGGTGTCAAGAGCGCCCGGCGGCCTGCCCGGCGGCGTGCGAACGGGCGATGTCGGGCCCGCGGTACAGCTCCTCGGGGATGCTCGCCAGCGTGGACTCCCGCAGCCGCCCGCCGAGTCCGTACAGTTCCTGGAAGCTCATCAGCAGGGGACGCCACCGGTCGGGGTCCACGCGGTCGCGCGTGCCGGGCATCCGGATCGCGTCGTGCACGAAGACCCGCTGCACCCGCGCCTCGAAGACCATGACGCCGCCGCGCTGCCGCGGGTCGTCCTCGGCGAGCGGGTGCGCGGCCTCGACCACCGCCTCCATGGCCACCGGGCACTGCGCCGCGCGGGGCGGCCGCACGGTCTGCGAGCCGACCGGGGTGAGGCCCGCCCGCGCGAACTTCTCCTTGTGGAACCGGTACCCGCGCCGGTGCTTGCGCTCGGGCACGGGGTCGCGGCCGGTGGTCAGCGCGAGCGCGTCCACGGCGGAGGCGAGCGAGTCGTCCGGCAGGTTCAGCACGCACTCGCCGGTACGCAGCAGGTTCCGCGCGGTCTGGGACCCCGCGCCGAGGCCGAGCACGGCCCGCCAGCCGAGCCAGAAGGCCGACGACATCGGCGCGAGGTTCGCGCTGCCGTCCTCGTTCTCGGTGGAGAGCAGCACCACCGGGGTGCCGAAGTAGAGGATGCCGGGTTCGATCCGGGTGTGGGCGGCGGCGGGACCGCCGGGGCGGCCGCCACCGGTGGTCCGGTCGTTCTGCGTGGTCATGCGGCCAGTCTTTCCGCGGCGGCGGGGCGGCGCTGGCGGGAATCGGACGTCGCGTTCGCGCCGGGCGGCGGGAGCCGTGTTCCCGCGCGGGGGAGCACAGCCCGCCCGCGTGTCCGGTCAACGGGATCACGGTGCGGCGGGGCCACGGTGCGGCGGGCTTACGGTGCGGCGGGATCACGGTGCGGCGGGATCACGGTGCAACGGGCTCGCGGTGCCGCCGGGTTCCGGCGCTCCGGCCTTTCGGTGCGACAGGTCCACGGTGTCCCGGCCGCGCGGCACCACGACCCGACGGTGCAAGGGGCTCACCGCCCGGCGGCCCGGCGGTGCCTGACGGCCTGACGGGCCCGGCGCGTCCGGGTGCGGTGCGTCAGGGGGCGGCGCCGTCGAGGAGGAAGTCGAGGAGGAAGGTGCCGCCGGCCGCCTCGGCCAGTTCGGGACCGAAGAGCGCGCCGGGGGTGTGGGCGCCGGGCTTCGCCTCGCCGCGGGCGAGCCGGACGGCGACCTCGGCGGCCACGCAGGTCGTGAAGCCCATGCCGTCGCCCGCCCGCAGCCACCCTTCGCGGATGCGGCCGTCGGCGTCCTGGACCACGGCCCGCGCCCAGGAGAACTCCCGCTTCCGTGCGCTGTGTTCCACCTGGACCCGGGCGAAGCGGCGCTTCACCGCGGTGCCGATCGGCCGGCGGGCGAGCAGCAGGGCAGCGGCCGGCAGCACCGCCCGGACCGCCCGGCCGGACGGCATCATGCCGGACGCGGCGACGACGAACGGCGCACCGCTGGCGCGGCGGGCCGCCACCAGTTCGCCGGACGGTCCGCCCGCGCCGTGGGCCGTCGAGCCGTCGGGCAGCGTGAACCGCTGGAAGTCGCCGCCGAGCCGGGCACGCACCAGCCGGCCTCCCTCGTAGCGCCGCCCGCCGACGGCGATCGCGTCCACGATGCTCGCCGCCAGGGCGGAGCCGATCGGACCGGGCTCGCCGTCGACCGCCGCCATCGCGTCGACCCTCACCCGCGCGGGGGCGGGCCGGCCCGCGCACATCTTCAGCACCACGCTCTCGGTCGCCAGGACGCCGAACCCGGCGCCGCTCACCAGGCAGCGGCCGTCGGCGGCGGCCTCGTCCTGCAACGCCAGCAGCCCCGTGACCGCGCGGAGTTCGTTGGCCAGGTCGAGGTAGTGGGTGCCCGGCGGGCACGCGCGGGCGATCGGCACCGCCGTCTCGGTGAACGGGCCGATCGTGTTGACCACCACGGCGTGCTCGGCGGCCGCGAGCCGCGCGGTGACGGCGGCGACTGCGGTGCCCGCCGGTGCGCGCCGGCGACCGCCACGGGTACCAGGGCCGCCACGGGCGCCTCGGCCGCGCCCCGCGCAGCCGGTCCCGCCCGGCAGGCCGCCGCCGTCCGTTCCGGCGGCCGGACCGACCACCACCGTCCGCGACGTCCCGCCGACCGACACGGCCACGTCGTCCAGCCGTGCCGCGTCCCGCCCCACCAGGACCAGCGGCGCGCCCGACGCCGCCAGCCGGCCGGCGATCGCGCGGCCGGTCCGTCCGGTCGCTCCCAGGACCCAGATCTCGTTCATGGTCTCCGCCCGCTCCGCCGTACCGCCCGTTTCGCCCGTAGGGCCTGCTCCGCCGTACCGCCCGCACCGGCCGTCCCGCGCGCCGCGCCGTCAGGACCGGCCGACCCCTGCTGCCACCTTGCGGGAGCCCGCTGCCACCGGTCCGGTGAATGTTCCGGGAGGCGCGTCCCGGTTCGCGCATCACCGCAGCTCACCGGCCATGGAGGTGCCGCGACGGCCACACCGCCCCGCTACGCCGAACTCATGACGGAACCGCCCGCCCCCGCCGGCGGCCCTGACCTGCGACGCGTCCGCCCCTCCGCCGCAGCCGAGCGCCGGGACCCCGGGCGGGCCGCGCCCCGACGTCGTGGCGATTCGCTGGAGGGCGTCGAGCCGGGCCGCGTGGTGCCGGCCGCATGGCCACCGCCTTCCGCACGTGCGGTGAAGCCCTGCCTACCGGTCCCGGAGCGGTGGGCCCGCGGGGCCCGGGCGCCCGCCCGTAGGGTGCGACGGCGGGTTCGCGCCGGCCGCGGGCCGTCGGCCGCCCGTGCCCCGGTCGACGAGCCGACGCATCCGGACGGCGCCGCCGTCCGGGTACGGCGGCTGTCACAACCGCGGCCCCGGCGGTGTCTTCATGCCGGACACACCGACATCCGAGGAGGCCACCATGGCACCACGCGTACCGAAGGCACAGATCCCCGCCGCCCTGCGGGAGCAGATGACCGGGCAACTCGGCGCGGTGCCCGAGCCCGTCGAAGTGACCTGGCACAGCCCCGCGGTCGCCCGGGACAACCTGGAGTTCGGCAGTCGGGTGGGGCGGTGGGACGCGGCCGACGCGAGCCTGAAGTCGTTCGCCCACATGGCAGTCGCCGCGCGGGTCGGCTGCGGTTGGTGCCTGGACATCGGCTACTTCCAGGCGGACGGCCAGAACCTGGACCTGGCCAAGGCGAGCCAGGTGCCGCGCTGGCGCGAGGCGGACGTCTTCACGCCGCTGGAGCGCGACGTGCTGGAGTACGCCGAGGCCATGACGGCCCCCCCGCCGACCGTCAGCGACACGCTGTCCGCCCGCCTGCTCGACCGGCTCGGCCCGGCGGCACTGGTCGAACTCACCGCGGTCATCGCCTTCGCCAACCTCGCGACCAGGAGCAACACGGCGCTCGGCATCGAGTCGCAGGGCTACTCCGCCGCGTGCGCGGTTCCGCTCACGGCGGGCCCGCAGGCGTCCGGCGCCACTCCCGCGCGGTGACCGCTGACCCGTTCGCCGCCCACCGCGGCCTGCTGTTCACCGTCGCGTACGAGATGCTCGGTTCCGCGGCCGACGCGGAGGACGTGCTCCAGGAGTCGTGGCTGCGGTGGGCCGGCGTGGACCGGGCGCAGGTCCGCGATGCGCGGGCCTACCTCGTCCGGCTCGTGACGCGGCAGGCGCTCAACCGCTTGCGCACGCTGGCGCGCCGGCGCGAGGAGTACGTCGGCGCGTGGCTGCCCGAGCCCCTGCTGACCGCCCCCGACATCGCCGACGACGTGGTCCTCGCGGAGGGCGTCTCGATGGCGGTGCTGACCGTGCTGGAGACGCTCGGCCCGGCCGAGCGGGCGGTGTTCGTGCTCCGTGAGGTCTTCGAGCTGCCCTACGGGGAGATTGCCGCGGCGGTCGGGAAGCCGGCCGCCACCGTACGGCAGATCGCGCGCCGGGCCCGCGCGCACGTGGCGGCCCGCCGGCCGCGGGTCCGGGTCGGCCGGTCGGAGCAACAGGCCGTGGTGGAACGGTTCATGGCCGCACTGCGCACCGGTCGGCTTGAGGAGCTGATGGCGGTCCTCGCGCCCGACGTGGTGATGATCGCCGACGGTGGCGGTGTCGCGGCCGCCGCGCTCGCGCCGGTCCGCGGCGCCGAGTCGGTCGCGGCGCTTCTCGCCCGCGCCCACCGGGCGGCGGCCGGGTTCAGCGCGGCGACCGTCTGGCTCAACGGCGCGCCCGCGGGCCGCGTCGAGGTCGGCGGCGAACCGGCCGCCCTCGGCCTGGTGGTGGAGGAGGGACGGGTCACCCGGATCTACGCGGTGCGCAACCCGAGGAAGTTGACGCGGCTGGACGAACCGGCGGAGCTGAGCCGGCGGTGAGGGCGGGGACGGGGCCTGGGGCATGGGGCCAGGGGGCGGACCCGGGCCCCGGGCAGGACCAGGATGGCCGCCCGGCCCCGGTCCGGGCGGCGCTGGGCACCGTCCTGTCCGGGCTCGGACCGTCTTCCCACCCCTTCCGGGCCGCTGTTCGGGTCGTCGCCGGGATCGAACCCGGCGCCGCGCGGAGGCCCGTACCGCGGAGGCACCGCGCCACCCGACCGGGCGACGCGTACGGTCCGCGCCGCTGTGAACGCCCGCAGCCGCGCTGGTCCCAGCGGTGGACGGCGAACCGGTCCGCCAGCAGCCCGGCGAGGCCGCCGAGGAAGTCCCACAGCCCCGGCCCGCCGTGGCAGAGCAGCACCGGAGCCTCCGCGCCGGCGCGGGTCGCCCACAGCCGGGTCCCGTCGTCGGCCACCACCGTCTCGTCCGCGCCCATCCGCCCACTGCGCCGGCCTCCCGGGTCGGTTGTCACGGCGGCGCCGAGGTCCGGGCAGTGAGGGGGCAGGGGGCGGGGCGGGAGTTCTCAGGAGAGGACGGGCGGGGCGGGCGCGGGCGGAGGGAGGCCGGGCGGGGCCGCGGGGTCAGGCGAGGGACGCGACGAGGTCGGCGACATCCTGCGGCCGGGACAGGAACGGGTGGTGGCCGGCGGCCAGTTCGACCACCTCGTCCGCGCGGCGGGCGAACGCGCGCTGTGCCTCCGCCGGGGTGCCCCGGTCGTCGGCGCACAGCAGGTACGTCGTCGGCAGGTCGTGCCACGCCGCCGCGCGGACGGGCTGCCCGGTCACCGACAGGGTCTGCCGGGCCAGCCGGGTGGCCGCCGCGCGGGCGACGTCGGGCGGGCAGTCCTGGACGAACGTGTCGGCGAACAGCTCCGGCCTGGCGCCGAACGTCCCGCCCTCGGGGTCGAAGTCCAGGAACGGCGGCGGTACCGGCGCGCCGAACGTCGACAGCGACTCCCCGGGCTCGGGCAGGTAGCTCGACACCAGCACCAGGTGCCGGACCGACTCGACGCCCGCCGCGGCCTCGGCGGCCACGATGCCCCCGTAGCTGTGGGCCACGACCACGGCCGGCTCGTCGGTCGCGGTCAGCGCCGTCCGCACCGAGGCGACGTCCTCGCGCAGCCCGGGGCCCCGCGGCCCGGCCGGCCGGTCGCCCTCGCCGCAGCTCGGCAGTGCCGGTGCCGCGCTCCCGACACCGCGCTCCCGCAGGGCCGCGGCGGCCCGGTGCCACCACCACGACCCGTCGCGGACACACGCTCCGTGTACGAAGACGACGCGCATCTCTTCCTCCTGACCAGGCGTTCCGCCTCCCGTGGCGCCGGTGTCCCGGCCCCTGCCCCCACGGTAGACGTAGTGGGGATTACGTGAAAAAGTGCGGCGGTGGGACGGCACAAGCAGCCCGAGATCCGCGACCGCATCCTCGACGCCTGCGCCGACCACGCGCTCGCGCACGGGCTGCCGGACCGCTTGGAACCCCTGGCGAGGGCGTCCGGCACCTCGACGCGGATGCTGATCTACCACTTCGGCACCCGCGACGCGCTGCTGCGGGAGACGCTGGCGCGGGCGCGCAGCCGCCAGCGCGACTTCTTCGGCGGGCTGGTCGCCCCGCGACCCGGCGAGCCCTACCCGGACACCCTGCGGCGGGCCTGGCGGGAGATGACCGGCCCCGCCGGGCGCCCGTACCTCCGCGTGTTCGGCCGGCTCCGCGAGGACGCCGGGCAGCGGCTCTGGCCCGGGTTCCGCCGCGAGGCCACCACGGACTGGCTGCGGCCGCTGGAGGAGGGGATGCGGAGCATCGGCCGTCCCGAACTCGGCACCCTCGTCCTCGCGGTCGTCCGCGGTCTCGTCATGGACATCGAGGCGACCGGCGACGTCGCCCGCGCCGACCGCGCCTTCGACCACTTCCTCGCGTCCCTCACAGCCCTCCCCGCCCCCGTCACAGCCCCCGTCGCCGTCACCGCCCCTGCGCACCCGCCCGGCGGGGAAGCCCCCGGCCCCCACCCGCCCCGCCGACCCGGCGCCCGCTGACCTGACCCTGGCCGGAGGCGCTCGCCGAGCACGATGGCCGGGGATCGCCCGTCTTCGTGTGGACACGGGGAGGTTCACCGTGACGTGCTCCGAGCACATCGCGGCGGGACGGACTGCTACGTATGACGTGCGCTCATCCTGAGCGCGAGTTCTCGTGCGTGGTCGGCTGCTGCCGGTCCACGGTTCGGGTCGGGGGCCTCGGACAGGAAGACGAGGGCCAGCATCAGTGCGGCGTCCAGGCGGCCCACGGACAAGGACGGATCGCTGTCGGGCGGAACCGTGGCCGTCCTCGCGTATCCGCTGCGGACCGCAGCCACGTCGAGCTCGTTCTCCGGGTACCGGGCGTACTCGACCAGGCGCCCGAACTCCAGCGAGGGAGATCCCAACAGCGCGTTCGACCAGTCCAGCAGGGCGACGGCGCGTCCCTGCCGGCGCCGGATGTTGTCACTCCGGACGTCGAGGTGGAGGAGGCTGTCCTCGGTGAGGCCGGCGAGTCGTCCGGCGATGAGGGACGCGTCCGGCGGACCGGGCCAGTCGTCGACGAGGTGGCCGATCTCGGCCCAACGGCGCCTGATGCGTGCGGTGATCGCGCTCGCCGTGGGCACACCCTCCGACGCGACGAGCTTCAGTCCCGGCGGCGGCACCTGATGGAGCCGTGCGAGCAGCTTCCCGAGCGCGAACGAGTCGAGGTCCGACCCGTCATCGGGGACGTACGCGGACAGCAGGACGTCAGGGGAGGCCGGCTCGTCCGCCAGGACGAGCTCCCTGGCCTCCGCGACCGGTAGACCGTGGGCGGCCAGATGCCTCGCGATCTCGTACTCCTGGAGGAGCAGAGCCCGGGTGTCCACCTGGGGGTCGTTGGCGTTCGAGTCGAATCGCCGGTGCGCGAGACGTACCGCGACGGGCTGCCCGTCGCGCCCCTGTGCCCGGTAGACGGAGAATTCCAGTCCCCTGCCGGCCGGTTCCAGGCTGCTCAGGCCCCACCGTTCGGCCAGGCTGTCCAACTCGGTGGATCGCTCACTCATCATGTGCACCTTCGGGGGTCAAGCGGGTGTCGGTGAGTCTGCTGTCCCTCGACAGCGTGAAAGCGACGGGCAGGCACATCACCAGTGTGACCGCACCGCCGACCGCGAAGGCCGTCCGCGGTCCCGCTGACGTGCTCAGCCAGCCGAACGCCAGCGCGCCGAGGGGCATCGTCCCCCAGGCGAACAGCCGGTACACGCCGGTCGTCCGGCCGAGGAGGCGATCCGGGATGAGTTCCTGCCGCAGGGAGACCGCCACGACGTTCCAGACCATGAGGCCGAACCCGGCGGCGCAGTATCCGGCGGTGACCGCGTACACGCTGTCGGTTGCCGCCACCGCCAGACCTCCGACACCCATGAGGGCCAGGTTCCCGATCAGGGTGGGGACCCGGCCCACCGCTGCGGCCATGCGGCTCGCAGCCAGACTGCCGACCACGCCCCCGGCGGCTCCGGCGGCCAGCAATGCCCCGTACGCGGCGTCCGGAAGCTCCAGCACGTCGCGCACCAGGATGACGAAGACGGCGATCTGTCCGAGGTACACGGCGTTGATGACACCCGCGGAGAGAGTCAGGGCGCGCAGCAGAGGGTCACGCAGCACGTGGACCAGACCCTCGCGGATGTCGGTCAGGAGCCGGGGCCCGGCCGCGGACCGCTCGGGCCGCGGCACACGAACGGCGGTCAGCAGCGCTGCGGACATCAGGAAGGAGAGTGCGTCGAACAGGAGGGGAATCGCCCTGCCCACCACGAAGAGCACACCGCCGAGCACTTGTCCCAGCAGATCGCGGCCCACGGTCTGGACCGCGAAGAGTCGGCCGTTCGCCGCCTCCAACCTCTCCTTGGGAACGACGCTCGGCAGCAGCGCGAAGGACGCGCAGTCGAACAGCACCTCCCCGATGCCCAGCAGGAACGCCGCGGTCGTCAGGGGCCAGAACGTCAGCCGGCCGCAGGCGAGCAGCACTGCGGTGACGATCAGCGTCAGGGCGCGCAGCAGGTCGGCGACGACCATCAGGCGACCGCGCTCGAACCGGTCGGCATACGCCCCTGCCGGCAGGCCGAACAGCAGCCAGGGCACCGTCGTGGCCGCGGTGACCGCGGACACCTGGAACGCGTCGTGCAGCAGCGCGGCGGACAGCAGCGGAAGGGCGGCGAAACGCATGCCGTCGCCGACCGCCGACGCACCCGCGGCACCGATCACCCGGTGATAGCCGGAACTGAAGCGGAAGGCGGTGGGTGCGCTCACCTCGGGTCCCCCGGTGAGAACACGGCGCACCGCAGCTCACTGGTGTAGCGATGACCGCGCACGCTCAGCCAGCGTTGGTCGGGCGTGGGCAGCATCTCGGAGATCTCCAGCGTGCCGACCTGCCGCGCGGCCAGTCGGCACAACTGCCGTACCAGGAGCGGAGCCTGCCAGTCGACGTAGATCGGCTTCGGCTCACCGGAGATCTTGACGAAGACGTGCCGGGGCAGGCCGAGCTCGAAGCGCAGCCGACAGGCCGCGACGAACCCCGCGGCCTCCTCCCCGCCCGTCTGTTCCGCGGGGCCGTCGAAAGCGGCCGCACCACGCAGGCGGGCGGCGGGGACCCGCCAGGTCTCGCGTTGCAGGACGACACGGCCGCACCGGATACGGGGGAGGTGTTCCAGGGTGGGGGCGTCCAGTCCCGCCCCGCCGAAGTGACGCGGGAAGGCGAACGGGGAGAGCGGGTCCTGGCGGATGCTCGGTCCGCCGGCCGGGGGCGCCATGAGGCGCAGTCTTCCCGCGACACCGTGGGCACGCAGCTCCAGCCGTCCGTCACGCAGCACGACGTACAGGTGCGAGGGCTGCACCACCCGGTCGCGCGACTGGCCGGAACGGCCGTAGACCTCCAGGTCGTGGCAGGGGTAGACGAGCTGTGTCGAGGACTTGTCCGGGTGGCCCCGGGACAGGTTGGCGAGGACCTCGCCGTCGTCGAGCAGGGACTGGTAGCCCTCGTGGACCTCTGGCAGCAGCTCCGGGGCGCGTTCCTGGATCAGGGGGCCGAAGCTGGTGTGGGTGATGACCTCCCGGACGGCGTGGCAGTCTCCGATCACCGCGGTGAACCGGCCCTCGCGCAGGTCCTGACGGCTCGTGGCAGCGAACAGCACGTCCGGATCGACGACCGCGGCAGGAGTGCGGGGATGGGCGGCGAGGATCGCCTCCATCCGGTCCCGCTCCACGACGACCTCCGGCCGGTCCACACCCCCGCTCCCCAGCAGGGCGTCGGTGATCGACCGGTCGAGCGCCGCCAGTTCGGCCTCGACGGCTGCGCACTCCTCCTCAAGGGCGTGCCGGTCCCGGAAGAACTCCGAGTAGAGGCGGTCCAGGGGGACCTCGACGTCGGCGCCGAAGCGCTCCGCCACCCATCGGGTGAGAACGGCCAGTTCACGCCGCATGCGCAGCCGTGGACGCGCGAGCACGGTCTCGTACACGATGGACAACTCGTCCGTGATGAAGCGGGCGATGTCCGGGCCGATGGTCAGGCCGGCCGGCTCGCCGTGGGCCTCCTCGAACAGGATGCTCCGGTCGGCGTAGTGCAGGCCGCTGTTGCGGTTTGCGGCGGTTCCCGTCAGCTTCTCGAACCTGGCTTTCGTCGCGGTCAGCGCGGCAGGGCGCTCGGCGAGGGGCAGCCTCGCGAAACAGGCCAGATCCTCCTCGAAGCGGCCGATGGCCGAGAGCACCGGTGCGGCCTGTTCCGGTGGAGCGGGCAGCAGTTGTCGGCGCAGGGCGGCCAGCGGCTCGTGGTCGCCGACGGGGATCTCGAACTCGGCAACCACCCATTCCCGCACGACCAGCTCCTTCAGCACCTGGTCGAAGGGGACGGGGGCGTGGGAGCCGAGCTCGGTGTCCCACTCCGAGCGCAGTTCGCGGAGCGTTCGTTCGCCGTCGCAGCGCTGCCACAGCCATGCCTCGTGGGCCGCAACCTCCCTGCCTCCCAGGTGCTGGAAGTTCCAGTCGGTGTCCAGCCCGTCCCGGGTGGTGAACGCGTAGAGGTCGATCCGTCCCTCGCGCAGGAAGGACAGCGGGCGCCTTCGAGGACGTACGAAGTCGAACAGGCCGGGGACCGCCGCGGCGCTCTGGGCGAGCTTCTCCGCCGCCCAGTGGCTGAAGAGCGTCCGGCGCTCCATCTCCCGCTCCGAGGTCCATGCGATGCCCGGCACGTCCCCGACCCGGCCCACGGTGAACGGTCCGAAGTGGGAGTGGGTCTCGTTCTTCGTCGTCACCCGCTGGAGGTACATCGTGAGCAGGTCGGTCATTCTTCGGGAGTGCCGGCCCATCTCCCCCTGGAAGGCGTCGAGCCATGCGGCGAACTCCGGATACGCGGCGTCGTTCGACAGCAGCAGCACTTGCCGCAGGCGCTCGTCGCCGAACGCCTCGGCCACGGCGGTTCTCGCACGGTCCAGGCGGGTGCGGTGCCGGGCGGCGAAGTCCTCCAGTTCCCCGGCGAACTCCTCCGCGGACGCCTGGTAGGCGTGCAGGGTGCGGGCCGCCTCGTCGGGCAGCGCTGCGGTGGCACGTCGCAGTTCACGGCCTGGCAGCGGTCGCAGCCGGCCCACGCGCGACGCCGACTGCGGGCAACCGGGGACCGGGTGCTGCCGCAGCACCGGCTTGAGTTCCCGCGCCAGCGAGGCCAGCCGACTCCTGCTCCGCAGGAGAGCGTGGGCCTCATCGACGGAGGCGGCGTCCACGAGGGGGTCGAGCGCCTCCATCGGAAAACCGGCCTGCCGGAGCACGACGACCGGTACGAGTCTCCACGCCCCGCCCGGGACGGGGTTCGTGGTGGTCTGGGAGTCGTTGACGCTGATCACAGCCCTGCCTCGGTACTCGTGCGGACGGGACGACGGTCGTGCAGCGCGTCGATGACGGCCAGGGGATCCACGGGGAGCGCGGGCAGCAGGCCGGGCCGCGGCGCCCAGGGCTTGACCCGCACCCCGTGGTAGTCGGACCCGGCGGTCGCGACGAGACCGAGCCGGTCGCACACACCGGCGAGGCGGTCGCTGTCAGCCGGCGTGTGCCAGCTCGTCCACACCTCGAGCCCGGCCAGCCCGGCTTCCCGCAGCGGCTCCAGCAGCGCCACGCACTCGGAACCGTCCAGTGCCGTCACGAACTGGCCGGGGTGTGCGAGGACACCGACCCCGCCCGCCTCCTCGATCCATGACAGGACGTCGACCACGTCGGGCTTCTCAGGATGCTCCACATGGAGCGGCCGCCCGGGACGGCACCAATCGGCCACGAGCCGGCCGTAGTCCTCCGTCGGGTAACCGGCGAACCGCGGGTCGCCCTGCGCCGCCTCCAGCAGCAGGGCGAGATAGTCGCCCACATAGGCCACACGGTGGCCGCCGAGGCGTCGCGCCACCTCGTCCCAGGTGAGCGGCACTCCGATGGCCTGCGCGCGGTCGGTCCAGGCGCGCCACCACGCCAGCTCGGCGTCGTGGACACCACCGATCCGCTCCTGGAACCGCAGGTCGTGGGGATCGACGAGGTAGGCCAGGCAGTGGGCCTCTTCGCCACGCCAGGTGGCGGTGACCTCGCAAGCCGGGACCACGGTGAGGCGTCCGCCGACGGCCTGCTCGAACGCGGCGATGCCGGCCACGGTGTTGTGGTCGGTCACGGCGGCCACATGCAGCCCCGCGTCGACACAGCGCCGCGCCAGGTCGGCCGGAGCCTCGTCCCCGTCGGAGTGCCGGGTGTGCAGGTGCAGGTCGACCGGGGTGGCGAGCGTGGCGGACGCCCCCCGCATCAATGCGCTCCGGGCAGGGAGCGCCGCCAGGACGCGGCCAGCCATCGCTCGTACTCGGGGCCGGCGGGGGTGTCCATGACCAGGCACAGCGGCTCGATGATGCGCCCCGGGCCGCCGGCCAGGCCGCCGTGGAGCATGGTGAGGTTGTGGCCGAACAACAGGTCGCAGTGCTCACCCGGTGCGAGCACCTCCCAGCGGTGTCGGAACTGCGTCCAGGTCAGGCCGGTGGCCATGAGGACCTGGTGGCAGAAGAGACGCGCCGCCTCGCCCTCGCACTCCCCGCAGGCACAGCGCCGGGACAGCGGTACGGCGGCGGGGTGGCGGACGCGTTCCTCCTTCGTCAGCACGGCCTCGCCGTGGTGGAAGGACAGGCCGTGCCAGAGGGGCTCCTCCAGCCCGAGCATGGCCCCGAACGACGGATAGGCGCAGCCGTGCTCCGGCTGGCGTTCCAGCCCCCGGCGCAGGTTGCCACCGAGCCAGCGCGCCGCCGTGGCCGACCGATCGTCCCCCGTGTCGATTCCGCGTCGGTCGAGCACGTCGTCGATGACGCCGAGCCAGTCGTAGTACGTGGTGACGCTCAGTCCCTCTCCCACGTCGGGGAGGAAGATGCCCTGGTACATCTTGTGCGCGGGCGTGGTGGTGTAGCCGGAGCTGCCGAACTCCCGCCAGGCGGGATCCCAGTCGGGTGCGTCCTGGAGACTGGGGGTCAGGTACGAGCAGTGCTGTCCGTCGTGGTGGGGCAGCAGGGTCCGGGTGGAGAAGCCCTCGGGTACGTACGTCTGCTGCGGTCGGTCGATCTCCAGCCGCGTCTGCGCGGGGACGCCACGAGCGATCAGCGCGGTGCGGATCCGTTCGGCCAGGGCTGTCGACAGCCTGCGGCTCTCCTCGACGCCCAGCCGCAGGCGGCCGATGCGGAACACCGCGAAGCCGACCCGGTGGATGACGTCGACGGACGCGGTGGCCAGGTCGTCCAGCGCCTGCTCGCGCCGGTCCTGCGGCCCGGAGACGAGACCGGCGCAGTCGAACTGAGCCTCGGCAGGGGTGAATTTCACTGGTGCTCCAGGGGTTCGTCGCAGGTGCTGTCGGACCAGGGCGCGAGCTCGGAGGGAGCGCACTCGGTGCGGAAGAGGAACTCGAAGAGCAGGCGGGCCGCGATCTGCGCGGTGCCGCCGGACGGGTCGTAGCGGGGGGCGACCTCCGCCACGTCGACAGCGCCGACGGGAAGCGCGCGGAGCTCCTCGTAGACGTCGAGGAGGTCTCCGGTGCCGATGCCGCCCATGGTCACATGGCCGGTGCCGGTCGCCGAGGCGCTGTCGAGCACGTCGATGTCGAGCGAGACGTAGACCGTGTCGCATCGCGAGCCGAGTTCGTCGATGAGGGGGCGCAGTGCGGCGGCGGCGCCCTCTCTGACGATCCGGGAGCCTGGCACGATGTGGAAGCCAGTGTCGATCAGCCCTCGGTACTGGTCGTACTTGGTCACGTCGCCGACACCGACGAAGGCCATGTCCTCCGGACGCATCTGGGGGATCTCGCTGATCCTGCGGGAGTTGGAGCCGTGGTACAGCGGCCCGTGCAGCGTGCTCCAGTTGCCGAAGTCGAAGTGGTGGTCGATGTTGATGAACCCCACGCGGCCCGCGCCCCGGTCGAGCCGCCCGGCACGGAAACCGGCGAACGTCGGGAAGGTGCACGAGTGGTCACCGTTGAGGAAGACCAGGCGCGGCGCGGACTGGCTCAGCCGGCGGCTCTCCGCCGCGACGGCCTGGAACGTCCGCACGGTGTCCGTCGGGTAGACGTGCAGGTCGCCGGCATCCGCGACCTGGGGGGCGCGGTAGCGGAAGGCCTGGCCGGTGCGGGTGTCCAGCATCCGCCACTCGCCCAGACTGGTCAGGTAGCTGGAGAAGACCAGGCTCGCCTGGCGGATGGCCCGGGGCCCTTCCGCGGCTCCCGGCCGGGAACTGGCGGTGGCGTCGAAGGGAACGCCGGACACCACCCAGCCGTCCTCTCCGACGTCCACCTGGTCGGCGCGGGTGGTGGGGGTGCCGAAGAGCGTCGCGACGCCGGCCCATCCCGGCAGCGGGTCCTCTTCGAAGTCCTCGGCCTTGACGCTGTTCTGCAGCGCTTCGAAGTCGGGGAGCTCGGTCATGTCACTTCTCCTGGGCAGAGGACGAGGGAACGGTCACGGGGGTGCGGATGATGTCGTGCGCAGCGGCGATCTTCTGCTGGAACAGGTCCCAGCTCGCTTCGGGAGACAGGTGCTGCGGCCGGTAGACGACGGGTACGTCCTCCCGCCAGTCGGCGAAGTCCCAGTTGAATATGCGCTCACGCAGCCTCGGGAAGTCCGGGGTGAGTGGGTAGGGAACGAAGTTGTAGAGGTTGAAGAGCCACAGCGCCGAGCTGTTCTCGCGCATCCAGTCGACGGTCTGGCCGTGCGAGGCTTCCGTTTCCTCGTCGAGGCCGCCCATCATGTTGAGCACGACCTTCAGGCCGGCGTCGCTCAGTTGGTGGATCTTCGCGGTGTAGTCGTCGAGGCCGCGGGAGAGTTTGTTGAGCCGCTTCAGCATCTGGGAGTCGGCCGACTCGAAGCCGAGTTCCACGGCGACGACGCCGAGTTCCAGCATGGCGTCGACGATCCAGTCCTTCACCTGCATGACATGTGTCTGCACGATGAACCGGTATCCGGGCCGGCCGCGGAAGACGTCCACCAGGTTGGCGACGGCTTCACGTGACTGGCCGAACGTCTTGTCGCCGATGTAGAAGAGCCGGGTGTCCGGGAACCGGGCGGTGAGTTCGTCCACCTCCCGCTGGAGGGCGCCCTTCTCCACGAGTGTGAGCTGCTTGCTCCAGGCGTCGCCGCAGAACGAGCACTGGTACAGGCAGCCGTGGCTGGCGTTGAGCCGCAGCAGGGGAACCCGGCCGTCGTAGCCGCCGAGATGGCGGTAGTCCGGTGCCCAGGTGATCCGTTCGGACGCCAGCCCGGGAAGAAGGGGCTTCTCCAGGTCCCCGCCCGTTCCGGAGGCGAGCCCCACGATCCTGCGCACGAAGGTGGCGTCGAGCTGGCCGCGGTGTACCGCGTGGACGGCACCGTCCGGGGCGAGCGGGGCCATGTTCCCGCCGAGGACGACCCGGCGTCCGGCGTGCTCCAGGTGTTCGGCCACGTCCAGTGCGAGGCGGAAGTTCTGGGCGAGCGGCGACATGAGGACCAGATCGCCGGGGGCCGTCGCCTCCAGCAGTGGTGCGGAGCAGGCGTCCGGTTCCGCCGGCGTCCTCGACAGGTCACGGAAGACGGAGTCGATGCCCGCGGTGTCCAGCAGGGCAGTCAGGTGGGCGACCCACAGCGGCATCTCCCATAACCCGTCAGTGGGGATGAAGTACTCGGGGAGCGACGCCCGGAACCTCCGGTCGTAGTCGTCGTAGTAGCTCGACAGGTGGGGGTCCGGGTCATGACTGGAGGGGAAGGGAAGTTGGACTATGCAGCTCTTGGGCATGGTCGTCCCTTTGCTCGATGACGATGGGACATCCTCGAAGTGGAGCGGTCAGCCGGAACCGCGGGAGAAGACCGCACAGCGCAGTTCGCTCGTATGGCGTTCGCCGTCGATCTCGAGCCAGAGTTGTTCCGGCGACGGGAGCATCTCGCTGAATTCCAGGGGGGAATCCGATCTCCGGGCAAGACGGAAGATCTGCCTGACGAGGAGAGGGGACTCCCAGTCGACGTACACCGGCTTCGGCTCGCCGGGGATCTTCAGGAAACCGTGGCGGGGCAGACCGAGGCCGCGGCGGAGCCTGCGAGCGGCGGCGAACTCGGCCGCGTCCCCTTTCGCCGGCCGCGTCCCGGGGCTCCATCCCCGCAGGGCCTTCGCGGGTATGCGCCAGCGTTCCCGGTGCAGTACGACGCGGCCGCAACGGATGCGCGGCAGATGATCACGGCCGACGCTGCGTATGCCGACGCCCCCGAAGTGCCGGGGGAAGGCGAACGGGGACAACGGGTCCTGGCGGATGCTGGGTCCGCCCGCCAGCGGAGCGAGCAGCTTCAGCCGGCCTTCCACGCCCTGAGCGCGGAGTTCCAGGCGTTCGGCGGTCGCCACGACGTATAGCTGACGGGGCTGGAGCACGGCGTCCCGGCTCTTCGGGGACAGCCCGTGTACCTCCAGGTCCGGGCAGGGGTAGGTCAGTTGGACGGCGGTCTTGTCGGGATGCGCGCGGGAGAGGTCGATCAGCACCTCGTCCTCGTCGAGAAGGCCCTGGTACCGCGCGTAGACCTCGTCCAGCAGGTCCGGAGCCTCGGCCTGCATCATCGGGGCGAAGCTGGAGTGGGTGAGCGCCTCGCGGACGGCGTGGCAGTCGCCCACAACGGCGAGGAAGTCGCCCTTGCGGAGCGCGTCCGCGTCCCGCGCGGCGAGCATGACGTCCGGATTGCACAGCGCCGGCGGCGTGGCCGGATGGCGGGCGAGCAGTTCGTCCAGCCGACCCCGGTCGACGACCGTCTCGTGCTGATCGCCGGCGGTCCCTGCCAGCAGTACGGTGGTGATCTCGTGGTCGAGCGTCGCGATGTCCCGGTCCACTTCCTCGCACTGCCGGGCGAGCCGCGGCTTGTCCTCGAAGAAGCCGGCGTAGAAGTGCTGGAGAGCAACGGGGTTTCCCAGGCCGAAACGTTCCTTCATCCAGCCGTGCAGGATTTCCTGCTCGCGGCGGACCCGGAGCCGGGGGGCGAGGAGTGTCAGATCGTAGACCACGGACAGCTCGCGACCGATGACGCTCTCGACGTCCCGGCCGAGGGCCATGTTCCTGACGGGGCTGTAGGCCTCCTCGTAGAGGACACTCCGGTCGGAGTAGTGCAGTCCCTGGGAACGGTTGGCCGCGGACCCGGTGACCTGCTCGAAGGTCTCCTTGAGGCGGCCCAGCAGAGCCGCACGGTCCTCGGCCGGTCCGTCGGCGAACTGTCGCAGCGTGTCGGCGAACCACCGCACCACCGCGAGTTCGGCCGCTCCCTTCTCCAGGTGCCCGTTCAGCGTCCGGAGGGGATCGGCGGCCCCGACGGGAATCTCCCAGCGCGCTGTCAGCCAGTCCCTGCCCACCAGTTCATGAAGCACCTCGTCGAAGGTGCGACGGGGCGGAGTGCCGCCGCGTCGCGTCCATGCGGCGCGAAGCTGTGCCACCGTGCGCTCACCGTCGCATCGTTCCCACAGCCACGACTGGTCGTCGTCGAACGTCTCGGCCGTCACCTCGACGAAGCGCCAGTCGTCCGGCATACCCGTCCGCGTCTCGAACGCGTACAGCCGGATCCGCGAGTCCTGGCCGAACGCGAGCGGGCGCCGCCGAGGACGTACGGTCTCGAAGTGCTCAGGGCGGCCGCTGAACGCCTCGGCGATCGCCTCACCGGCCCAGTGGCTCAGGACGGTGACGCGGCGCAGTGCACCGGTGGACCAGGAGATCCCCGTGGTGCCGGGTGTCACCCGGGCTACCGCAAGAGGGCCGAAGTGCGCATGCGTCTCGTTCTTCGTCGTGACCCGCTGGAGGTACATGGCGAGCAGGTCGGTCATGCGCCTGACATGCCCGTCCGAACCCCCTCCGCCACCGTCGATCCAACTGGCGAACTCCTCGAAGCGGGCGTCGTTCGACAGGAGCAGGACCTGCTGGAGCGCGGGGTCCCGGAAGAGGCCTGTGACCGTCTCCCGACCGCGAGCCAGCGCGGCGGCATGGTCCTTCTCGAAAGCCGTCCACAGGCTGTCCAGAGCCAGGACCGCGTCCTGGTAGCGCTTGACCGTCTCCATGGACGTCGGGCTGAGATCCGCCTCCAGGCGGGTGAGGTCCCGCGGTGGGAAAGGGCGCAGCATGCCCACCCCGGAGGCGATGTCTCCCTTCGTGCCCACACGCTCCTCGCGGAGCAGCGCCTTCACCTGCTGCCCGATCCGAAGTGCCTCGTCACAGTGGGTGAGTACGGCGTCCGCGGCTTGCGGAGTCGACGGATCGGCGACCTTCTGAAGGAGCGAGCAGGGGAACCCGGCGTGGCGCAGCAGCATGACCGGGGCGAGCGCCCACTCGTCGTGGTCGTCGGAAGTGTCGGCCAGGGTCCCGCCACCCTGAAACCGTGTGCCGTCCTGTCCTCGCCCGTCCATGACTGCCCCCGTCGGCCGCGCAGTGCCCGCAACAGGGCGTGACGCTAGTCACGCGATGAGGTGCCTTCAACGGCATATGCGAGGGCTCGCCGACTTCCAGCCAAAGATGGCGTGATCACTCTGTGCGTCGGGCGCCTCGCGCTCCGCCGCTCAGGCCGTGCCGGTTTTTCCGTCCCGAGCGGTCCGGCGGCACGCTGGCGGGGCTTTTCCCGGCGCACGAGGGGCGTCCCGCGCATGCGCCGGGAGTCGGTCTCCTGACCCGTACGGGTGATGGGGGAAACAGTTGCAAGCGGGTTGCTTGCAAAAGTTAGCGGACTGCTGCACGCTGGAGCGCATGAGTGCGTTGAAGGTGGGCGGGCTGGGGGAGTTCCTGCGGGAGCAGCGGCGCAGTGCGCAGCTGAGCCTGCGGCAGCTCGCCGATGCCGCGGGGGTGTCGAACCCCTATCTGAGCCAGATCGAGCGCGGGCTGCGGAAGCCCAGCGCGGAGATCCTGCAGCAGCTCGCGAAGGCGCTGCGGATATCCGCCGAGACGCTCTACGTCCAGGCCGGCATCCTCGACGCGCGCGAGCGGGACGAGCTGGAGGTGCCCGCGGCGATCCTGGCCGACCCCTCGATCAACGAGCGGCAGAAGCAGGTGCTGATCCAGATCTACGAGTCCTTCCGCAAGGAGAACGCCGCGGCGCCGGACGGGGCGGACGGCACGGGCACCGGCTGGGAGGCGGACCGCGACGAGGCGGCCGCGTCGGTGGCCGCGCGACGGGCGGCGCAGCACACGACGAGCAAGCGACGAAGCAAGGAAGAAGAGGGCTGAGAGCAATGACGATCACCGACGACATCGTGAAGGGCCTGCGCAACCCCACCCCGCTGTACGCCGTCGCGGGCACCGCCGACCTGGCAGCGGAGAAGCTGCGCGAGGTGCCGGGGATGCTGGACAAGCTGCGCGAGCAGGCGCCCGAGCGGATCGGGAAGCTGCGGGCGACGGACCCGAAGGACGTGCAGCAGCGCGTCACCGAGGGAGCCCGGGACGCCCAGACCAGGCTCAACGAGACGTTCTCCGACCTGGACCTGAAGGAGCTGCGCCCCGACCTGCGGAAGATCGGCGAGTCCGTGCAGGGACTGGCGCTCCAGGGCGTCGGCCGCGCCGCGGGCTACGCGGTGCGCACCCGCGAGACGTACGACGAGCTGGCCGAGCGCGGCAAGGGCGCCGTGGCGAAGTGGCGCGGCGGGGCCGCCGACACCGGGAAGGAGTCCGCGGAGATCGCGGCCAAGCCGCCGGCCGGGCCGGCGGACGAGCCCGCGCCCGCGGCCAAGGCGAAGCCGCGGTCCGCCGAGGCGGCGGACGCGCCGAAGCCGGCCGCCCCGAGGAAGCCCGCCGCCCAGCGCCGCACCACCCCCAAGAAGCCGGCCGAGTAGTCCGCCGAGCGAAGGGTGACAGCCCCCGTCCGGGAGCGGGCGGGGGCCGCCGGACCGTGGTGGCGGACCGGGCACGGGATGCGCGTCCGGTCCGTTAGGCGGGTAGGACCGGTACGGTGGCCATGACCAGACAGTGACTGAGGCGGTGGACGACTTGCTGATCACAGCGTTCTTTTCGGTGTTCGGCCTGATCTCGTTGGCGCTCTTCCTCTTCGCGCTCTTCGCGTTCGTCGACGCGGCGATCCGCCGTGAGGACGCCTACCGCGCGGCGGACAAGAACACCAAGGCGTTCTGGCTGATCATCCTCGGCATCGCGGCTGCGGTGATGAAGCTGTTCAGCATCATGTCGTTCCTGCCGGTCATCGGCCTGATCGCGGTGATCGTGTACATGGTGGACGTCCGTCCGGCCGTCCGCGCGGTCAGTGGCCGCGGGCGCGGCGCCGGCCGGATCGGCGGCCGTTTCGGGCGCCGTGGTGGCGGGGGCAGCAGCAGCGACGGCCCCTACGGCCCGTACAACGGCCGCCGCTAGGAGCCAGCCGAGCCGGCCGGGGGAGCGGAGAGCCGTGACCGGTCGGGGGCCCTGGCCCGCCGGCAGCCGTCGGACCCGTGCTTGAGGGGCTGCTACGCCTGCCGCTCCAGCAGCACCACGGCCACGTCGTCCGTCAGTTCCCCGCCGTTCAGTTCGCGCACCTTCGCCATGGTCGCGTCGAGCAGTTCCTCGCCGCCGAGCCCGGCCGCCATCAGCTCCCCGGCGAGCCCGATCATGCCCTCCTGGCCCAGCCGCTGCGTGCCTTTGCCGATCCGGCCCTCGATCAGGCCGTCCGTGTAGAGCATCAGTGACCACTCGCCGTCGAGCCGCACCCCGATCCGCTCCCACGCGGCGTCCGGCAACAGCCCGAGCGCCGGACCGCCCGCCTCGTACGGCAGAAGTGCCGGCGGCCGGCCGGGCGCGGCGATCATCGGGGTCGGGTGCCCGGCCAGGTGCAGCCGGGCCGTCCGGTTGTCCGGCGCGATGTCGACCGCGCACAGTGTCGCGAAGACCTCGTCGTCGGCCCGCTCGTGCACCAGCACGTTCTGCAGGGTGCGCAGCAGTTCCTCGCCGCCCAGACCGGCGAAGGTCAGCGCCCGCCAGGCGATCCGCAGTTCCACGCCGAGCGCGGCCGCGTCCGGGCCGTGCCCGCACACGTCGCCGATCATGGCGTGCACGGTTCCGTCGGGGGTGCGCACGGTGTCGTAGAAGTCGCCGCCGAGCAGGGCCCGGCTGCGGCCGGGGCGGTAGCGCGAGGCGAACCGCAGCCCGTTCGCCCCCTCCAGCAGCGGAACGGGCAGCAGTCCGCGCTCCAGGCGCCGGTTCTCCTGGGCGAGCAGCCGGGTCTCGGTGAGCTGCCGCTGCGCGAGGTCGGCGCGCTTGCGCTCCACCGCGTAGCGCACGGCCCGGGTGACGGTGCCGCCGTCGACGCCGTCCCGTACGAGGTGGTCCTGCGCGCCGACCCGGACCGCCTCGGCGGCCGCCTCCCCGCCGTCCGTCCCGTCGGTGAGCACGAGCACGGCGGTGCCCGGGGCCAGCCGCAGTACCTGCTGGAGCCCGTCGAGCACGTCCGGCAGGTCGAGCAGGATGCAGTGCACGTCGTCGGTGAGCAGCCGCCCCGCCGCGGTCAGGTTGCGGGCCCTCAGCACGCGGATGCGGGGGCCGCCCGGCTCGTGGAAGTAGGGCGCGGTGAAGGCGCCGGCCGGGTCGTCGCCGATCACCAGCAGCGTCAGCACGGTCGGGTCGGGGACGGTGTCCTGCCGCTGGCGGGGCAGCGTGACCGACGGCCCGCCGCCATCGGGCTCGGCGCCCGGTGCCGCCGGCCCGGAAGGAGCGTCCTGCCGGGCCGGGGCATCCGTCGAGGAATCCGTCGCGGCGTCCGCGGGCACGCCTGCCCGGCCCTGGGCACCGCTGCGGGTGTCCGAGGGCCGTTCGGTGCCGCGCCTGGCTGCGGACATCACTCGACTCCTTCCCTCCCCTGAGGTCTCGGTCTGGCGACCCTAGTGGTTCCGGAGGACGGTGAGGGAGTGCCCAAAGTGAATCCCGAGCGGCATATGCCGGGGCGGACGGGCGGTTTGGGAGCCAATGAGGGCATCCGCGCATGACGAAGGTCACGCGTGGTGGGTGCAACCGTGTGGCGAACGCGACCCTGATCCGGGTCCGGGGCCCTCCGCCGGGCGGATCACGCGGTCGTCTGGGGCGCTCACCGGTCCGGTTCGCGCGGTGGGCGGGCGGCCCGACGTTTCGGTTCGCGCGGTCGCCTGGGCGCTCGCCGGTCCGGGCCTTCCGTCCCGCTCGCACGCCGCGCTCGCCCGCCCCGTCGTCTGCCCGGCTCACCCGTCCGGCCCATCTGCCCGGCTCACCCGTTCGCCGAGGTCGTTCACCCGGTCGGCCGGCATCCGATCAGCCTGCATCCGCTGATCCGCCGATCCGCCCGATCAGCCGATCCGGCGGCCTGTCGGCTTCTCGGCCCATGAGCCCCGGGCCCGCTCAGCCGGCGGGCGCGACGGACGTCCACGCCACCGTGACCTCGCCCTGCCGCCAGCGGGCGGGCCCGTCGAGCACCGGCCACCCCTGCCCCCGCAGGTCGCCGACCGCCCTGATCCAGCGCTGGCGGGCGCCGAGCGCGGACAGGGGAGCCGCGGTGGCCCAGGCGCGGTCGAAGGCCGTGAGGAACGCGTGGACCGGCTCACCCGGCACATTACGGTGGATGAGCGCCTTCGGCAGCCGTTCGGCGAGGTCGGACGGGCGGTCGAGCGAACCGAGCCGGGTCGCGAAGGTGACGCTGCGCGGGCCTTCCGGCCCGAGCGCGACCCAGACGTGCCGGCGCCCGATCTCGTCGCAGGTGCCCTCCACCAGGAGGCCGCCGGGTGCCAGCCGGCCCCGGAGCGCGGCCCACACGCCCGCCACCTCGGCCTCGTCGTACTGCCGCAGGACGTTCGCCGCGCGGATCAGCAGCGGGCGGCGGCCGCCAGGCAGCGGGAGCTCGAAGCCGCCGTGCAGGAAGGCCAGTCCGTCGCGGGTGTAGGGGAGCGCGGCGGCGACCCGGGCGGGATCGATCTCCACGCCGACCACCTCGGCCTGCGGCCGTACCCGCCGCAGCCGTCCCAGCAGCTCGACGGCGGTCCAGGGCGCGGCGCCGTAGCCGAGGTCGACGGCGAGCGGGTCGGCGGCGCCGCGCAGCTCCCGGGCGAGGGTGGCCGCGATCCACCGGTCCATGCGGCGCAGCCGGTTGGGGTTGGTGGTGCCCCTGGTGACCGTGCCCACTGTGCCCACCGCGCCGGTCGGGTGCCTGCCGCTCATGGAACGAGGGTAGAAGCGGTGTGCGGGCCCGCCGATCCGGGGCCGCCGCGGCGCCCGGCCGCGCATGCCCGCCGGCGGGTCGGCGGGGTGCTCGGAGGGGCTCGCCCCGCGGGAAGGGCCCTGCCCGCCCCGTAACGACCGGGCATCGGTTCGGCCGGCCGGAAATGGAATCGCCGGTTCCGATGTTGACGCGGGTTGACGACGAACGTACGGCTGCCGGAAGGATCGCATGGTGACCACGCACACGTCCCGGCTCGCCGCCCGCCGCGGGGCCCTCTACAAGCGGTGGGCGGGCGGACGCCGGGTGCGGCGGGTGGCGATGCTGAGCGTGCACACCTCCCCCCTGCACCAGCCGGGCACCGGCGACGCCGGCGGCATGAACGTGTACATCGTGGAGCTGGCCCGGCGGCTGGCCGAGCAGAACGTCGAGGTCGAGATCTTCACCCGGGCCACCACCGGCGACGCGCCCGCCGTGGTCGAGCTGGCCCCCGGCGTGCTGGTGCGGCACGTGGACGCGGGACCGTACGAAGGGCTCGCCAAGGAGGACCTGCCGGCGCAGCTGTGTGCGTTCACGCACGGCGTCATGCAGGCGTGGGCCGGCCACCGCCCCGGCCACTACGACCTGGTGCACTCCCACTACTGGCTCTCCGGCCACGTCGGCTGGCTGGCCGCCGAGCGCTGGGGCGTCCCCCTGGTGCACGCCATGCACACGATGGCGAAGGTGAAGAACGCGGCGCTGGCCGACGACGACTGCCCCGAACCGACCGCCCGGGTGATCGGTGAGACGCAGGTGGTCGCCGCGGCGGACCGGCTGATCGCGAACACCGACGAGGAGGCCGCCGAACTGGTGCGGCACTACGACGCGGAGCCCGACAGGGTCGCGGTGGTGCACCCCGGGGTGAACCTCGACCGCTTCCGGCCCGAGGCCGGCGGCCGCGCCGCCGCCCGGCAGCGGCTCGGACTGCCGCAGGACGCGGTGATCCCGCTGTTCGCCGGCCGGATACAGCCGCTGAAGGCACCGGACGTGCTGGTCCGGGCGGCGGCGGTGCTGCTGGAGCGCGACCCCTCGCTGCGCGACCGGCTGGTGGTGCCGATCGTCGGCGGTCCCAGCGGCAGCGGGCTGACCAGGCCCGAGGCGCTGCACAAGCTGGCCGCGCGGCTCGGGGTGTGCGACGTCGTCCGGTTCCGGCCGCCGGTGGACCAGGAGCAGCTCGCGGACTGGTACCGCGCGGCGACCGTGCTCGTCATGCCGTCCTACAGCGAGTCGTTCGGGCTGGTCGCGATCGAGGCCCAGGCGTGCGGCACGCCGGTGGTCGCCGCGTCGGTCGGCGGTCTGCCGGTCGCGGTCGCCGACGGCCGGACCGGCTTCCTCGTTCCCGGGCACGACCCCCGGGACTATGCCGAGGTGTTGCGGCGCTTCGTGGACGACCCGCAGCTCGCGGACGGCCTCGGCGCGGCCGCGGCCCGGCACGCCCGCGGCTTCGGCTGGGACGCGGCGGCGGCGCACACCGCCGACGTGTACGCGGCAGCGCAACAGGAGTACCGCCGTCACCTACGATCGGCCCATGGCTGACGATTCCCCGGAGCGGCCCGGGTCCCCACAGTCCTCCGCACCGAAGGGATCGGCGGCGGCCCCCGCCGCCCGGGCCCGCGCGGCGGTGGAGCAGGCGCTGCGCGAGGCCGAACTCCCGTGGGAGTCGCCCCGCGCGGGCACCTACGTCACCCAACTCCCGGGCACCCGCAAGCTGTCCACGACCACCCAGCTCATCGTGGGCGAGCACACCCTCTCCCTCAACGCCTTCGTGATCCGCCACCCGGACGAGAACCACGACGCCTTCCACCGCTGGCTGCTCGAACGCAACCTCCGCACCTACGGCGTCGCCTACGCCGTCGACCGGCTGGGCGACGTCTACCTCACCGGCCGGCTGCCGCTGGCCGCGGTCACCCCGGAGGAGGTCGACCGGCTGCTCGGCGCGGTCCTGGAGAACGCGGACGGCCCCTTCAACGCGCTGCTGGAGATCGGCTTCGCGTCGGCGATCCGCAAGGAGTACGCCTGGCGCGTGTCCCGCGGCGAGTCCACCCGCAACCTCGACGCGTTCGCCCACCTCACCGAGTCGTAAGGCCCGCTTCACGATTTCACGCCTTACGTGGGGAGGCGGGGCGAGGCCGGATCGCGACGGCTGCGGCGCGGGTGCGGGGCGGCGGAGGGGCGGGGCAGGGCGGTCGAAGGGCGCCCGCCGATCTCCATTACGCTCGGGGCATGGCTGCTGCTGCGTACAAGCTGATCCTCCTCCGCCACGGCGAGAGCGAGTGGAACGCGAAGAACCTCTTCACCGGCTGGGTGGACGTCAACCTCAACGACAAGGGCGAGAAGGAGGCGGTCCGGGGCGGCGAGCTGCTCAAGGACGCCGGCCTGCTCCCCGACGTGCTGCACACCTCGTTGCTCAAGCGCGCGATCCGCACCTCGCAGCTCGCCCTCGAATCGGCCGACCGCCTCTGGATCCCGGTCCGGCGCTCCTGGCGGTTGAACGAGCGGCACTACGGCGCGCTCCAGGGCAAGGACAAGGCGCAGACCCTCGCGGAGTTCGGCGAGGAGCAGTTCATGCTCTGGCGCCGCTCCTACGACACCCCGCCGCCCGTGCTCGCCGACGGCGGTGAGTTCTCCCAGTCCGACGACCCGCGCTACGCGAGCATCCCGCCGGAGCTGCGGCCCCGCACCGAGTGCCTCAAGGACGTCGTCGACCGGATGCTCCCGTACTGGTACGACGGCATCGTGCCCGACCTGCTCACCGGCCGCACGGTGCTGGTGGTCGCCCACGGCAACTCGCTGCGCGCGCTGGTCAAGCACCTCGACGGCGTCTCCGACGCCGACATCGCGGGCCTGAACATCCCCACGGGCATCCCGCTGTCCTACGACCTCGACGCCGACTTCCGCCCGGTCACCCCCGGCGGCACCTACCTCGACCCCGACGCCGCGGCCGCCGCGATCGAAGCGGTCAAGAACCAGGGCAAGAAGTAGTCCGCTCCGGCTCGACCGTGCCCCCTGTCCGCGACTTCTCCCGCGGGCAGGGGGCACGGTCGCGTCCTGGAGCCGGGCCCAGGCCCGGGGCCGGGACGGGGGTCAGGGGCGGAGGGCGGCGCGGAGGGTGTCCACCGCGAGGGTGATCGCGGCCTCGGCGGCGTGGGTCCCGCGCAGCGCGTCGACCATGACGAAGTCGTGGATGATGCCCTGGTAGCGCACCGCGGTGACCGGCACCCCGGCGGCGCGCAGCTTGTTGGCGTACGCCTCGCCCTCGTCGCGCAGGACGTCCGCCTCGCCGGTGATCACCAGGGCCGGGGGCAGGCCGGCCAGTTGCTCGGTGGTGGCCCGCAGCGGCGACGCGGTGATCTCGGCCCGCTCGGCCTCGCTGGTCGTGTACTGGTCCCAGAACCACTGCATGCCCTCGCGGGCCAGGAAGTAGCCGGTGGCGAACCGGTGGTAGGACTCGGTGTCGAACGACGCGTCGGTGACCGGGTAGAAGAGCACCTGCTGGCGCAGTCGGACGTCCCCGCGCTCCTTGGCCTGGAGGGTGAGGGCCGCGGCCATGTTCCCGCCGACCGAGTCGCCGGCGACGGCGATCCGCTCGGGGTCCAGGCCGTGCCCCGCCCCCTCGGTGCCGATCCACCGCGCGACGGCGTAGTTCTGCTCGATGGCGACGGGGTAGCGCGCCTCGGGCGAGCGGTCGTACTCGGGGAAGACCACGGCCGCCCCGGTCCCGACGGCGAGCTCCCGCACCAGCCGGTCGTGGGTGTGCGCGTTGCCGAACACCCAGCCCGCGCCGTGGATGTAGAGGACCACCGGCAGCGGGCCCTCGGCCCCCTGCGGGCGGACGATCCGGGCCCGCACGCTGCCGGTGGGGCCGCCCTGCACGGTCACCCACTCCTCGTCGACGGCCGGCTTCGGGGTGTCGCCCGCCTGCACCTCGTCCACGGCGGCCCGTCCCTCGGCCGGCGGCAACTGGTAGAGGAACGGCGGCTTGGAGGTGGCTTCGGCGAAGGCCGCGGCGGCCGGTTCGAGGACCGGGGAGCGGGGCGTGTAGTCGGCGGCGCCTGCGGCGGGTGCGGTGGTCATGGTGTTCCTCCCTGCGGTTCGGGCCCCGCGTCGTCCGCGGAACCTCGTGAGCAAGAGACTATGACGCGATTGCCTCGTGTGCAAGTTAAACGGTGGTGAGGTAATCGTGGGCCATCGAATCGTGTCCTCTGTCCTCGGTCGCGTGGTGAGCAGTAGCCTGGAGCCCGCGAAACCAACGGAGGAGGCGCGATGGCCAACAGCGACACGCAGGCGGCGGCCGCGGTGAGCGGGGCGGCCGAGCGGGCGGCGGACGGACCGGACTCCGGGGCCGCGCCCGCGACCCTGCTCCTGGACGACCAGTTGTGCTTCGCGCTCTACGCCGCTTCCCGCGCCGTCACCGCGCGCTACCGGCCGCTGCTCGACGCCCTGGGGCTGACCTACCCGCAGTACCTGGTGATGCTGGTGCTCTGGGAGCACGAAGCGGTCGCCGTGAAGGAACTCGGCGCCGCGCTCCAACTCGACTACGGCACCCTGACCCCGCTGCTGAAGCGCCTGGAGGCGAACGGGCTGGTCCGGCGCGAGCGCCGCCCCGACGACGAGCGCTCGGTGCTGGTCACCCTCACCCCCGAGGGCGTCCTGCTCCGGGAGCGGGCCGCGGAGGTGCCGCCGGCGATGGGCGACGCGATGGGCCTCGACGCGCGGCAGACCGCGCAGATCAGGGACCTGCTGCGGCGGCTGACCGCCAATGTGACGCGCGGCTGACCCGCCGCCCGAGCGTGCGTGGGCCCCGCCCGGTCGACCGGGCGGGGCCCACGCACGGGTGAACGACGCGAACTAGTGGGTGCAGCCGCTGCACTGGCAGGGGCCGCCGGACTGGCAGCCGCAGCCGCAGCCCGAACCGCAGCCGCAGGCGGCCACCAGGGGGAGCGGGATGCGCAGCGGGGGCGCGGCGTCCGGAGTGAGGCGGTCGCGGGCGGGCGGTGCGGTGGGGGACTGCGGCATCGGTGACACCCTCCTCAGGCTTGCCTGACCACCAGTGAACCCGGCGCGTACCGGTGTTTCAAGGGCGCACAAGGGCATCCCGGGCGCCCGCCCGCACCTCGCGCGCCCCCTTCCCGACCGCCGGCCGTGCCCCGCGGCGGCCCCGCCTCCCTGGTCGGTCCGCCGCCGTCACACGCCCTCGGCGGACGACGGCGCCGGGCTCAGCTCGTCCGCGTGCTCGCCGGTCACCAGGTAGACCACGCGCTTGGCCACCGACACCGCGTGGTCGGCGAAGCGCTCGTAGTACCGCCCGACCAGGGTGACGTCGACCGCGGTCTCGATGCCGTGTTTCCAGCGGTCGTCCAGGAGGTGCTGGAAGAGGGTGCGGTGCAGCTCGTCCATGCGGTCGTCGTCCGCCTCCAACTGGAGCGCGTCGTCGACGTCCTTGGTGATGATCACCTCTGCGGCCTTCGCCATCAGCCGCTGGGCGAGCTGGCCCATCTCCAGGATGGTGCTGTGCAGGTCGCGCGGCACCACCGTCTCCGGGAAGCGCAGCCGGGTGAGCTTGGCCACGTGCCGCGCCAGGTCACCGGACCGCTCCAGGTCGGCGCTCATCCGCAGACTCGTCACGACGATCCGCAGGTCGGTGGCGACCGGCTGCTGCCGGGCGAGCAGGGTGATCGCCCGGTTCTCCAGCTCCCGCTGGAGGTCGTCCACCTTCTCGTCCGCGGCGATCACGCTCTCCGCGACCTTGAGGTCCGCGTCCAGCATCGCGGTGGTGGCCCGGCCTATCGCGGACCCGACCAGCCGGGCCATCTCGACCAGCCCGTCACCGATCGAGTCCAGCTCCTCGTGGTATGCGTCCCGCATCGCTTTCCTTCCGTACAGGCCGAGGGCACACGTGCCGTGGCCGGAAACGTGTGCTCAAGGGAGAGGCTTCTCCGCCACGCTCACACGCTGATGGCCGTACGCGTACCGATCGCGCATCGCAGGTGAATCCGGACCAACCTCAAGGTGAACTCTTGGCAACGTACATCCGAGAGCTCGTTCGCAGGGTTGTAAAGCGATTGAACAGGCCACCTAACCTGTAGCTGTGGACGTGAACGCGGCAGTGGCCGCAGCCAGCGCGATAGCCGGTCTGCTGACCGGCGCCAGCGCCGTTCTCGCGTTCCGGTGGAGCGAGCGGGAGCAGGCCCGCCCCACCCGCAAAGCGCTACGGACCGACAACATGACCGCTGTACTACCGCCGGGCGTGGACACCGTCCTGTCCGTGCTCCGCTCCTCCGCCGTCGTCCTCGACGAGGGCGACACCGTGGTCAAGGCCAGCTCGGCGGCGTACGCCCTCGGGCTGGTCCGCGGCGGCCGGCTGGCCGTCGACCAGATGCTCCAGATGGCCCGCGAGACCCGCCGGGACGGCGAGATACGGCAGGTCGAGCTCGACCTGCCGCGCCGCGGCGCCGGGCGGGGCGAAGGGCTGGCGGTCTCCGCCCGGGTCGCCCCGCTGGGCTCCCGGCTGGTGCTGCTGCTGGTGGAGGACCTGACCGAGGCGCGCCGCATCGAGGCGGTGCGCCGTGACTTCGTGGCGAACGTCAGCCACGAGCTGAAGACCCCGGTCGGCGCCCTGTCGCTGCTCTCCGAAGCGGTGATGGACGCCTCCGACGACCCCGAGGCGGTCAACCGCTTCGCCGGCCGCATGCAGATCGAGGCCACCCGGCTGACCAGCCTGGTACAGGAGATCATCGACCTGTCCCGGGTCCAGGACGACGACGCCCTCGTCGACGCCGAGCCGGTCGCCGTGGACGACCTCGTCGCCGAGGCCGTCGACCGCTGCCGGCAGCCCGCCAACTCCAAACAGATCACCATGGCCACCGGCACCACCCCCGACCTGTACATCTGGGGCAACCGCGGCCAGCTCGCCGCCGCCCTCGGCAACCTCGTCGAGAACGCCGTCAACTACAGCCCGGCCCGCACCCGGGTCGGCATAGCCGGCCGCAGGATCAGCGGGTCGGGAGGGGACCGGATCGAGATCTCCGTGACGGACCAGGGCATCGGCATCTCCGAGCGGGACCGCGAGCGGGTCTTCGAGCGCTTCTACCGGGTCGACCCGGCGCGTTCGCGGGCCACCGGCGGCACCGGCCTCGGCCTGTCCATCGTCAAGCACGTGGCCGCCTCGCACGGCGGGGAGGTCACGGTGTGGAGCGTCGAGGGACAGGGCTCCACCTTCACGCTGCGGCTGCCGGAGGCGGCCCGCGGCCGCTCCCCGGAAGCGGGCGCGGGGCCGGACCGCTCCGGCCGCCGCTCCCACCCGGCGGACCGCTCCGACCCCCCCGAGCGCTCCGACCCGGACGAGCAGGACGACGACGCCGTCGAGGAACCGACGGACGACAAGCTCTTCCAGACCCTCCCCGAACACATCCCCGCCCCGGAGGTCCTCCCGTGACCCGCGTACTCGTCGTAGAGGACGAAGAGTCCTTCAGCGACGCGCTGTCGTACATGCTCCGCAAGGAGGGCTTCGAGGTCGCGATCTCCGCGACCGGGCCCGACGCGCTGGACGAGTTCGAGCGCAACGGCGCCGACCTGGTACTGCTCGACCTGATGCTGCCCGGCCTGCCCGGCACCGAGGTCTGCCGCCAGCTCCGGCTCAAGTCCAACGTCCCGGTGATCATGGTGACCGCCAAGGACAGCGAGATCGACAAGGTGGTCGGCCTGGAGATAGGGGCCGACGACTACGTGACCAAGCCCTTCTCCTCCCGCGAGCTGGTCGCCCGCATCCGCGCGGTGCTGCGCCGCAGGGGCGAGCCGGAGGAGGTCTCGCCGGCCGCGCTGGAGGCCGGCCCGGTCCGGATGGACGTGGACCGGCACGTGGTCACCGTCGGAGGCGGCAAGGTGGACCTGCCGCTGAAGGAGTTCGACCTGCTGGAGATGCTGCTGCGCAACGCCGGGCGGGTGCTGACCCGGATGCAGCTCATCGACCGGGTCTGGGGCGCTGACTACGTCGGCGACACCAAGACCCTCGACGTCCACGTCAAGCGGCTGCGCGCGAAGATCGAGCCGGACCCGGGCGCGCCGCGCTACCTGGTGACGGTCCGCGGCCTCGGCTACAAGTTCGAGCCGTAGGACGGCCCGCCGCCTCCCCGCGGGCGCGGCCGCCGGGAACGTGAGCCGCCAGGAACGTGAGGGGGCCGGCACCAGGTGCCGGCCCCCTCACGTTCCTGGGCGCGCCCCTACGACGCGGGCGCGCGCCTCACGACGTGGGCGTCGCGGAACCGGTCGGGGTGCTGCCCGTCGTCGGCGTGCCGCCGGTCGTCGGGGTCGCCGGGGTGGCCGGCTTCGTCGGCGCCGCGGTGGTGGGCAGCGAGCCGGGGCCGTACGGCGCGAAGTAGCTGCTCGCCGGCGTCACGTTGACGTTCATCTTCACCGCGCCGGAGGAGCTGAAGGAGAAGACGGCGTTCTGGACGTCGCCGTCGCGCAGCGCCTCGCCGCCTCCGGTCAGGACGGCCGCCGGGTTGCCCTTGCCGCCGAGCAGCACGCTGCCGTGCGCCGGCACGCTGATCGTCGACTCGCCGTTCGAGCCCTTGAGCTGGGCCATCGTGGTGCCGCCGATCTGCACGGACTGCAGGCTCTGGGCGGACGAACCGTTGTTGAACAGGCGGGCGGTGATGGTCGCCGGACCGCTCGGGTCGGTGAGCACGAAGGCGTTCTGCACCTTCACGCTGCCCGCCGACCCTGAGTCGCTGTCCGGGTGGACCCCCAGCGTCTGCGCGTCGTTGCCCGCCGAGCAGGCGGCGGCGAGGGGCGCGATCGAGAGCGCGAGTACGGCGGCGACAGCGCCGCGACGGATGCTGCGGACCACGGCGGCGGCATCTCCTTGGGCAGGTTACGGAAGATCTTCCAGCGGCCTTACATTACCGACGCGGTGCTCTCGGCCGCGCACCGGCCCCGCCATTAGGGCGGGTTGATTAGCGACGCGCCCGGGGCGGGGCCGGTGCGCCTTTTCCATGATCGGGCAAAATTCGATCTTCGGAGGGCCGGTAACCGGCCATCGGCACGAACGGCGTAGCGAGGACGCACTCCTGCAGGAGGGACGAATCGGGACGTATCGCCCCGTGTTCGGGGCCGCCGGGGGTCGTAACGGGCACGTTTCGCCCCCGGCGCATACCCGCTCCGACCTGCGGATACCCCGCCCCGGAGGTCCCCTCCAGCACGTTCCGGGGGCGCTTGTCAAGCCCCGAGATATGCCCTGACCTGCGGAAACGCCATTCAGAAGACGCCGTTCCCGTGTTACCCTGGATAGCCACGGAAGGGGTACCTGTCACATGACGTTCAAGGTTGGCGACACCGTGGTCTATCCCCATCACGGGGCCGCGCTGATCGAAGCGATCGAAATTCGCCAGATCAAAGGCGTGGACAAGACCTACTTGGTGCTCAAGGTCGCCCAGGGCGACTTGACGGTGCGCGTGCCCGCGGACAATGCGGAGTTCGTCGGCGTGCGCGACGTGGTCGGTCAGGACGGTTTGGACCGGGTCTTCGAGGTGCTGCGCGCGCCGTACACCGAGGAGCCCACCAACTGGTCCCGCCGCTACAAGGCGAATCTCGAGAAGCTCGCGTCCGGCGACGTGATCAAGGTCGCGGAAGTCGTGCGCGACCTGTGGCGCCGCGAGCGCGAGCGCGGCCTGTCGGCGGGTGAGAAGCGCATGCTCGCCAAGGCGCGACAGATCCTGGTCAGCGAACTGGCACTGGCCGAGAACACCAACGAGGACAAGGCCGAGACGCTGCTCGACGAGGTCCTCGCGTCGTAAGACCGTCCCTCTTCGGACGTTCTCGTGTCACGTCCTTGCCGGTGTGCCACCCCACGCCGCCCCATGTGACGTACCGACTTACGCAGACGCACCCCCCGGCCACCCCCGGGGGACCTGCCGTGGCACCCGGTTCAGCAGGACGACCGGGTGCTGCGGCATGCTGATGCCACGGCATGCCCGCCGTGCCGCGGCGGCGACGGTCCTCCGGAGGTCACGGAAGGGGTCCGGAAGAACACCGCGCCAGGCACTCTGAGTGCGATACCCATCTGACACAAGGACACAAACCTGCGTACCGCAGCTGTCATTCCCGCCGCCGGACGTGGCGTCCGGCTGGGCCCCGGCGCGCCCAAGGCGCTGCGCACCCTGGGCGGGGTACCGATGCTCGTCCACGCCGTCCGAGCGATGGCCGCGGCCGAAGCCGTGCAGGTCATCGTGGTGGTCGCCCCGCCGGAGGGCGCGGCCGAGGTGCGGGCGCTGCTCGACTCCCACGAAGCCCCCGGGACCGCCGGTGTGACCACTGTCACCGTCGTGCCCGGCGGGGAGAGCCGGCAGGAATCGGTGCGGCTCGGCCTGGCCGCCCTGCCCGACGACGTCGACGTGGTGCTGGTCCACGACGCGGCCCGCCCCCTGGTGCCCGTCGGGACCGTCGAGGGCGTCGTCGAGGCGGTGCGCGCCGGCGCGCCGGCCGTCGTCCCCGGCCTGCCGCTGGCCGACACCGTCAAGAGCGTCGAGCCGGCGACCGGCGCGGTCACCGGCACCCCGCAGCGCGCCCTGCTGCGCGCCGTGCAGACCCCGCAGGGCTTCGACCGCGCGGTGCTCGCCAAGGCGCACGCCACCGTCACCGAGGACGTGACGGACGACGCGAGCATGGTCGAGCAGCTCGGCCTGCCGGTCCGGGTGGTGCCCGGACACGAGGAGGCGTTCAAGGTGACCCGCCCGCTCGACCTCGTGCTCGCCGAGGCCGTACTCGCCCGCAGGAGGGGCCATGACCGCTGAGCAGCCGACCGTCACGGGCGCGTACGGGACCGGGGCGCCGCCGCTGCCGCAGGTCGGCGTCGGCACCGACATCCACGCCTTCGAGGAGGGCCGCGAGCTGTGGTGCGCGGGCCTGAGGTGGGAGGGCGAGGGGAGCGGGCTGGCCGGCCACTCCGACGCCGACGTGGTCGCGCACGCCGCGTGCAACGCGCTGTTCTCCGCGGCCGGCCTGGGCGACCTCGGCGCCCACTTCGGCACCGGGCGGCCGCAGTGGGCCGGCGCGTCCGGGCTGACACTGCTGGCCGAGGCCGCGCGGATCGTCCGGGACGCGGGCTTCACGATCGGCAACGTCGCCGTCCAGGTGGTCGGGAAGCGGCCGAAGATCGGGAAGCGGCGCGAGGAGGCGCAGCGGGTGCTGGCCGAGGCCGTGGGCGCCCCGGTCTTCGTCAGCGCGGCCACCTCCGACGGGCTGGGCTTCACCGGCCGGGGCGAGGGACTCGCGGCGATCGCCACGGCGCTGGTCGTGCGGAGCGGCCCGGGCGGGTCCTGACGCGGCCGTCCGCGAGGGCCCGCCGGACACGCCCCGCCGGACACGCCTCCGGCGGGCGCCTTCGGGCGCGCTCCCACGCGAGCCGTTATGTGTCCGCCGTATGTGCACTTCGCCCAGGGGCGCGGGGCACGGGACATCTCCCACTACCCTTGTGCCGTGACCATTCGCCTGTACGACACCAACGCGCGCCAGGTTCGTGATTTCGCCCCGCTCACGCCGGGCCGCGTCTCGATCTACCTGTGCGGCGCCACCGTGCAGGCGGCCCCGCACATCGGCCACATCCGGTCCGGGCTGAACTTCGACATCATGCGCCGCTGGTTCGCCCACCGCGGCTACGAAGTGAGCTTCGTGCGCAACGTGACGGACATCGACGACAAGATCATCAGGAAGGCGGCCGAGCAGGACCGCCCCTGGTGGGCCATCGGGTACGAGAACGAGCGCGCCTTCACCAGCGGTTACGACGCGCTGGGCTGCCTCCCGCCGACGTACGAGCCGCGCGCCACCGGCCACGTGCCGGAGATGGTCGAGATGATGCGCGGCCTGATCGAGCGCGGCCACGCCTACGAGGCCGACGGCAACGTCTACTTCGACGTGCGCTCGTACCCCGGCTACCTGGAGCTGTCCAACCAGGAACTGGACAACCTGCGGCAGCCCGAGGGCGAGGGCGAGACCGGCAAGCGCGACCAGCGGGACTTCGCGATGTGGAAGGCCGCCAAGCCCGGTGAGCCGTCCTGGGAGACCCCGTGGGGCCGCGGCCGGCCCGGCTGGCACCTGGAGTGCTCGGCGATGGCCCACAAGTACCTGGGCGGCGTCTTCGACATCCACGGCGGCGGCATCGACCTGATCTTCCCGCACCACGAGAACGAGATCGCCCAGGCGAAGGCGTTCGGCGACGAGTTCGCCCGCTACTGGGTGCACAACGCGTGGGTCACCATGAGCGGCGAGAAGATGAGCAAGTCGCTCGGCAACTCGGTGCTGGTCTCCGAGATGGTGCGGCGCTGGCGGCCGATCGTGCTGCGCTACTACCTGGGCACCCCGCACTACCGGTCGATGATCGAGTACAGCGAGGAGGCCCTGCGCGAGGCCGAGTCGGCGTTCGCCCGGATCGAGGGTTTCGCGCAGCGGGTGGTGGAGAAGGCGGGGGCGGTCGAGCCGGCCGCCGAGGTGCCGCCGGCCTTCGCCGAGGCGATGGACGACGACATGGGCGTCCCGCAGGCGCTGGCCGTGGTGCACACCACGGTCCGGCAGGGCAACAGCGCGCTCAACGCCGACGACAAGGAGACGGCGGTCGCGCGGTTGGCCGAGGTCCGTGCGATGCTCGGAGTACTGGGTCTGGACCCCCTCGACCCGCACTGGAGCAGCGCCGAGGGCGGCGACGACCTGCACGGCGTCGTCGACTCCCTGGTCCGGCTGGTCCTGGAGCAGCGCCAGTCCGCGCGTTCCCGCAAGGACTACGGCACCGCCGACGCCATCCGCGACCAGCTCGTCCAGGCGGGACTGGAGATCGAGGACACCCCGACCGGCTCGCGCTGGACGCTCAGGGGCTGACCCGTTCACCGGCTCGCGGGACCCGTGGAGCCTTGAAGCGTTCGACCGAAGAAGTGAGAGAGTCCGATGGCCGGCAACAGCCAGCGCAGGAACCGCCGTACGTCCAACAAGAAGGGCGCCACGGTCGGCAGTGGCGGGCAGCGCCGCAAGGGCCTCGAGGGCAGGGGCCCGACGCCGCCAGCCGAGGCGCGCAAGGGCCACAAGAAGAACCGGATCGCGAACGCGCAGGCCCGGTCCACGGTGTCTGCCCAGTCCCGCCGCCCCTCGGGGCGCGGCGCCAAGTCGACCTCGGAGATGGTGGTCGGCCGCAACCCGGTGGTCGAGGCGCTGCGCGCCGACATCCCCGCGACGGCCGTCTACGTCCAGCAGTACATCGACAACGACGACCGGGTCCGTGAGGCGGTGACGCTCGCCACCGACCGCGGGGTGCCGCTGCTGGAGGCGCCGCGCCCGGAGCTGGACCGGATCACCTCGGGCCTGAACCACCAGGGCCTGGTGCTCCAGATCCCGCCCTACGAGTACGCCCACCCCGAGGACCTGGTGGCCGCCGCGACCGGCCGCGGCGAGGACCCGCTGATCGTGGCGCTCGACGGCGTCACGGACCCGCGCAACCTCGGTGCCGTGGTGCGCTCGGTGGCCGCCTTCGGCGGGCACGGCGTGGTGGTGCCCGAGCGGCGCGCGGCGGGGATGACCGCGGGCGCCTGGAAGACCTCGGCGGGTACCGCCGCCCGGGTGCCGGTGGCCCGCGCCACCAACCTCACCCGCACCCTGGAGGCGTACCAGAAGGCGGGGCTGACCGTCGTCGGGCTGGCCGCGGACGGGGAGTTGGAGCTCCAGGACCTGGAACTGCTCGACGGTCCGGTGGTCGTGGTGGCCGGCTCCGAGGGCAAGGGGCTGTCCCGGCTGGTCGGCGAGACGTGCGACGTGCGGGTGCGGATCCCGATGCCGGGCGGCGCGGAGTCCCTCAACGCGGGCGTCGCGGCGGGCGTGGTGCTGTACGAGGCGTCCCGCCGCCGCGCGTAAGGGCCGTCTCCCAGGACGGGCGCCCCTTACCGAAGGGGGCCGTCCTACCGCGGGGGCGTCCGGACCCGAGCGCTCCCGCGGTGGCTGCCGCGGGTGCTCAGCAGGGGTACTCCCACTTGCGGGTGATCGCCCGCAGGGGTTCCGGCACGTCCTCGGGGCTCGGCAGCGGCCGCGGCTCCTGGATCCGTCCCGACTTGATCTTGTCGCTCCAGTCACCCATCGCGACCTGGAACGGGCCGTGGTCCTTGCGCCCGTACCGCACCATCTTGGGCGTGAACTCGACGCCCAAGTAGGTACACAAGCGGCGACACTCCGCCTCCGGGTCGGCGGTCAGGTCCTCGTAGCGCACGGTGATGCCGTCGAGCGCGTCGCGGGCGGCGTCGACCCGCTCCACGTAGCGGCGGATGTGGCGGACCGTCCAGTCGATGCCCTTGTCCGGGCGTGAGTCCATCTGCGAGGCGACCACCGAGGCCGGGTGGCGCAGCAGGAAGACGAACCGGGCCTTGGGCCACGCCTCGTGCAGCCGCTGCCACAACTCGGCGTTGCCGGGTGTCTTGTCGACGATGACCTTCTTCTCGCTGCGCACCAGCTCGCGGTGGAGCACCCGGTCCCACAGCAGGTGCTCCAGCTCCCGCTGGTCCAGCTCCAGCAGCCCCATCGCCTTCTCGGTGTAGGGCTCGGAGTACGACAGGGTGAGGGTCCGCAGGTGCATCTCGTGCGGGGCGCGGATGTCGGGGTGGCTGTTGAGCAGCACCCGCAGCAGCGTCGAGCCGGAACGGATCGAGGAGATGACGAACACGGGCTCGGGCACCAGGCGGGTGGCCTCGGGCCCGAGGACCGGCGGCGGCGCGGTGATCACCCTCCTGGCCTTGACGCGGACCCGCCGGGCGAGCCGGCGCACTCGAGGGTCGTGCAGGATCATCGCACCGCTCCCGGACGAAGGTGGACTTGGACTGTCCACCGCATCCTGCTGGCCGAATCTTGGTGGCGCCTTGGTGACACCATGGGAAACGGATGAGATTTCGGTGAGATCCACGCGGGAGGGGAACGGATCGCGCCGAAACCCCGTCCGCCGGGTTCGGCCGCTCGTCTGACGGGGGACCGTCAGGCAGTGTCCTAAACGACCGTCACTCGGTTAGATGAGTGTGGACACCAGAACACCCCGCACCTCGACGGGGGGAGGGACGCCCGGTTTTGATGAGCGCGTGCTGACCATGGCACGGGTGCCGAGCGATCCCGCCCAGGTCATCGTCAACCACGCGAGCTTCCGGGTGCAGCTCGGCGCGGCCTCGACCCGCGCCCTCGCCGTCGCGGACACGGTACGGATGCCGGCCGTGCGGCGCGGCAGGCCCGTCGTGTGGTCCGGGCACACCTCGCCCGAGTTGACGCAGGCGGTGCGCCGGCAGGCCGGCACCGCGGCCGGGCAGGGGGGTGCCGGAGCCGCGACCCAGGTGCTGCCGCGGATCGACGAGACCGCCGTGCTGCCCGCCGCGGTCCCCACGGTGGTCGGCCAGCGTGCCCCCTACGACGAGCCGCTGGTCGGCGCCGGCGGCGGCCGCGACGACGACCGCTACGGCGACGAGGACGCCTCCGGCGGCGCCGAGCGGGCCCGCCCCGGCCGCCAGCGCGGGCGGCGCGACTCCGTCCGGCACGCCTACTACCCGCACCGGCGGATGAACCTGGGCATCGTCCTCCTGCCGCTGCGCGTCTTCCTCGGCTTCGTGTCGATCTACGCGGGCATGGGCAAGCTGTGCGACCGGGTCTACTTCGACGGCGGCAGCCGCGGCTCCATGGTCAAGTGGCTGTCCTCGCTGCACCCCTGGGCGGCCGCCGAGCCGCTGCGCGACGCGGCGCTCAACCACCCGGTGGGCGCGGGCCTGTCCGTCGCCTTCCTCCAGGTCGTGGTGGGCGTGCTCACCGTCTTCGGCCTGTGGCAGCGGGTCGCCGCGGTGTTCGGCGCCGCCGTCTCGATCGCCCTGCTGGTCACCGTCAGTTGGCGGACCGTCCCGGTGTACGACGCGCCCGACTTCATCTACCTGGCCGCCTGGAGCCCGCTGGTGATCGCCGGCGCCCCGGTCTACTCGGTCGACGGCCACCTCGCGAGCGACGCCTGGCGCCGGCTCGGCCCCCGCGTCACCCTGTGGGACCTGCGGCGGCGCGTGCTGCGCCGGGGCACGGTCCTCGCCACCGTCACCATCGGCCTGACGCTGCTGATCGGTTCGGTGCTGGGCGCGGCGGTCCGTGCCAGCAGCACGGAGCACGGCCGGCCCGGCTCCGGCTCGACCCCGGTGAACAACCTGCCCGGTTCGCCGCTTCCGGAGGTCTCCGGCGGGGACAGCGAGGGGAGCTCGGGATCGCCGGCCGACCCGTCGCCGTCGGCCGGGAAGGGCAAGGACGGCGGAAGCGGGTCCGGCGCCCGGCCCGGGTCGACGCCGAGCGCGACGCACGCGCCGGCCGGCGGCGGCGCGCCGCAGAGCACCCACACCACCATCGGCACCGGCGGCGGTTCCACGGGGACCGGCACCGGGTCCGGTAGCGGTTCCGGGTCCGGATCCGGGTCCGGCGGCTCCTCCGGGGGCTCCTCCGGCGGCAGCGCGCCGGCGACCCAGGCTCCGCCTCCCGTCGCGACGCAGGCGCCCGCGCCCTCGGCCCCGGCGCCGAAGCCGTCGCAGGGCGCGATCGGCGGGCTGCTGGGCAGCGGGCCGCTGCTCGGGCTGTCGGCGGGGCCGGGGCACTCCGGGGCGCCGCAGGACACGGCCTGACCCGACCCCCGGGCCGGACGGCCGGAACAGCACGCAGGGGCGCCCCCTTCCGCGGGGGGCGCCCCTGGCGCGTGTCCGGCGGCGGATCTCGTCCGGGCCGGGGCGGAAGGGTGGTGTGTCGGAGCCGGGCGGAGGGTGCCCGGTGCCGTGCCCGGGCGGACGTGTCCGGTGCCGCGCCCGGGCCGAGGGGGCCGGCGTGCGGGCTGAGGATGGCCGGTGTCCGGTCCGGGAAGGGGTGCCGGGTGTCCGGGGCGGGTGCCTGGCGCGTCGGCCGTAGTACGCGGGTGCGCGGGCCCGTGTCAGCCCTGCTGCGAACCCAGCTCCTTGGCGGCCTCGTTGAGGTCCTTGGCGGTGTCGATGGCCCGCCAGTAGGCGCCGTGCGGGATCGGGAAGCCGGCGAGCCGGCGTTCGCGGGCGAGCCGGGGGAAGGTGGTCCGCTCGTGGTCCCCGAGGTCGGGCAGCATCGCGGCGAACTCCGGCGCGAAGACGTACACGCCGGCGTTGATCAGGTAGGGCGAGGGCGGCGCCTCGATGAAGTCCAGCACCTGGCCGAACTCGTTGGTCTCCACGGCGCCCCAGGGGATGCGGGGGCGGGCCAGCGCGAGCGTGGCGACGGCGGCGCGCTCCTCGTGGAACCCGGCCATCTCGTTCAGCGGGAAACGGGTCCAGATGTCGCCGTTGGTGGCGTACCAGGGCTCGTCGGGGCGGGGCAGGGAGGCGGCCGCGTACTTCAGGCCGCCGCCGCGCCCCAGCGGCTCGCGCTCGATGACGGTGGTGACGTTGAGCGGGAGCGGGGTCGCGTCCAGCCACTCCTGCAGCACCTCGGCGAGGTGGCCGCAGGAGATCACCGCGTCCGTGACGCCTTCGGCGGCCAGCCAGGCCAGTTGGTGCCCGATGATCGGCGTCCCGGTGCCGGGGATCTCCACCATCGGCTTGGGCCGGTCGTCGGTGTACGGCCGCAGCCGCGAGCCCTGGCCGCCGGCGAGCAGGACCGCCTGGGTGACCGGGGCCGGGACGGAGGGGGCGGAGGTGCCGGGAAGTCGGGAGGCGCGCGTCATGCAGCGCACCTTATGCGACGGGAGGCGTACGGCCCCTGTGTGCTGGGCCGTACGCCTGGGCGCGTCCGGGGGTTCGCCGTCTGCGGAGCCGCCGTCCGTCCGCCATCGGTCTGCTGTCGGTCTGCCGCGTGGCGGCTAGGGGCGTACCCGGGTGGGCCGTGGGCGTACGGAGGCGTACGACCGGCCTCATGGGGTGGACCTGGTCTGACCGGGGCCATACCGAGGTCGTGCCGGGGGGTCGTGTCGGGCGGGTGTCGTCCTGGGCGGCCTCAGCCGACGGACGCCACGCCGGTCGCGAACGAGGTGTCGCAGACCGGCCGGGACCACGCCTGCGCGCGGTTGGCGGCGCCGTCGTACTTCGCGACGGCGGCGCGGCCCAGCGAGCGGGCGATGTCCACGCAGTAGCGCGCGAGGCCGGGCTGCTTGGTGATGGCCGTCTGGAGATCGGTCAGGGCCGCGCCCGGGTCCTTCTCCTGGAGTTCCGCCAGCAGCTTCTGGCGCAGCGCCTCCTGGGGCGCGAGGGATGCCTGCTTCTTCGACGACGCCGCGGTCAGCACCTGTCCGTCCGACGACGACGAGGAGGCCCACGGCACGCGGGTGACGGCGAGCGTCCCCGACAGCACGAGGACGACCGGAAGAACGAGCGCGAATGTCTTGCCGAGACGGCGAGCTACCTGGTTCACGCATCGGATCGTAGCGACTGGTGATGATTTGGCGACATTTAGTCACTCTGACGAGGGAGGTGAAACGGGGCAGCCGCAGTCACGGTGTTGACGAACCCACCCGAAAGGCCGGGTTTGACTATTTATGCCGGGTGTCTGCGCGGGGGCGGGAGCGGGTACCGACGCGGGAGCGCGGGAGGGCGTGGGGAGTCGGATGCGGTGCGTCCGGGGGAGACCGCGAAACGGCGGCGGGCCGGCACGTCCGTCGTGGACGTACCGGCCCGCCGCCGCGTTCGTTCGCGCGTGCTCGCCCGCCGTGAGGCGCCGGGCCTCAGTCGCTGAGGCGCTCGCCGGTGGAGGTGGCGAACACGTGGGTCTCACCCGGGCGCGGCACGACGTGCAGCACGGCGCCCTTCTCCGGGATCTCGCGGCCGCCGACGCGGAGCACCAGGTCCTTGTGCTCGCCGCCGACCTCGGCGGAGCCGTACACGTAACCGTCGGCGCCGAGTTCCTCGACCACGTTGACGGTCACGGCCAGGCCCTCCGGGCCCTCCTTGGACAGGCCCGAGGCGCCGCCGCCGGAGGTGACGTCGAAGTGCTCGGGACGGACGCCGACGGTGACCGTCTTGTCGCCCTTGTCGGCCGCGGCCTGCACCGCGTCGCGCGCCACGTTCACCACGGTGTTGCCGAACTTCACGCCGCCGTCGGTGATCGGCACCTCGACGAGGTTCATCGCCGGGGAGCCGATGAAGCCCGCGACGAAGAGGTTGGCCGGGCGGTCGTACATGTTGCGGGGGCTGTCGACCTGCTGGAGCAGACCGTCCTTGAGCACCGCCACGCGGTCGCCCATCGTCATGGCCTCGACCTGGTCGTGGGTGACGTAGACGGTGGTGACGCCCAGGCGGCGCTGGAGGCTGGCGATCTGGGTACGGGTCTGCACGCGGAGCTTCGCGTCGAGGTTCGACAGCGGCTCGTCCATGAGGAAGACCTGCGGCTCGCGCACGATCGCGCGGCCCATCGCGACACGCTGCCGCTGACCACCGGAGAGCGCCTTCGGCTTGCGCGAGAGGTACTCGGTCAGGTCGAGGATCTTCGCGGCCTCCTCGACGCGCTTGCGGATGTCGGCCTTGTTGACGCCGGCGATCTTCAGCGCGAAGCCCATGTTGTCCGCGACGGTCATGTGCGGGTACAGCGCGTAGTTCTGGAACACCATCGCGATGTCCCGGTCCTTCGGCGGCAGGTGCGTGACGTCGCGCTCGCCGATGCGGATGGCGCCGGCGTTGACGTCCTCCAGCCCCGCGAGCATGCGGAGCGAGGTCGACTTGCCGCAGCCGGACGGGCCGACGAGCACCAGGAACTCGCCGTCCCCGACCTCGATGTCGAGCCCGTCGACCGCGGGCTTGTCGCCACCCGGGTAGATCCGGGTCGCCTTGTCGAACGTGACAGTAGCCATGACTGTGTCAGTCCCTTCACCGGCAGGAACGTGCCGGACGATCCGAGTAAAGGAACCTCCCGGAGCAGCTCCGGAGGTGTTCCGCCAAACCGAGCGGACCCGCCTCGTCAGCGGGCCCACCGCGACGCTACCTGCCGATTTCCCTCTTGTCACCAGCCCCTGGGGCAGGATTTTCCCCGCCCCGGGCACCCCCGGCCCGGTACACTTGCCCCCGCGCCTCCTTAGCTCAGCTGGCCAGAGCGACGCTCTTGTAAAGCGTAGGTCGTCGGTTCGAACCCGACAGGGGGCTCCAACTTCGCCCAGGTCACCGCGCAAGTGGCCTGCGGCGTAGATCACTCCGAGGGCGTCTGCGTGAGCGATGCGTGAGCGGATGTGCCGTCCGGAGCCTTCCGCGCACGCGGTACCGCCGCCGCCGAGCGCTCCGTCAGCTCGTCCGCGTACTCCTCGAACAACTCCATGTAAGTGTCGCTGGTCAAGACGATCGTCTTGTGCCGCAGCTTCACCTTCGCGTCGTGCAGGTCCCCGCCGCCGGCCTTCACCAACGCCGCCGCCCCATGCCGCAAGTCCCGCAGGTTGATCGGCGGCAGACCGGCCGCCTCGCGGATCTCCTGGAAGGCGTCGGACACCGAGTCGGGATGCAGCCACGTCCCGTCCTCCTGGACGAAGACCTTGCCCGTGTCCGTCCACGGCAGCCGGTCCGCCTCCCGCTGCACACGCTCGGCCGACTGCCGCTCGCGGTGCGCCTGGAGCACGGCCACGGTGCCGGAGTCGATCCTCACCTCGGCCGCCGAGCCGTCCGTCTTCGGCTCGGTCTCGATCGGGGTGTATCCGTCACGGACGATCTCCCGCGCCACTGCGAGGGTGCGGGCGGCGTAGTTGATGTTGCGCCAGTCCAGTCCGACCGCTTCGCCGCGCCGCAGGCCGTGGTGGGCGACGACATGGAACAGCGCGTACAGCCGATGGTCCTCGGCGGCATCGAGGAACGCCCCGAGCTGCGACGGCGTCCACACCATCACCGGCCCGGGTTTCTGCCCGGTCTCTTCCCAGTGCGCGACGCGCTCGGCCGTCCACAACTGCCCCTTGGCGCGGCGCACGGTCTCCATCTCGACGAACGCGGCCGGGTTGAAGGTGATGTACTGCCTGCGGATCGCGAAGTTCAGCGCGGACCGCAGGGTGTTGCGGACTTCGAGCTTGGTCGCCGGCCCGGTGATGCGGCGGAACGGTGGCATCTCCGCCAGCTTGGCCCGCTCGGCGTCCAGGCGCTCCCGCTCGGCGGCCGGCGGCCGGGACCGCTTCCCCCAGGTCGCCCGCGCGGTCTGGTCGCGCCGGGCCGCGTTCTCCGCGCGGATCGCCTCGTTCGCGTCCTCGATGGCGTCGAAGTACGCCTGGCAGTGCCCGACGTTCAGCCGGTCGAGCCGGTAGTGCCCGAGCCCGGGGCGCAGGTGGTACTCGACCCGCGAGGCGTAGTTGTTGACGGTCGTGGCCCGCTTCGTCTTCCGCTTGGCCTCCAGCCACTCGTCGAGCAGGTCGCCGACGGTCATGGCGGAGGTGAGCTTCTGCCCGTACTGGAGACGGCGGCGGATCTCCGCGAGGGCCGGCAGCGGCGCGTCCTTGTCCTTGGAGACGCCCTCCAGGAGGTCGCCGACCTGGGTCTGCGCTTCGACGTCGTCGGCGTCCGGCAGGGCGAGCAGGGCCCGCACGGCGTCGAGGGCCGACTGCGCGTCCTTCGCCGTCTCGTACCCGGAGCGGGAGAACGACCGCCGGGTCCCGTCCTCGCGCGGCGGCAGCTCCTGCCGGACCGCATACACGCCGTGCCGCCGTGACGTGAGCTGCGGGCACGCCTTCCCCAGCGGTTTACCGTCCTCACCGCGGCAGTAGCAGCGGCGATACGTCGAACCCTTCACTCTGGACCCACCTTTCGATTCATCTATGGCTCTTCTTTCAGCCCGACGAAGCCCGGTCCTCGCTTTCGTGGACGCGCCGGATTACCAGTTCTCTGCTCGTACTCTCTCCAGTCGGCGAGCTGTTTCGTTAGCCGTTCGTACTTGATTCTCAGCGAATTTGATCTCTCGTCGGCGGCCCGTTCTGCCGCCCGGGTCGCCATGGCGATGTGCTGCGCCCTGCTCTGGTCATCGAGCGCGTGCATGTAGGCCACGCGTGCGTGTTCACGTTCGGCTTCCGCCTCATGCAGCAGTCTCAACACGGTCCCGATCTCCTCTTCGAGAAGATCTTTATTCATCGAATCCTTGATTCCAAGGTCTGGGTGGGGAGTGTATCCATCGGCGATCATTTCGTGCACTGTCGTGCCGAGCGCTTTTGCCAAGATATCCGCCTCGGACAACTTCAGGGCTCGTTGTCCGGACTCTAGTTTCGCAATGGTCTGCTGGTACATATTTCCGCCCAGTGCGGCTACTCGCTCGGCTACATCTCCTTGGGAAAGTCCAAGGATCGACCGGCGCACTTTCATCTGCTCGATGAAGGCAGACTCGGCCGGGGAGGTCCCTTCGCGGCGGTCAGCCAACGCAATCAACATCCTTCATGCACTACACGCTACAACCTGGCGTTGTTGTTGCGCTACACCATCGCCGGGTACATACTCATGGTGTTCAACGCCAACACCGTAAGGGGGTGGGATGGTGGCGACCCCGCTTGCCAACCACCAGACGCAGTACCTGACCACGGACGATGTCGCCGCCCGGTACCGCACGGCTCCGAGCACGATCCGCTACTGGCGCCACATCGGGTACGGCCCGAAGGGCATCAAGGTCGGCCGCAGGGTGCTGTACACCCAGGCCGAGCTGGACCGCTTCGAGCAGAAGCTCGCCGAGCAGGAGTCGGCGTGACGGCCGCCGAGGCGGTCCAGGCCGCCACCGACACCGTCCGCCGGCGCGGCTGGAACATCGGGCAGATCCTCGCCCACCAGCCGCCGCTCATGGACATCCGCACTTTCGCCGAGGCCATCGGCATCCCCGCCTCGACGGGCTACCAGCTCGCCGCCAGCGGAGACCTGCCCATCGAGATCCTGCGCGTCGGCCGCACCAAGTACGTGCGCACCGTCGACGCCTGGAAGTGGCTCGGCCTCATCGGAAACGACGACGACGCCGAGGTTGCCGCCTCGACGCCGCCTGTCCGGCAGTACCTCAGCACGTCCACCAGCAAGTAGAAGAACCGCAGGTACCACTATGACCAAGGCTCTCACGGCGCTCGCCGCGCCGACCACCCGGACCGACCGGCGGCCGCTGTTCGCGCCGGACGGGCGCGTCCACCTCGACGCCCTGTCCGAGCAGATGGCCGACGCCGACAAGCGGGGGCGCAGCTTCCCCCTCGCCGAGATCGCGCGCCTCGCCAAGGCCGACGCGCTCAACGTCCGCGAACGCCTCACCTGGCCCCGCGTCGTCATCGAGGAGTGCCCCCTCGACGAGGGCACCGTCATCGTCTACCGCGAGGTCAAGAGCACCGGCCGTTACCACCTCGGCTGGGACCCCGCGCAGACCACCCGCGACCAGGTCGAGGTGTTCATCAACATCTACATCGCGGGCAGCGGCGAGTACCACGCGATCAGCCCGGCCACCTACCGCGACCTGCGCCGCATCGAGTCCCACCGCCGCGCCGACGACGACCCGAACATGACCGCGATGTGGGACGCGATCGTCGACCTGATCCTCACCCACAACGACGCCCCCGGCGTCATGAACCAGGTCGGCGACATCATGCGCGCCGAGCAGGCCCGCAAGGCCGCTACCGCGCAGGTGGTCGCGTGAGTACCGCGACCCGGTTCTGCGGCAAGTACGACTGGTGCGTCCAGCACGACACGTCCGGCGACGGGCTGGAGCACTACGGCGCCAACGTCACCGTGCCCCTCCCGGTCGGCGTCGACCCCGGCATCGGCGGCACGTCGATCATGCAGGCGCAGGTGTACGGCGCCGACCAGTACGACGCCCCGAACGTGTGGCTCGGCGTCGACCAGTACGACGAGATGGTCTTGAACGCCGACCAGGTCGGGCAGCTCATCGACTCCCTCGACGTGCTGCGCGCCGGCCTCGTCCGGATGCGCACCCAGCTCCAGGGCGGTGCGAAGTGACCGCGCCGATCAAGCAGCCAGTGCCCGCGGCCTTGCCGGCCCGGCCGGTGCGGTTCGACGACCCTGAGCGGAACGCTGCGTACTGGGCGCGCATCGTCGCCATCGTCGACCAGGCGCCGCCCCTCTCGGACGAGCAGCGCGTCGCCATCCGCCTCGCCGTCCACGGGAACAGCCGAAGGGCCGCGGCATGAGCGAGCCCACCACCACGGCGGCCGGGGACGACACCCCGGCCGCCCGGCCGGAGATCCGCCCGACGGACGGCTCGTGCTCGCACTGGATCGGCGCCGAACTCCGCTACTGCCGCGTGGTTGACGGGGTCCGCCACTACCTGCCGGGGATGCGCTGCCCCAACCACACCCCGGCCCGTCTCAAGGGCCAGCCCGAGCCGCCGGAGATGCCCGGCTGGGGACCCGGAAGCCGCAAGGAGATGCAGGGATGATCGAGCCCGTCAGCACCCCGCTGCCCGCGCTCCCCGCGCACTACCGGGCCGCCGTCCGACGCGACCGCGCGGCGGGCCGACTGAAGAAGCACAGCGCACGCACCCTGATGTCGATCTGCGACCTCGCCGAGCGCCACAACCGGCTCATCCCCGACATCAGCAAGGTCACCGCGTTCATGGGCCTGGGCGAGCTGAGCCATGTCCTCGCCGACCCGACCGACGGCGACGGCGACTGGTTCTTCGTCCACGAAGTCCTCAAGCTCGCCGGAGCCACCCCCGAGCTGTGGGCCGAGATCCGCGACGGCGAGATCGCCGAAGCCGCAGCAGAACCGCCCGTGCCGCCGCGTGTGGACGAGTACACCGTCTACAGCGGCGACGGCACCTCCCACCAGGTCCCGGTCTGCAACTGGCAGGTCGCCATGGACATCGCGCTCAGCGGGCCGTGGGGCGACGAGCTGATGGAGAACATCCTCCCGTCGCTGCGACTGGCCGCCATCGAGAGCGGGCTCGCCGAGAAGTTCGAGACCGTACTGCTCGGAGACGACGGGACCGTGCAGCCGGGCGGGACTCTCGCCGATCTCATCCGCGCCAACGGGCCGCTCCCCTCGCGGGAGGTCGCACGCCAGCAGGTCGCCGACGGCCTGGCCGGCGCGTTCCACCGCGGAAACGGGGAGTCGTCGTGACCCGTACTCCGCAGGACACGTTCCTGTCCGACCAGACCCTCGCCGCCGCCCGCGAAGCCGCCCTCGACCCGGGCACCGTCCCGGTCGCGATCACGGCGGCCGACGGCAAGAAGCGCTGCACCTGGTGTGACTGCCCCGACGGGCCCGACTCGCCCCACAACCGGCCCGGCTACCGGTGCGGCGGCTGCCCCGCCCTCGCGGTGCACGTCGTCAGCGTCCACCTCGGACCCAACCTCCGCTACGACTACCCGGCCTGCGGGCGGCACTGGACCGAGGTCGTCGCACGCGTCGCCAGCACCGTGTCCGCCAGTCGCACCTGATCGCCCCCGCGCGGGGTCCGGCATCCCACCAGACACCGGGCCCCGCGCGCGCCACGAACCACCAGACCGGCACGGGCAGAAAAGAGCCATCGTTCGTGAACACCTCGCAGAGCCGCCAGCGCGCCGCCGCCGCCTTCATCGCCCGCGGCTGGCCCGTCTTCCCCCTGACGCCCGGCGCCAAGAAGCCCCTGCGGCACTGCAACCTGTGCAGCAGCAAGTCCCCCGACTACCAGCCCCACCGCACCGCAGCCGACTGCCCGCACCCCGCAGACACCTGCCACGGCTTCCATGTCGCCACCACCGACCCCGACAAGGTCACCGGCTGGTTCAGTCGCTACCCCGACATGAACATCGGGATCTCCACCGGCCCGGCCCGGCTGGTCGTCGTCGACCTCGACGTCAACAAGGAAGGTGCTGCCCCGCCTCCGCAGTACAACGGGCTTGCCGCCCACGGCGGTGACGTCTTCGCGCTCGCCCTGGAGCGGTACGGGCAGACCTACCCCGGAGACACCCTCATCGTCGGCACCCCCAGTAAGGGCCTGCACCTGTACTGGACGCTCCCCGACGGGATCACCGTCAACAAGTCCGAGGGTGCCTTCGGGTGGAACATCGACGTCCGGTCCACCGGCGGCTACATCGTGGCCCCCACCAGCGCCACCCCGGACGGGGAGTACCGGCGTCTTTCCGCCGGGCTCGACCCGCTGCCCGCCCCCCAGTGGCTGCTGCACCATCTGGAAGGCACCGGCCACATGCCCAAGCCGCCGGCGCCCGTGAACCGCCCCCCGTACCGGGGGCCGCGCACCACCAGTCAGCAGGGACGCGTCGGACTCGCCGACCTCGCCGCCCAGCTCGCCGGAGCCCCCGAAGGACAACGCCACCGCGTGCTGTGCACGGTCACCACCGCCGCGGCCTACCTCGTACAGGCCGGCCGGTGCACCGAAGCCGACATGCGAGCCGAGATCTACTCCGCCGGCCGCGTCGCCCAGCGCGACGAGAACGAGATCCACCAGGCCATCGAGTCCGCCTTCGACTACGTCGGTCGCCGGGGGGCCGCGTGACCACCTACGCCGAGCCGGGCGCGCCTGCGGACGAAGACCCGTGGGCGGGGACGGTGCCGCCTATGCCCGAACCGGAACCCGAACCAGAAGCGGACGAGCAGGGGATGACGTCCGAGGAGCACTTCGAGGACCGGTTGCGGAAGCTCGAAGCCGAACTCCTCGACACCGACGACCTCAACAACATCCCCGCCCTCGAACCCATCATCAACGACGTCCTGTTCAGGGACACCCTCGCCCGGATGTACGGAGCGTCCGGCACGTTCAAGTCCTTCGTGGCCCTGGACTTCGCGGCCAGCGTCGGAACGGGAACGAACTGGCACGGCCAGCGGGTCCACCAGGGCGACGTCATCTACCTGGTCGCCGAGGGCAGCCGAGGTATCCGTAAGCGTGTCCGCGCCTGGGAGCAGCACCACAACCGGAAGATGACCGGCGTCCGGTTCCTGCCGCGCCCGGTACAGGCCATGGATGTCGAATGGCTGGTGCTGATCGAGTTGTGTCGCCGCCAGCAGCCCGCGCTCATCATCGTTGACACCCAGGCGCGCGTCACCGTCGGCGTCGAGGAGAACTCCAACACCGAGATGGGCCGCGTCGTCGACCGCATGGAACAGCTCCGTGGCGCCTCCGGTGCCTGTGTGCTGCTGGTGCACCACAGCGGCCACGACAGCGACCGCGGCCGGGGCGCCACGGCCGTGAAGGGCGCGCTCCAGACCGAACTCGGGGTCGAGCGCAAGGGCAAGTCCCTGGAGGACATCACGGTCACCCTCAAGACCGGCAAGCAGAAGGACGACGAGGAACTTGGCGACGTGGTGTTCGGCTTGCACCAGGTGATCCTGGCTGGCGAGGCGAAGGAGGACGGCTCCGCAGTCACTTCGGTGGTCCTGGTCCACCTGGACCCGATCGACCAGGAGCGCGTCGCCAACGGCCAGCGGACCCGGGCTGAGGAAGTCGCCGATCGACTGGACGCCGAGAAGGTCCCCGCGAACTGGGGGCGCGACAAGCTCCGCAGCGAGTGCGCACGCCTCGGAATCCAGGCGCGGAACGAAGTTCTGGCCGAGGTCGTGAAGCTCCGCCGCGAACGGACGAACGCGGCAAAACGCCTGTCCCCAAACCTGTCCCCAAACCTGTCCCCGACCCTCTCGGGGACGGGACAGGAGGAATGGGACGAACCACCTGTCCCCGACCCGGGGACAGGTTAGTTAAAAACCCCAGGTCAAACCTGTCCCGGACAGGTCGGGGACAGGTCGGGGACAGGGCACGTCGGCCTACCTGTCCCCTCCCCCCTCCTCCTTTAGGGAGGGGACAGGTGGGACAGCCCCACCCCGGACGACCCGCAGACGGCCACCACCGAAGCCACCAACCGACCCTCCGCCGGAGATCGAAATGTCTTTTAGCCCCACCATCAACCAGCCCGCCATCGAGACCGCCACGGTCGAGATCCGCGTCCTGACCGTCAACGGCCGCAGCATGAACACCGGCCGCTTCCGCCAACTCATCGACGCCCCGCTCATCAGCCCGGCCGGCGAGTTCGAAGGGGAGCCCTGGGGCGCCGTCAACCTCCACCCCGACAAGTGCGAGGGCGACGATCACGTGCACGTCGTCTGGCAGGACGGCGACCAGCTCCGCCGCGCCCGCATCAACGCCCCCGAGCACGCCCTGTTCGAGGCGCCCGTCGCCGCTCACTACGCCATGGCCCGCATCCTCGACGGCGAACGCGACCTCGGCGCCGCCCGCAACCCCAGTGACTACTTCCGCTGCTACTCCGGCCGCGACCGGAACGGGAGGACCGCCTACGTGCGCCTGCGGCACGACGAGGTGCTGTTCCTCAGCGCGATCCCGGTCGCCTTCGACAGCCTGTGGCAGTACGGCTCCGGAGACATGGGTGCCCTGCGCCTGGCGGCCGATGAGGTCTACGGCGGCCCGCTTCCGTCCGTGGAAGATCTCGCTGACCAGCTCTCCTGGGCGGCCGACGCCTATCGGGCCGCGTGGTCGGCGCTGGAGGGCCTGCCGCAGTTGTTCGTCGGCGGCTGACGTGAACGTCGATGACGTGGTGGCGGCCCGGATCGAGGCGGCTCGACTGCGGGCCGGGTCCGCGAAGAAAGCCCGCGCCGCCCGTAAGGCCGCCCGAACCGAGGGGTTGGCGCAGCGCCACGCGGCGAAGCTCCGCAATCTCGCGGCCACCAGCCCGCCCGGCGCCAAGCCGGGCCCAATCAAGGAGGACTTGATGTCCAGCAAGCCGCTGTGCAAGCAGTACCAGCAGATCGACCCCGCCGGCCTCTACCACGTCGACCGGCTTCCTGCGGAGATGCACTCCGACGGCCGGATTGTCGAACACGGCTACAGCGTCCACCTGGGCGGCTTCCCGCGGTTCTTCTTCACCGCGATCGAGCCCGCATTGACGTTCGGGAGGGCCGCCCGCATGTCCCGCAACGTGCACGACTACGCCGTTGTCGCCGCCGCGGAGGTGAGGCAGTACTGCCCTGCCCACGGTGACGAGGTTGTGCACGTGGCCACGGGAGCCCCGCCGTTGGACCGTCAGCCCGGCGAGCAGGCGGTGTTCGCCCGGTTCGCCGCCAACGTGCGCGCGGACTCCTCCTCCTGGCATGGCGCCCCGTAGCCACGACCGGGCGGATACCGCCCGGTCGGAAACCGCCCCGACAATCCACAACCCGCAGGCCAGCACCCCCGCGCCTGTGGACAACCCGACGGACACCAAGGAGACCAGCTCATGAACTCGACCGACGTCGTTGCGCTCGGCGACCACCGTGACACGACCTTCGTCATCCAGACCGTGCCCGTCTCCAGCGGCGAGTGCTCCGCCGAGCGGGGGGCGTGCGGCAAGGCCGGCGTCATCGCGGTCCGCAACACCGTTAGCCACCAGCGGCCGGCCGAGTCCAGTACCCAGCGCGTCACGCTCTGCGCCGGCCACGAGTTCCACGCGTCTCGCATGCACGAGCTGTGGGTGGACGACGCCCGCCGTCTCCAGGACCCCAACGAGCGGGCCGCGTTCCTCGCCGCCGCCGGCGTGCACCAGGTGTAGCTACACCCGCCCGGCCGCCACTACGGCGGCCGGGCCCGACCGAAGGAGAATCACCGTGGACCAGCACGACGACATGAGCAACGCCGACGTCATGGCGCTCTGCGCCCGCCTCGGCATCGAGACCAAGACCATCACCGACACGTTCGGCCGCACCCTCATCGTGATCAACGAGGCGGGTATGCGGAAGCTCGCCGATTCCGCCCCGATCGGCTCCGCCGCCGGGCACGCCATCGTCGACCAGGTGCTGGCCGCCGCCCGTAACGCGCGCCCCGGCGGTGGGTCATGACCGGCAACGAGCTGTTCTTCTTCCTCGCCGGGATCAGCATCGGCATCGAGCTGGCCCTGCTGGTCTACTTCGGCGGCCGGCACCTGGATGCCCGCCGGGAGCTGCGCCAGGCCCGAGCCGAGCACGAGGCGGGCGGCACCGACGCCCGCGTCCTCACCGCGCCCGGTGACGGCCTGCCCGACGGCAACGCCGACCGCATCCTGGCCTACCCCCTGCCCGGCGGCCGCGCCTACATCGCCCCCGACCGCAAGGAACACCCGTGAAGACGCGTACCCGGGCGCGGGCCTGCACGGGGAAGGTCCGGCACCCCGACCGGGCCACCGCGCTGGTCGCCCGCGCCCGGCTCATCGCAGGCGGCGCCACCCGCCTGACCGTCTACCGCTGCAAGCACTGCGCGGCCTGGCATGTGGGCCACTACGGCCCGCGCTGAACGGAGCACCCATGACCACCAACTGCGAGTTGTGCGGGACTGAACTCCACTCCTCGACCCAACGCATGCTCTGCGAGGTGTGCACAGCGTCCTGCGGCCAGCAGCTCGCTGCGCTCCCGCACCTCTACCGGCAGCTCGCGGACGAGCTGTCGCCGCTCGGCTCGAACTGGCCGTGCGGCAACGGAGGGCACGGCACGGCGGTGGACGCCCCGATGCCGCTCGCGGAGCACCCGCTGGTGCTGCGGGCCGGCGGGGGCATCGTCGGGGTCCTGGAGGACTGGCGGGCCGCGCTCCACCAGGACCGGGGTTGGGCGCCGCCCCGGCTGGCGCCGGGGGTGGAGCCGCGGGTGCACGCCGCGGTGAAGGCCCTCACCGCGAACCTGCCGTGGATCGCGGAGCGGTGGCCGGCTGCCGGGGAGTTCGCCGGCGAGATCCGCGCCTTGTACCGCGAGGTGACGTCGGTCGTGGCTCCGCGGGAGTACCGCGGGGTGCGTCTTGGGCACTGCCCGGCGGTGTACGACGGGGTGCTGTGCGGGTCGGTGCTGTGGGCGGCTCCGGGCACGGCCGCAGTCACCTGCGAGTGGTGCAGCGCCGAATACCCGCCTCGGCTGTGGGAGTGGCTGCGGGGCGTCCAGGCCGAACTGGAGCAGGCGTCGTGAGCGAGAGGATCGTGCGGTGCCGGGTCCACAACCGCCTCAACGACCCGTGTTCGGGTGAGGCCGTCGACCCGGACGCGGAGCTGCTGATCTGCACCCGCCACCTGGCCGAGGCGCAACGGCTGATCGCGGAAGCGATGGGGCGGGCGGTTACTCCGGCTTCGCCGGGCGGGCGGGAAGCTCGTCGGTCTCATGGGTGAGCCAACGAAGGAACGCGTTGATGTGCGCGTTCATGTCGGAGCCCACCTCCGCGACCGCCGTCTTGGCGCGCTCGTACAACTCGGTGGTGTCGGGGCGGTAGGTCTTCGCGGTCTTCTTGTGGACTCCGGCTGGCATGACGGAATTCTCGCACAGTGGATTGCCACTGGTCCATGGATGTGCGTACAGTAGTGGAGTGCCACTGAGGGGCTGCTCCACCAGCCCCGGCATGCAGCGGCCCCGCACCGGGACTCCACTCCCAGACGGGGCCTGACCGAACACCTGCGTACACAGGAGACCGGCTATGGCTGATCTTGCCATGAGCGCTGCCCCGAGCAGCACCCCCGCCACCCCCGACGAGCTGTTCGTCGCCGCGTACACCCAGTACCGGAAGATGGTCCGCTTCACGATCATCAACCGGCTCGTGACCTCCGACTACGACCTTGCCGACGACCTCACCCAGAACACGTTCCTCCGCCTGTACCGCTACCGCACCAAGCTCCCCACGACCCGCAACGTCGGCGGCCTGCTCCGCGTCATGGCCCGCCAGTCGGTCTGCCACTACTTCCGGCTCATGCGCAACACCCGCGAGGTCCCCGCCGACACCGGCCACTGGGCCTACAGCAACCGCCCCCTCGTCCCCGCGACCGGCGGCACCCTCGCCCCCGTCCGCGACGGGTACGAGGGCGGCTCCGACCCGGACATGGACGAGGCCCTGCGCCGCATCCGCACCGGCCGCCAGATGGCGGTGACGGCATGACGACCATCTCCCGCATCCTCGCCGCCGCGGCCGACCAGCTCGACCCGCACGCGACCATGACCCACCCGATCGGCGGCCACGAGATCCCGGTGTGCATGACCACCGGCTGGCTCGACCTCGCCGTGGGTGATGCGGTCACCGCCGTTCTCCACCACATCCCGGGATTCATGCGCCTCGCCGACCAGTTCGCCATCATCGCCGCCGCCCGCCGCGCCCTGCCGCCCGTCGCCGGAACCATCGCCGAGTACGCCACGCAGCTCCGCACCCTGGCAGGTGCGCTGTGACGACCTGCCTCATCCCCGACTGCAACGGCTCCTGGCACGACGAGAACATCTGCGACACGGTCCTCGCGGACACCGCCACCCCGGCCGGCGCGGCGCTGATCGCCGAACTCGAAGCCAGCCCGACGATGCCCACCACGCTCGTCGTGTGGGAGGGATCGGACGGCCGCGACCTGATGCGCACCTCCGACCAGGCCGAGGCCCGCGCGTTCGCCGACCGGCTGCGTGCGTTCGCCCACGCGGTCGACAAGGGCGCCGGTCTGCTTGCGAGTCCGCCGAGCGGACCCGCAAAGCCGGAGCCGGTGGACTACGCGTCCCGGTTCGCGGCCCTCGACTCCGACGTCCTGTTCGACGTGGAGGACGCCGACGGCACCGACGCCCCGCACGCCTACGTCGAGTCCCTGCTGATCGTCCTCGCGGACTGGCGCCGCCACCTGGTGGGCCTGCTCGCCGAGGCGCCGGCCTGGTCCATCCCCGAGGTGACCGCCTACGAGCGGGCCCTGTCCCGGACCCGCGAGGCGTACATGCAGTGGTCGTTCCGCTGGCAGAACGGCCCGGTGCTGCCGCACTCGTTCGACCTGCCCCAGCCCGTTGCGGGGGACACCGTGTCTTCCGCAAACGTCGCCCGGATCGTGTCGGCCGGCCGCCGCACCCTCGCCGTCCGCGGGGTGGCCGCATGAACGAGACCCGCCCCGACACTGCCGCGAAGGCCACCCCCACGGGCGAGGCCACGTTGACCAGCAGCGTCCACAACCTCCTCGCCGCGATCCGTGACGCCCTCGACGTGCCCCTGCCCGGTGTCGAGGACGCCGACGAACGCCGCTTCTGCTGGCTCATGGACGACCGCCGCTCCGCGATCTACTCCACGCTCAACGCGATCCTGAACAGCCCCACTCCGCAGATCCACGACGCCGATACCGCGTACATCCGCCGCCGCATCGAGGACCGTCCCGTCACCTACACCGTGTGGCAGGACCCCGACCAGACGGACGGGAGCGCGAAGTGACCGACCGGACCATCGCCATCGACACCCGCGACCACGGGCCCGTCACCGTCGTGTGCCCGCCCTGGTGTACCGGCCTGCACCCCGCGGGCCTGCTCCGCGAGGAGATCCACCACCAGGGCGAGCCCGTCGACATCACCGTCGACACCAGCCGGGGCCCGCGCCGGCTGATCGAGCTGACCATGTGGCAGACCCCTTGGCCGGTGCCGTCCGACCGGCACTCCGACGACGTGCACATGGTCGTGCAACTCCTCGACGGCGACGCGTTCGGGTATGACGTGCAGGGCTTGGGAGCACTCGCCACGGACTTGATGGACGCCGCGGCGAAGGTGCGCCGCCTCTCCCGCCGGCTCGCCTGCGAGCACCGCGGGGGTGAGTGGTGACCCGCACCGGAGCCGGATGGCGCCTCGCCCTGTTCGTCGTGTCCGTCGCCGCGCTGGCCACCACCGGGTGGTCGCTGTACGCCGTCGCCCGCCACTACCAGGCCCCGCAGGGCATCGCGGGCGCCGCGGTCGCCGTGTTCGACGGCATCGCCTACGCCTGCCTGCACCTCGCATCAGACGCGTCCGCCAACGGCCGCTCCGCGTTCGGCCCCCGCCTGACCGCGCTGGCCATGGCGAGCACGTCGGTGTACCTCAACATCAACCACGCCCACCTGATCCACGGCGGCCGCCCCGCGGCGGTGTTCTTCGCCGTGCCCACCCTCGGACTGCTCGCCGTCTCGGAGATGTCCTGGGCCGGCCCGCGCGCCGCCCGCCGCGCCGAGCTGGGCGAGCGCCCGTACCGGCCGCCGGTCTTCGGCGGGATCGCCTGGGTCCTCGCCCCGATGCTGGCCGGCCGCACGGTCAAGGCCCGCGCCGTCGACCACATCGAGCACGGCGGGCGGCCCGCGCCGTCCGGGGCGGCCCCGCGCTCGGCCACGGAGGTGCTGCGAAGCCGGTTCGCGGAGATGGACCCGGGTGATGCGGTCCGCATCGCCCATGATGCGCAGCCCGGGCTGCCGCCGGCGGAACTGGCCGCGCTGCTCGTCACCTACGGCGTGATTGTGGACGCCGTCCAGGTCGCTCTCGTCCTCTCCGACACCCAGCAGCGCATCACGGTCGAGAGGGGTGATGCGCCCGGCCCCGAGGCTGATGCGGTGCAGGTCGGAGAGCTGCCGCCGGTCACACTCACGGGCGCCATCGTGGATGCCGCGGCCGAGCTGGGGCCGGAGGCGAAGTCGGCGGACATCGCCTCGCTGGTAGAGATGCGGCACCGCATCACGGTCGATGACGGGTACGTGCGCACCGTCCTCCACCGCGAGAGCAAGAAGGCCGCCGGTGATGTCGGGCAGGGCGGGGGTGGCTACGCATGAACCTCCGCCCACCCGGCCCGCATCAGCCCGCATCGCCTGACGCCACCCTCGTCCAGATCGGCGTCGACGACCAGGGCGGCCCGCTGTACGCCTACCGGCAGACCGCCCCGACCGTGATGCCCGCCCCGCTCGTACACCGCCCCTGGGGCGCCTACGCCGCGCTGGGCTGCGGGTTCCTGTTCGCCCTGACCGTCGTCGGCGTGGTGCTCGTCGCCATCGTCATCGGGTTCGCCATCGCCCTCGCGGTCCTCGCGGTGTGCATGGTCACCCTCATGATCTGCCTCGTCGTCCTGCGCGGCCTGTGGAAGGACGTCCGCCGGGGCTGACGGCCCTTCCGTCCCACTCACTTCCCGCGAGGAAGTGGGTCGGGCGGTGGGGCCGGCCAACCCGGCCGGCCGCCAACCCGAGAGGACCCGTCATGGGCCTGTTCAGCAAGAACAACGACCAGCAGTTCTACGACCAGCGCGCCTCCGAGGTGCAGGACGCGGTCGCCCGCGGCGACATCGACGCCGCCGCCCGGCTCGTCGCCGGCGCCGTGATCGAGGAGGGCACGGCCGCCCTCACGCACCTCACCACCGCCGTCGAGCGCAACAACCGGAAGGACTGAACCCCATGGCCGACAAGACCTACGTCGTCACCGCCTCGAACCCGGACGGCACCCCGTACACCGACGCCCTCGGCAAGCACGCCGTCGTCACCGGCGGCGCCGCCGCCTACGGAGACGCCGACCGTGACGAGCGGGTGGCCGCCATCGAGGCCGCCGGCCTCACCCCGCACGTCCGCCCCGCCTGAACAGGAGACAGACCCATGTCCGAGGAGCCCATGACCGCCGCGCAGATCAGGGAGCGCGCCGCGCGCCGCCTGAGCCAGCCCCGCCCCGCGCCCGAGGAGATCGCCGAGGCCACCGCCTGGGCCCTGCTCGCCATCTCCGCCGCCATCTCCGAGACCAGCACCCCGGCCGGAGGCACCGAGTGATCCGCACCCACCCCAACGACCCCCCGCTGACGGTCATCGAGGCCGGGAGGATCGCCCGCATCACCGCCGCCGCCATGATCCGCGGCGGAACCCTGACCACCGACCAGAAGACGGCCGTCGACCGCATCCTCGACGGCGCCCGCAAACGCGCCGAGAAGGCCGCGAAGAAGTAGCTCCGCCCCGGGCCGGCCGCCAAGCGGCCAAGCAGACCGGCCGGCCCGGGCCCCGCACCTCCCGAAAGAGAGCAGGACGTACAGCATGACCGACACGATCACCCGCCCGGCAGACGACACCACCGACGAGCCCCCGCCCGTCCTGCTCGTCAAGGCCCCACCGACCACGCCCGAGGACCAGGGCGAAGCCGTCGACCGGCCCGACAACCCCCTCGCCGACTGGTTGACCGTGCCGGACACACCGATCCTCCCCGCATGGCTGGCCACCCCCGCCGCGGTGCGCGCCAACGCCGGCGCCCTGGTCCGCCTCGGCGCCTACCAGGGCCGCTACCACTCCATCCGCCTCCCCAAGTACGGCGCGAAGGCCCTGGGCTTGGCCTGCCGCGGCGGATACCGCTGCACCGTGCGCCTGTGGCCCGTCCTCGCGGCCGCCGACCACACCAAGACCGTCAAGGCCCTCGCCGCGCAGCTCAAGGCCAAGCCCGACGACGCAACGCTCGCGGCCGCCCACCAGGCCGCGCACCGCGCCCGGACCGAGGCCCGCCGGTACCGGTTCGGATCCGCTGCCGCCGTTGCCGGCGCGGGCAGTGTGGCCCTCGCGCTGGCCGCAACGCCCGTCTTCCTCACGACTGCTGCTCTGCTGCTCGGCATCCTCGCCGTGGTCGGCCGCAAGGGCGCCACCGTCCCGTTCCTCGACACCGCCGCGCCACCCCTGCGCATCGACATGAACGCAGCCCAGCTCAACGACGCGCTCCGCGCGGCCAGTCTGCTCAAGGCCGGCAAGGGCGACGACGAAGGCCCCAAGGTCCGCGTCATCAGCGGCCCCATCCGCGACGGCCGCGGCTGGGCCGTCGTGTTCGACCTGCCCACCGGCGGAGGCAAGAAGGCCGCCGACGTCCTCGCCAAGCGCGAGGAGATCGCCGCCGAGCTGGGAGTCGACGAGATCCAGGTCATCATGTCCCGCGTCCGCGCCGCCGGCGGCGGCCACGCCGGCCGGGTCTCGATGTGGGTCGCCGACGACGACCCCTACCTCGGCGAGCCCACCCCGTCGCCGCTGGCCACACTCCCGACGTTCTCCGTGTGGGACCCGATCCCGTTCGGGCAGGACGCGCGCGGCAACCGCGTCACCGTGCCGGTCATGTGGCAGTCCCTGTTCTTCGGCGGCCTGCCCCGCCGCGGGAAGACCTTCACCCAGCGCCTCATGACCGCGGCCGGCCTGCTCGACGCCCACGTGCGGCACTACGTCGCCGACGGCAAAGGCGGCGCCGACTGGATGCCCATGCGGGCCGTCGCACACCGCCTGATCCTCGGCGCCGAAGACGACGCCATCGCCGCGTTCAAGGCCATGCTCAAGGAGCTGCTGGCCGAGATGGAACGCCGCTTCGCGCTGCTGCGCGGCCTACCCGCGTCGGTCTGCCCCGAAGGCAAGCTCACCCCGGCCATCGTGCAGCGCTACAACCTGCCGGTCATCTTCGTGACCATCGACGAGTTGCAGGAGTTCTTCACCGCCATGGACAAGGACGACCGCGAACAGGTCATCGACGACCTGTGCCGGATCGCGCGGCGCGGCCCGGCCGCCGGCTTCGTCTCCAACTACGCCAGTCAGCGCCCCGACGCCGACTCGGTGCCCACCAAGCTCCGCGAGATCATCACCCTGCGGTACTCCACACAGGTCGTCGACCGCACGTCGTCAGACATGGTCCTCGGCAAGGGCAAAGCCGCCCAGGGCGCGGACGCCTCGGTCCTGTCCGAGGAACACGTCGGCACCGGCGTCCTGGTCACCGGGCCCGCCAGCTTTGTGACCGTGCGGGCCGACTACCTCGACAACCCCGGCTTCGCCGAGCTGTGCCAGCGCGGCCGCGCGCTGCGGCAGGCCGCGAAGCAGCTCACCGGAGATGCCGTCGGCGACGTCACCGCGGCCGCCGACCAGGCCGGCATCACCATCCCCCCGGTGCTGTCCGACGCCCTCGACGTCATGCGGCACACCGACCGCATGCACACCGCCGACCTCCTCGCGCGCCTGGACAACGCCGACACCGACACCTACGGCGACTGGGACGCCGAACGCCTCGCCCGCGAACTGGAAGCCGCCGGAGTGGAGCGCACCGGCAAGCAGGTCAAGATCGGGAACGTCAACCGGGCCGGATACCGGCGCGCCGACCTCGAAGCCGCCGTCCCACCCGAACTGCTGCTCGCCGCGCGACAGGTAGACCCCGCCCCCGCTACCCACCCCACTACCTGAACCCCGACGGCACCCCGCTACCCGCACCCGCGACGTAGCGGGGACCCGCTACCCCGGTAGCGCCCCCGGTAAACGGCCCCTGACCTGCACGGTAGAGGCCCGTAGAGGGGGCAAGCCCACCCCCCGGAAAACCATCCTGGGCGGCATCATGGGGTCATGCACACCGCGCCCCGGCTCCAGCTCGCCGACGCCTACGCCGCCTCCGTCGAAACCGGCATCAAGCCCGGCACCATCCGCCAATGGCTCCACCGCGGCAAACTCACCCGCCACGGCTACGACACCGCCGGCCGAGCCCTCATCGACCTCGCCGAACTCCGAAACCTCAAGGGCACTTGATCTACGCCCCCAGCAGGTGTAACACTCAAGGCACGTCCGGCATGCCCAGACGGACCCCGCAGGCCCCGCGCTCACCGAGCCGGGGCCTGCCGCACGTCCCCAGCGCCGCAGAGCAGCACGGCAGCTCGCCGGGCCCACAACCCGGAGGACACAGGTTCGAATCCGGTCGGCGCCACCAAGACGCACAGCCGCACCGCGGCCACCAAGGATCCGCCATCCGGTCGATCGGACCGGCGGCAGCCCTTGAACAGGAGGCCAACCCGTGAGCACAAACACGAGGCACGCGCACAAGGTCAGCATCACCAGCGACGGACCCACCAAAGCGAGCGTCGTCGTTGACGGCGTCGACCTGGCGGCCGGCCTGACCGGACTCACCCTGACCATGGGCGTCGGCCAGATCCCGCAACTCACCCTCGACGTACAGATGATCGACGTCACCGAGATCCACGACATCGACGCCCAGGTGCTCATCCCCGACACCGCACGCAACGTCCTCACAACACTCGGCTGGACACCGCCACACGACAGCGAGGTGTCCACCCGGTAGACGGCGCCCACGCCCACCCGCGCCAGGCACACCACGGCAGCGAGGTGGTGACGCAGTGGCATCCACCAGCGACCGCGGTTACGGAACCGACCATCAACGGGTTCGTCGAGCGCTGCTCGCCGAGGCATACGGCCGCCCCTGTCACCACTGCGGCGCGCCCATGCTCAAGGGGCAAGCGCTCGACCTCGACCACACCGCCGACCGGAGTGCCTACCGCGGCTTCGCCCACGCCTCGTGCAACCGCAGCGAAGGCGCCAAGCGAGGCAACGCCAATCGCCGCAGGTCAAAGGGCATGCGAACCTCTGAAGCTTGGTGAACCAATCAAAACGGACATAGTACGACAGGCGGGACGAGGGGGGCATGTCCGACACGGGTTCATGATCGTCTCCTGACCCCGCCCCCAGTGAACGAATCCGTCCGTGAGGCTTTGCGTCCCGGGACACGAAAAAAGCCCCTCTCGCTCATCTTCTGAGCGATCAGGGCTTGTGACCTCGGCGTCCGTTCCGCCGTTGCAACTAGGTTCTCGCAGGTCAGAGGCTTAGTCAAGCCAATGGGGTCCATTCGTTCTTGATTCTTTTCGCCGCTCCGAGAGGAGCGTTCAAGCGGGACCGCTGACGGGACACCCGTCGTGCGGCAATCCTCACAGGCACCAGTCGCTGATCACGGCTGGGAGGAAGCCCCGAGTCTCCCGGCTCGGGGCTTCCGCATCTCCGGGAGGCCTCATGGCTCGTAAGCCCGATACGCCGTGTTCAACCTGCGGAAAGTTGCTCTGGGGAGGCTCCACATCGCTCCCGGCTGGCGAACGGAAGTGTCGTCAGTGCCGCCGGGCGACGCGGCGCCGCGAATGCCTCCACTGCAGAAGCGCGTTCCTGAGCGTGGGTAACGCCTCGTACTGTTCGACCTCTTGCTCCAATAAGTCGCTGGCGACGGTCGCGGGTAGGGCACGCCTGCCCCTTCGGCCGTGCGCCGACTGCGGCGTGCAGGTGCGTAGCCGGGGGACGATACCGCTCTGCCTGGAGCACCAGGCCGAGCGGAAGCTGGAGCGGTATCGGCGCAAGAACCGGCAGCGGCGCGGCGACGACATCGTGTCGGAGTCGTACACCCTGGCGCAGATTGCCGCGCGGGACGGGTTCCGGTGCGGACTATGCGGGCTTCTCGTGAACATGCGGCTGCGGCGCCCGAACCCGCTGTCGCCTTCAATCGATCACATGGTGCCGATCTCGGAAAGTCGTGACGACACCCGGGCCAACGTGCAGTTGGCGCACCTGTCGTGCAACGTCGCCAAGGGCGTTCGGCCGATGGGTGAGCAACTGGCGTTGATCGGCTAGGGATCCCAATGGTGAGGACTTGCGACTGCGGCAAAGAGTTCGAGGCTAAGCGGTCTTCGGCCCGGTACTGCTCCGAGCGGTGCAAGAAGCGCGCACAACGCCGCCCCGGCGGCGTCGAGGCCGACGTCAAGGTACTTCCACGGCCGGCCGACGACGAAGGGGATGGCGCGCTCGCCGAGGTGGTGCGCGCCGAGCTTGCCGCAGTTGCGCGTGCGGAGACATCGGCTGGCCAGGTGGCCTTGGCGTTGGCTCGGCGGATTGACGGTGCGGAGCAGGAGTCAGGGGCGTCGCTGGCGGCGCTCGTGAAGGAGTTTCGGGCATCCCTTGCGGCGGCTACGGCTGGCGCCGAGGTGGAAACGGATCCCATTGACGAGTTGAGGGCGCATGTGCAGCGCAAGCGCGCGGCTCGTTGAGCCGGCCTTTTCGTGGGTGCCCCCGCACGTGGACACCTACGGGGCGCAGGTCGCCGAGTTGTCGAAGCTGGCCGGGTTCGTGCCGGACCTGGAGCAGCGCCTGATCCTGGATGCGATCTTCGCAGTAGACAGCGCGGACAAGGTGGCCGCCCTGGAGGCCGCGGTCGTGGTGGGCCGGCAGAACATGAAGACCGGGCTGTTCAAGATGGCGGCACTGGGCTGGCTCTTCATCACTGACCAGCGACTCGTGGTGTGGTCGGCTCACGAGTTCCGGACGGCGCAGGAGGCGTTCCGGGACATGGAGCAGCTCATCATGGATACGCCGAGATTCGCCGCCCGGGTGAAGCAGATTCACCGAGGGAGCGGGAACGAGGCGATCGAGCTTCACGGGGATCGTCGTCTGATGTTCAAGGCGCGGACGCGGACGGGTGGTCGTGGTCTCTCCGGAGACAAGATCATCCTTGATGAGGCGTTCGCGTTGCAGCCGACGCACATGGGGTCGCTGTTCCCCACCCTGGCGGCGCGCCCGAACCCGCAGGTGGTGTACGGCTCGTCGGCTGGGCTCATCGACTCCGGCGTCCTGCGCGGGATCCGTGATCGTGGCCGCAAGGGCGGAGACCCGTCGCTGACGTACTTCGAGTGGTGCGCGCCACCCCCGAATGAGGCGTGCGCGGACGGCGAGACGTGCACGCACGCCCAGGACGTGAAGGGGTGCGGGTGCGACAACCTCGACCTGGTAAAGCGCGCAAACCCGGCGGTAGGCCGGCGCATCACCGTGGAGTACATCCTCGGCGAGCGCCGCGGTCTTCCCCCCGCCGAGTACGCCCGCGAGCGGATGGGCTGGTGGGACGACCCGATCGGCGGGGAGACCCCGATCAAGCCGGGCGACTGGGCTGCCTGCCTCGACGAGGAGTCGAAGCGGGAGGGCACGGTGGCGCTGGCGGTGGACATCACCCCGGACCGGTCCACGACGTCGATCGCGGTGGCAGGCCGGCGATCGGATGGCCTGGTGCACGGCGAGGTTGTGGAGCACCGACAGGGCACCGGGTGGGTGGTTGACCGGCTGGTGGAGTTGTTCGAATCGATCGAGCCGACACCGGTGGCGCTGATCGTGGACCCGGCGGGGCCGGCTGGGTCGCTGGAGAAGAGCTTGCTGGAGCGCGGGTTCACCTTGGACAAGGAGCCGTTGGGCGACGCGTGGCGGCTCCACATGATGGGGACGCGGGAGTACGCGCAGGCGTGCGGCGCCCTTGCTGACGACATCGCCAACGACCGGTTCCGGCACATCGGGCAGACCCCCCTGGATACGGCGGTGGACGGGGTCGCGACCCGGCCGCTTGCAGAGGCGTGGGCGTGGTCGAGGCCGAAGTCGGGTGCGGTCATTGCCCCGTTGGTGGCGGTGACGCTGGCTCGCCATGGTCATGCGACATACGGCGTCGAGGAGCCACAGGCTCCGTTCGTACTCGTTGGGTGAGGGGGCGTCGTGGCGGCGTGGAGCGAGCAGATCCCGCTGGATCAGATCACCGCGGAGGCCCGCAGGATCCGGTTCTGGCGCACTGTCCTGACTGTCCTGGGCGGCCTGCTGTTCGGGGTGGGCTGGCTGGCGGCGAAGGGCTGCGGGCTGGTCTGGCTGGGCGTGGCCTGGGTGGCGGCGGCGCTCCGAATCGGATGGCAGGAGGCCCGTCGTGGGGCTGCTCGAACGGATTGAGGCGCAGCGCGCCGCGGCGCGCACCGGCTCACGGGATGCCCCGCTGGATCTGAACCAGTGGGCGCAGTACTTCGGGTTCGGCGGCCTGGACTATCCGATCGTCCAGACCACGATGAACACCATCGACCAGGAGGCTGTCGCCCTCACTACGGCGGCGGCAGCGAAGACGAACGGGCCGATCTTCTCGCTGATCCTGGCCCGGCAGCAGATCTTCAGCCAAGCCCGATTCCAGTGGACGCGGTTCTCCGGTGGCGCCCCGACGGACCTGTTCGGCTCGCCGGAGCTTGGGTTGCTGGAGCGGCCGTGGCCGGGCGGCACAACGGGCGACCTGCTGGGTCGGATGGAGTGGAACGCATCGACGGCCGGCAACTCCTACGTGCGGCGTACTCGCGCGGACCGGTTGAACGTCCTGCCGCCGCAGTGGGTGATCATCGTGTTGGGGTCGCAGACGAACGCCGACAATCCGGCCGAGGCGCCGGACGTCGAGGTCGCCGGCTACGTGTATGACCCGCCGTCGGGTCCGATGCGGTTCTACCCGGCGGACGGCTCCAACGGGAGGATGGCGCACTACGCGCCGATCCCCGACCCGGACTTCCACTTTCTGGGCATGTCGTGGATCACGCCGGTGCTGCGGGAGTTGCAGGCCGACTCGATGGCGACGGAGCACAAGGCCCGCTTCTTCCAGAACGCGGCCACACCGAACCTTGCGATCAAGTTCGATCCATCAGTGAAGCTTCAGCAGGTCCAGGCATTCAAGGAGCTGATGGAGGAGGAGCACACCGGGGTCGCGAACGCCTACCGGACCCTGTACATGGGCGGCGGCGCCGATCCGAAGGTGATCGGCGCGGATATGCGGCAGCTCGACTTCGCCGCGACGCAGGGCAAGGGCGAGTCGCGTCTCGCGGCGGCGGCCGGTGTCCCGCCGTCCTGGGTGGGTTTCTCGGAGGGGCTGCAAGGGTCCGCACTGAATGCAGGGAATTTCTCCAGCGCCCGGCGGCGCCTGTCCGACGGGACGCTGGAGCACCTGTGGTCGAACGCCGCAGCATCCCTGGAGCCACTGCTCACGCCGCCCGACTCCGGATCGTCTCTCTGGTATACGACCCGGTCGGTGGCGTTCATGCGGGAGGACGCCGAGGTGCTGTCCCGCATTCAGCAGACCCAAGCACAGACCATCACCGCTCTCGTCCGGGACGGGTTCACCCCGGATTCGGCGACGCAGGCGGTCCTGAACAACGACATGTCCCTGCTCAAGCACACCGGCCTCACATCGGTGCAGCTCTTGCCGCCGAGCAACGGCCAGGAGCCGTTCAACCCCAACGCCCCGGCGGCACCGCCGGCTGAGCAGCCGCCAGCGGGCGGCGCCACCCCAGCGGAAGGAGCCGGCCAGTGACCGGTGAGCAGATCCACCAGCGCGTGTTCGCGCTCGACGACATCCAGATCCGCGCCGGGGGAGACGGCCGTACCGTCACCGCCTACGCTGCCGTCTTCGACTCGCCGACGCACATCCGCGACCAGGACGGCGAGTACGACGAGCAGATCGCCCGCACCGCGTTCGACAAGACCGTGCGTGAACGAGCCGGCCGTATCGGCGTGTTCTACAACCACGCGAAGACCCTGCACGGCACCCCGTCGGAGTCCGGGTCGATCCCGATCGGCACCCCGATCGAGGCGCCCCGAGCAGACAGCCGGGGCCTGCTGACCGTCACCCGGTACAACAAGACCCCGCTGGCCGACGCCGTGCTGGAGTCCATCCGCAATGGCGACATCACCGGGCAGAGCTTCACGGGCCGGTTCATCAAGAGCGACCCGAAGGGGCCGTATCTGCCGGACCGGTCGACGGGGCAGCGGGCGCTGGTGACCCGGCAGGAGATCGCCCTGATCGAGTACGGCCCGACTCCGATCCCCGCTTACTCGGACGCCGCGATCGTCGGCGTCCGCTCCCAGGGCGTCTCTGGCAACCTGGACACGCCGAACGTCGCCGACCTCGACGCCGCAGCCGTTGCCCATGCCACGGCGCAGGGCTGGACGATGCCCGACGGGGCATGCCCGATTCGCGATCTGGACCACCACGGTCGCGCCGACCTCGACACCGCGCTCGCGGCAGTCGACAACACCACCGCGGACGACGTCCGCGCCCACATCACCCAGCGGGCCGCGGAACTCGGGCTGTCCAGCCTGATCCCGGCCTCCTGGCCCAGCACTTCGGGACGCACCGAGCCGGCCCCCCGCACTCCAGCCGCTGTGCATGGCACTGGAGCCGCCAAGCCGGCCGCCGCGCCCACCACCACTCCCGAGCCGCCTCGGCACTCGGCCCCCACCTCACAGACAAGGACGACCGGCATGGCCGACGACGAGCGCATGACCATCGAGGAGCGGACCGCCCGGCTGGGCGAGATCAGCTCCCGCCTCCAGGAGATCGACACCGAGTTCAGCGGCGCGACGCTGCCGCAGGACGTGCAGACGGAGTGGGACGACCTCAACGGCGAGCACGACCGGCACGAGGAGGCCATCGCGGCGGCCACCGAGCGCACCGAGCGGCTGCGGCAGCTCGCCGCGGTCCCGGGAAGCACCGAGCGCACCGGTGGCGGGGGCGGCGGCACCCGCTCCGGGGACCGTAGCCGCGTCCCCGGGCAGATCCGGCGCCCGGAGAACATCTACGACCTCAACGAGGTGCGGCAGCAGGCCCGCAGCCTCGACGAGATGGCCGGCCTGTACCGGGACCGGGCGATGCGCGCGATCGACACCAGTCAGTTCCCCGGCGCGGACAGCAAGGAGGCCGCCCAGGAGCGCGCCGAGCGGCTGCTGAACGACGTCGATGACGAGCAGGGCACCCTCGCCCGCAGGATGCTTGCCACCGGCTCGCCGCAGTACAACCGGGCCTTCGGCCGGATGCTGATGGCGCTGTCCACCAACGGCCTCACCACCGAGGAGAACCGCGCGTTGTCGCTGGGCGTGGACGGCTCCGGCGGTTTCGCGGTCCCCTTCCAGCTCGACCCCACGGTGATCCTCACCTCGGACGGCAGCATCAACCCCCTGCGGGAGGTCTCCCGACAGGTGCAGATCGTCGGGAAGAAGTGGGAGGGCGTCACCAGCGCCGGCGTCACCGTCACCCGCGGCGCCGAGGGCGACGAGGCCCCCGACTCCAGCCCGACCCTCGCGCAGCCGTCCGTCGACACCCAGCGCGTGCAGGGCTTCGTGCCCTTCACCGTCGAGCTGGAGGCGTCGTGGAACGCGATGCGCGCCGAGATCTCCATGCTGCTCCAGGACGCCAAGGACAACGAGGAGGCCAACAGCTTCTTCCTGGGCGACGGCACCGGCGACAACCCCGGCGGACTGATCGGCACGATGCCGTCCGGCTCCCGTGTCGGTCAGACCGGCGCGGCCGGTGCTCTGACCGTCCCCGACGACCTGTTCGCGGTCGAGCAGGCCCTCGGGCCGCGGTTCCGCCGTAACGCCTCCTGGATGGCGAACAAGGCCATCTACAACAAGATCCGCGGCGCCGCCCAGAGCAAGGGCGGCCTGGCCGGGGACCTGTGGGCGCGCCTGGCCGGCGGGATGCCGCCGGAGCTGATCAGCTACTCGGCCTACGAGGCGACGGCCATGGACGGCGCCATCGCTTCCTCGGGCGGGGCGGCCAACTACGTCGCGGTGCTGGGCGACTTCCAGCGCGGTTTCCTCATCGTGGACCGGATCGGCATGAGCATCGAGCTGGTGCCGCACCTGTTCGGCGCGAACGGCCGCCCGACCGGGCAGCGCGGGATCTTCGCGTACTGGTCGAACAACTGCAAGATCCTCGTCCCGAACGCCTTCCGTGTCCTGAACGTGGTCAGCCCCGCCTGATCCCCCTTGGCGCCCCGGTCAGCCGGGGCGCCCGCTTGAGGAAGGAGACGCCGTGGCAGGCGATATCTACGTCGCGCGGAAGACCGCCGCGCTGGTCTTCGCCGGCAAGACCGTGTTCATCGAGGAGGGTTCGACCATGGCCCGTGAGGGCCACCCGATCCTGGAAGCCGCCGGCGAGATGTTCGAGCCGGTCTTCGTCCACTTCGAGGTCGACCCCGACGCGCTCCCGGTGAAGGAAAGCCAGAACGCGACCGCGGCGCCGGCCGCGAAGGACGTCCGCGCGTGGGCGAAGGACAACGGGGTCGACGTACCGGCCCGCGGCGCGATCCCCGAGGACGTGATGGCCCAGTACGCGGCGGCCCACGCGGGGGCGTGACGTGTCCATCGTGACCCTGGACGACGCGAAGAAGCAGATCAACATCCCTGCGGACGCGACCGAGTTCGACGACGAGGTGCAGGCGTACTGCGACGGCATCACCGCGGTCATCGAGGACTACAAGCGCGAGGTCATCGAGCCGCGCACCATCCGCGAGGACATCGAGCACGCCGGCCGCAGCGGACGCTGCTTCCGCTTGTGGTCGGTGCCGGTCATCTCCCTGACATCGCTCACCTCGGTGACCGGCTCGACCGTGTGGGACGTGAGCCCCACCGTGCTACGGGTCAACAGCAACACCGGCCTGGTGCGGGTGCTGTCCGGGCCGGCGGTGCGCGGCCTGGCCGAGGCCGTGTACCAGGCCGGCTACCAGACGATCCCGGACAACTACCGGAGAGGAGCACTGGTGGCCCTTCAACACAACTGGGAGACCCGCCGCGGCGCCGCGGGCGGCGGCGTCCGCAACGGCGTGGTGGGCCCTGAGGAGGTGTACGACCCGCGCTGGTCGTACAGCATCCCGCGTAAGGCCCTGGAGTGGCTGGGCGCCCCGAGGCCGGTGGTGGGCTGATGGCCTGGATGAGTACGGTCCCCGCGGCCCTGGCCGCTCTCGTGGACACGTTCAACACCGCGCCGGGGCTGGCCGACGTGACCGTCTTCGACGGGCCGGTGGCGACCAACGCGGCTCCGATGGCGGCGCTGACGGTCGGCTACGGGCTGGATGACGACCCGACCGGTGTCAGTGGCTCCACTGATCGGCCGGGCTTGTCCGCGTCGCCTTCCGAGGAGGCGTACACCGTCACGTGCGTGGCGTCGGTCCTGGACGGCGGCGGCAGCGTCCCTGCCGCCCGGGGGCGGGTGTTCGCCATCTACGCCGAGGTGGGCGCCGCGCTGGCCGCTGACCCGCGGCTGGGCGGTGCGGTGATGCAGGCCCAGCCCGGGTCCGTGTCGCTGACGCAGGAGCAGGGCAACGCCGGCGCCCTGGTGTCGCTGTCCTTCGGTATCGACGTGGTCGCGTTCACCCGCCGGTAGACCGGCCCTTCACTGCGGAGACCACCCCGAAGATCCCCAGAACGGTGAGGACGGCACTCATGACGTTCCACCAGCCGGGTTCGTCGTAGATGCTGCCCCAGACCCCAAGGCCGATCAGCCGCGGGACGGCCACCAGCAGGATCAGAAGCAGAACCGACCCGCCGACCGACCCCTGCTCCGTGGTGTCGGGCTCCGCGGCGGCCCCAGCGCTGTCCGGCCGAGACGTCTCGGCCGCCGGCTGACCAGTCCGTCCGGCGAGCACCTGCTCGACGGAGAAAGGCCGCCCGGCTCTCACCTCGATCCGCTCCTGGTCGCGCAACTCCTTGATCAGCGGGATCTTCTGCTTGTTCGGCCAGTCCGGATGAGCCCGGTCCACGGCGTCCTTGATCTCCCTCAGCCCCATTGCTCCCCCTACGGGTGTGTCCGATGTGGCCGCACTCTCCCATGTCCGCCGCAGTGGCGCGGCGGCTTCTTCCGAATCGTGAGGCGGTGGGGCCCATGGCGGCTCTTGCACCACATGTCGTGCCCCTCGTGGGGCTGCAACTCGACGCCCAGTTCGTCGCGGCAGCGTCCGGCGGCGACGACTGCCCGGTGGGCGCGGGCGTCGTGCTCGTCGTCAAGAACGCGGACAGCGCCAGCCACACGGTGACGCTGGCGACGCCGGGCACGGTGGACGGCGACCTGGCCGTCGCCGACCGGACCGTGACCGTGGCGGCCGGGACCACCGAGCTGATCCCGGTGACCAACACCTACCGCAACCCGGCCACCGGCCGCGCCAACCTCACCTACGACGGCGTCACCTCGGTGTCGGTCGCCGTGATCCGGGTGGCGACGTCATGACCAACGCCTACATCACCCACCCGGACCTGCCGGGCCGCGTCGTCGAAGTCCCCGACAGTGCGGTGCCGCACTACCGCGCCACCGGCTGGGAACTCACCAGCAAGCCGGTGCCCGTGCCGAAGCTGCCCGCGAACCCGGCCGAGGCCGCCACGGCCCCCATCTCCGACACCGGGATCACCGAGGCGAACGTCTCGGACCCGGCAGACACCACCGACACCGAGGCCGCCTCTGCGAAGCGGCGCCCGCGCGCAGCGAAGGAGAGCTGACGATGAGCGCTACCCCCATCACACCGTCCGCCCGGTACTACCGGCAGGGCCGCACCCGGGTCCTGTGGACGCCGACGATCGCCGACATCCTCAGCCCGACCCGCTCCGAGATCAACGCGGCGACGGACCTGTCCGGCGAGATCGCGGCCAGCTCCGGATGGGAGGTCACCGGCAACACCGAGGACACCCCGGATCTGGGCAGCGTCTTCGTCGGCAACATCCCTTCGACCACCACCTCCGACGCGTCCAGCCTCACGTTCTACTCGGACGAGACGAGCGTGGACGTGCGGACCCTGCTCCAGCGCGGGGTGGTCGGGAACATCATCTGGATGGACGAAGGCGATGTCGAGGGGTACCTCATGGACATCTTCCCGGTGCGGGTGACGTCCGCCCCGAAACAGCGTGACATCGCGGCTGTCGCGCAGATCATGGTCAACTTCGCCATCTCCCGGCAACCCGCGGAGAACGTCGCCATCCCGGCCTGAGCCATGGCCCCCCGCTCCGGGAAAGACCTGGCGAAGATCGCCAAAGAGCTGAAGGCGATGGACGACAAGGCCGTCCTGAAGGGCTTCCGGAAGGAACTGCGGAAGGCCGCCGCCCCGCTGGTGCCCGCGGTCCGCGCGAGCATCCGCGCGATCCCCTCCAGCAGGCCCTACTCGCCCAACGGCCTGCGCGGGCAGATGTCCCGCGCCACGACGTTGCAGGCGAAGACGACGGGCAAGCAAGCCTCGGTCGTCATCCGCGTGGACGGCCGGAAGATGGCCGCCGGCGCCAAGGCAGTGCAGGCGTACATGGAAGGCATCAAGAAGCCCTGGCGGCACCCCGTGTACGGCAACACCGAGGCGTGGGTGACCCAGCAGCCCCACCCCTACTTCTACAAGGTCGTGCGCACCGTCGGCCCCAGGGCGCGTCTGGCCGTGGCCCGCGTGATGGACGACATCACCAAGAAGATCACCTGAGAGAGCGAGTACCCATGACCCTGTCCCGTCAGGCCATCATCGACGCCCCCGACGCCGTGATCGAGAAGGTCCCCGTCCCCGAGTGGGGCGACGACCTCTACATCAAGGCCCTGTCCGGGATCGAGCGCGACGACTTCGAGGCGTCGGTGCGCCGCAACGGCGTGATGGTCTTCACCAACTACCGGGCCAAGCTGCTGGTGCGCGTGCTGGTCAACGAGAACGGCACCCGCATCTTCAGCGACCAGGACGCCCGGGCCCTCGGCAAGAAGAACGCCAAGATCATCAGCAGGCTGTTCGACAAGGCCAGCGAGCTGTCCGGCATGAGCGACGACGAGGAGACGGAGGGAAACTCCGAGGAGGAGACGGCGTCGGAGACGGCGGCTGGCTCCGATTCACCCTCGAACTCGCCCGCACCCTCTCCCGCACCCGAGACGAACTCCTTCGCAGCATCAGCAGCCGCGAGCTGAGCATGTGGTGGTCGCTCTACCTCATCGAGGCCGAAGAGCGCGCCGCCGCCGCACAGGAACAGCCATGACCGGCCCCCACACCTGAGCCGGCGGCGGCTCCCTGACCACGGAGGGGGTCGGCCATGGCTCTCACGTCGACTGGCGTCCGCTACGACGTCATCGCCAAGGACAGCGCGAGCAAGGTCTTCGACAAGATCGGCAAACAGGCCGGGAAGACCGACGGCATCCTCGGGAAGGCCGCCAAGTCGGCCGCGAAGTACGGCGCGGTCATGGGCGGGGCCGTCGCCGCCGGCCTGGTGGTCGCAGCCGACAAGGCCGTCGCCTTCCAGACCGAGATGACGAAGATCTCGACCCAGGCCGGCGGGACCACCAAGGACGTCGGCGTCCTGTCCAAGCAGGTGCTGCAACTCGGGAAGTACAGCGAGCAAGGGCCCCAGCAGTTGGCCGACTCGATGTACCACCTGAAGAGCATCGGTCTCGACAACGTCGCGGCGATGAAGGACCTGAAGGTCGCCTCCGACCTTGCCGCGGTAGGCGGCTCTAACCTCGAAGACACCACCAACGCCCTCGGTGGGGCGTGGCGCTCCGGCATCAAGGGCGCGGAGACGTTCTCGAAGTCCGCAGCGACCGTGAACGCTGTCATCGGCGCAGGCAACATGCGCATGGAGGACTTCGTCTCCGCGATCGGCACCGGGATCCTGCCCAGCGCGAAATCGTTCGGCCTGTCGCTGAAGTCGGTCGGCTCCGCGCTGGCCCTGATGACCGATGAGGGCATCCCCGCGGTCGACGCCGCGACCCGCCTGCGCATGTCCATCAGCCTCCTCGGCGCCCCGTCGGGCAAGGCCGAGGACCAGTTGAAGAAGATCGGCCTGACGGGCACGGACCTGGCGAAGGAGATGCGCTCCCCGGCCGGCCTGGTCGGCGCCATCGGCCTGCTGAAGACGAAGCTCGACGCCTCGGGACTGTCCGCGGTACAGCAGTCCCAGGTCATCTCCCGCGCGTTCGGCGGCGGCCGGTCCAGCTCCGGCATCCTCACCCTGCTGAACAACTACGACGTGCTGGTCCAAAAGCAGGCCCAGATCACGAAGTCCATGGCCAAGTTCCCCTCGGCCGTGGCGCAGCAGCGCAAGACCGTGCAGGCGCAAATGGACTTGATCAAGTCCAACCTCGACGTCACCGCGATCGAGATCGGCGACAAGGTGCTGCCGGCCGCCTCGAAGGCCGTGGTCTACCTCAACAAGACCGCGCTGCCCACCATCGGCAAGGTCAGCTTGTCGCTGGAGCGCATGATCCCTGTCAACCGCATCGAGGGCGACCTCAAGCAGGCCACCGGCTTCGTGTCGGACTTCGTGACCGGCCTGGAAGGCCCGAAGAAGGCCAAGGTCGAGGTCACCCCCGAGGTGAAGAAGCTCTCCCAGCTCCCGGCGAGCGCCCTGGAGTTCGGCGACGTCCTGCCGAAGAAGGCGGCCGTGCCGTTCCCGGTCAGCGAGGGCCTGATCCCGAGCATGCCGAAGCCGGCGGTCAAGAAGCAGGCCGAGTCGCAGGCCCAGCAACTCGGTGACACCCTGCGCAAGGCCATGTCGGACGGCCTCGGCGACGCCGTGAAGGGCCTGGACTGGAAGGGCTTGGGCGGGACTCTCGGCAAGGGCCTGGACAGCGCGTTCGGCTACGTCGCCAGCCACTCCAAGACCCTCGGGGAGAAGGTCAGCAAAGCGATCCAGGGCATCGACTGGGTCGAGGTCGGCAAGGACTTCGGTACCACGGCGCTGCCGCTCGCGATCGGCTTCATCGACAACATCTTCGCGCCGCTGTTCACCGTCGACTTCTGGAAGAAGCACTGGCTCGACACGATCATCGCCGTCGTCAGCGTCGTGCCGGTCGGGAAGGTCTTCGACGCCATCGGGGGCCTGTTCGCGAAGCTTCCGTGGGGCAAGCTCGGCGACGTCATCGGCGACGGCCTGTCGAAGATCCCGTGGGGCAAGTCGCTGGACTGGGCGAAGTGGATCGGACGGACAGGCAAGACCGCCGGGAAGGCGGTCGGCGATCTGGTGTCCCGGATCGGGACGGAACTGAAGGACTCCTTCTCTCGGACCTTCCCGTCCGTGGCGACATGGTTCGGCCGGGAGATCGGCCTTATCCCGACGCGGCTCGGCGTCATGGGCCTGGAGCTGAAGGCAGCCCTGAAGAACGGCTTCGAGTCGGTCACCGACAGCGTGCCGGGCGTCTCCGGCAAGCTGATCCGGGCCGTCCTGCGCTACTTCACGAAGTTCACCTTCTACAACGCCGGCATCAACCTGATCTCCGGCCTGTACAACGGGGTCGTCGACAAACTGGCGAAGGCCGGCGGCTGGGTCAGCGCCCACATCGTCGACCCGTTCGTCTCCCACGTGAAGAGCGCCTTCGGCATCCACTCGCCGTCGACCGTGTTCGCGGGCATCGGCGGGTTCCTGATCTCGGGCCTGTACAACGGCGTCGTCGACAAACTGGCCGGGATCGGCAAGTGGGTCTCGGCCAACATCAAGGCGCCGCTGGTCGGGGCCATCGTGAAGCCGGCGTCGTGGCTGCACAGTGCGGGCGGCAACATCATCAGTGGCCTGGTGTCGGGGACGTGGGACTGGCTCGCGCAGAAGGGACACGACTTCAAGTCGTGGGCCAGCAAGATCAAGGACAAGATCGTTGACGCGGTGGTCGACGTCTTCGACATCAACTCCCCGTCCAAGGTGATGATGGAGTACGGCGGGCACATCGTGGCCGGCCTGGCGAAGGGCATGCTCCAGGGCAAGGACGCGCTCAAGGCGGTGGCGAAGGAGGCGTTCCACTCCCCGCTGGAGGCTGCGAAGGCGCTGGTGTCCAACGGCGTGAGCCTGCCGGCGAAGTGGGCGGCGAAGCTGTTGTCGGCGAAGACTCCGGGCGCCGGCTCGGGGGCGCCTCTGGCGCCGGGTGTGGCGTCGGCGCAGAAGTACGCGTCGGGTCTCGTCGGTCAGATGTGGCCGAAGAGCGCCAGCTCGGAGATGTCCGCGCTGATCAAGCTGTGGAATGGCGAGTCGGGCTGGCGGGCCAACGCGGAGAACATGTCCTCGGGCGCCTACGGCATTCCGCAGGCGCTCCCCGCCAGCAAGATGGCGGCCGCCGGCTCGGACTGGCGGACGAACGCGGCCACACAGATCCGGTGGGGCCTGTCGTACATCAAGGGCCGGTATGGCGACCCCATGACCGCGTGGGCGAGTTGGAACTCCCACTCGCCGCACTGGTACGCGAAGGGTGGTCTCGCGCAGTTCGGCGAGACGGCCTGGGTGGGCGAGAAGGGCCCGGAGCTGATGCAGGTGACCCGGAAGGGCACCCGCATCTACAACAACACGGACTCCCTCGCCCTCGCCAAGGGTGCGGGGATCAAGATCCCCGGCTACGCGACGGGCACCGTCACGGCCGCGCAGGCGAAGGTGGACAGCGCTCAGCGGGCCTACGAGGCGGCAAAGGAGCGGGAGGATCGGGCTCGCGGTAAGGCGGCTCTGGCGGCGGCGAAGGCCGACTTGCGGGCGGCGCAGTTGCGGCTGTCGGCGGCGAAGAAGGAGTTGGCTGCGGCGACGGCGGCGGCGAAGCGGTCCAAGGCCGCGCGCACCACCGTGGCGAACGCCATCTCCAACGGGTTCCTGAAGACGCTGGAGACCGGGACCGCGTCGGCCATCGCGTCGGCCGTGAAGTCGATGAACACCAAGTTGCAGAATGCCGGGTACGGCAGCTTGGTCGCGGGCAACAACCGGACCGCGACCAAGCTCGGGGCTCTGGCGACGCAGAAGGCCAGCATCGCCTCGCAGATCTCCGCGGCGAAGTCCTACGCGTCGGATCAGGCTTCGTCCCTGGGCGACTACCTGGGTATCGGGGACACGTCGGCGACGTCGGTGTCCAGCCTGATCGCACAGATGCAGCAGTCCCAGTCGACGGGGCGCTCGTTCGCGTCGGAGATCGCGAAGCTCAGCAAGATGGGGTTGAACAAGACCCTTCTCGCACAGGTTGCGGATCAGGGCCCGGGCGGGTCGCTGGCGTCGATGCTCGCCGGCGCGTCGTCCTACGACATCAAGCAGCTCAACGCCCTCGCCACCAGCCAGAACAAGCTGACGTCGTCTTTTGGCAACACGATGGCGGACGCCATGTACGACAGCGGCGCGCAGGCCGGGAAGGGCTTCCTCACCGGCCTCCAGGCGCAAGAGACCGCGATCCAGAAGGAGATGAACAAGCTCGCCGAGGGCATGGTTTCGGCGATCAAGAAGAAGCTGAAGATCAAGAGCCCGTCGCAGGTGTTCCGTGACCAGGTCGGCAAGCAGGTCGCGCTCGGTATGGCGGCGGGCATCGCGGCGCACGGTCCGAAGGCCGTGTTGGCGGCTCAGCGCATGGCGGACATGACCGCGGCAGTGCGCGCCAAGGGCGGTACCGGCACGGGTGCGGCTGCCGCCGTCCACGAGACCCACGTTCACGTGCATTTCGATGACGAGGCCCTGCGCGGGCTGATCGACGTGCAGGTTAAGCAGGGCGTCGAGGCGGGGCACGCGGATCTGGTGGCGGCGGCACGGAACACCGGGGGGTACTGATGGCGATCCCCGGGAACTTCCTCAGTGCTGTTGCGGAGATGGTCGATCCGGATACGTCCGGGTGGACTACCACCCTGAACTGCACCAAGTCGCTGGGTTCGGGTGGCCGGAATGGCGACGGCGTCCTGACGCTCACCAGCGTGGCGTCCGGCGACATGCAGGCTGCGACGTCCGCGGCGTACAGGGTGACCGCTGGGACGGCGTATCAGGCGTTCGCGGATGCGGCCTCATCCACCCAGCCGGAGCGCATCGGTATCCAGTGGCTCAACGCGAGCTACGCGGCGGTGGGGACGGCGGCCTGGTCGCTGACGACGGACGCTGCGTCGGCGTCGTGGCACAGGATCAGTGTGGCCGCGACGGCGCCGGTGGGTGCGATCTACGCCCGGGTAGCGCTGTCGGCCACCACCACGGCGGCCGCCCGGACGCACTTCTTCGAGAACGTGTACCTGGGGCCGCCGCAGCGGACGAGCGGAAACCTGCTCAGCTTCAACGCCGAGTCCGGCGGAGACGTGGATGGCACCGCGTGGGTGGCGGACGCGAACTGCACGGTGACCAGGGACGTTCCGGTCGTGACGTGGCCGGTCAACTGGTACCTGTCCGGCGGCGAGGTCGTGAAGGCCACGACCACCGCCAACGGCAACATGGCAGTGCGGTGTGCGGAGGCGCCCAGCGTGCAGCCGGGCGTGGACTACCGCGGCTACCTGTACATCAACGCCCCCACGTCCACGTCCGCGTGCTGGGTGGAGCTGCGGTGGATGGACGGCACCGGGACGCTCATCTCCACCAAGAGGGCTGCTCTGGCGTCCCCGGCGGCGGTGGGCTGGTACCGGCAGATCGTGTCCGGCGTGGCCCCGGCGGGTGCGGATCACGTCGTGCTGGCCGCTGGCGTGACGTCGGCTACCGCCGCCCAGGTGCTGCGGGTGGAGGGCGCCACGATTCAGCAGGCGGCCACGGCGCCGGTGGCGATCGGCACGGTCATGCCGTATGAGGACGCCAGCTTCGAGCAGGGCGTCGGGCAGTGGACGGTCGCCAGCGGTGTGGCGACGATCGCCCGGTCCACGCCGTGGGGGGCCTCCGGGTACGACGGCGTGTACGCCATGGTCGTGACGTCTTCTACAGCCACAACGAGCGTGCTGGCGTCCGGTAAGTACCCGGTCACCCCGGGCGTCAACTGGCGCGCGCAGATCCAGTTCTCCGCCGCGTCCGGGACGTGGGCGGTGGCCCCGCAGATCCACTGGTACGACGCGTCCGGTACGAGCCTGGGCGCATCGTCCCTGCCTGCCGATTCGCTCGCGCCGGCGGGCGGCTGGTGGCGGGACTGGAATGACATCATCGCCCCGGCGAGCGCCGCCTCGGCCCGGGTCGAGGTCGACGTCACGGCGCCGTCCGCAGGCGCGGTGTGCCAGCTCGACGCGGTCTCGCTCACGCAGACGGCGCCGGCGTTCTCCGCGACGGCCGACAGTTCGCGGGCTGTGGTCACGCTGGTGATGCGGGAGCTGACGGTCGGGGCGACCCTGACGGTGTACCGGGTGGTGGGCAGTACGCAGGCGGTGGTGCGCGGCCCGTCGGGCGCGCTCCAGGGCGTGGTGGCGACGAGCGCGCAGATGGTGGTGGAGGACTACGAGGCCCCGCTGGGCGTGGACGTCTGGTACCGGATCGAGCAGTACGACGCGACCACCGGGGCGTTCGGTGGGAGCGAGGCGTCGGCGACAGTACGGCTCACCCTCGCGGACGTGTCGGACTGCTGGATCAAGGACCCGTTGCAGCCGCAGCGGAATGTCCTGGTCAGGGCGAGCGCCGCGCCGGACTGGTCCCGGCCGATCGAGCAGACCGAGTACCGGGTCAGGGGTCGTCGCAACTCGGTGATCTTGTCCGATGTGCGCGGTGGCCTCACCGGGACGCTCGCGGTGTGGACGGATGACGATCCGGGCCGCGGCGCCCTGCACTTCGCGCTCGACTCGGGGAATCCGCTGCTGATCCAGTTCTCGCCGGGGCTGGGCCTGGAGGACTCCTACTACGCGGTCGGTGACATCACTGAGGCGCGGCCGGTGGCCTATGGCGGTGAGCCCCGGCGGCTGTGGTCGCTGGCGCTGACGCAGCAGGACGCGCCGATCGGCGGTGTGGGCGGCACTGCCGGCTGGACGGTGCAGGACGTGCTGACGACGTGGCCGACCGCCCTGGACGTGGCCACCGCATATGCGACGGTGCTCGACCTGGTCCTCGACAACCGGGAGGCGTGAGCGTGTACACGCCTCCCTCGTCGCGGTTCCTGGCCGCACTCAACCACTCGCACCGCGTGGTGACCCGCGTCGAGCTGGTGCGGACGGACGGCACAGTGCAGGACCTTGACCACACGGGCGGGTCCGTGACGGTGGACCGGTCGGCGACTTCCCGCCGCACGTGCTCGGTGACGCTCGCGGACACGTCCCTGATCCCGCGGACTGCCGCCGACAAGCTCAGCGTGTACGGCTCCCAGTTGCGGATCTTCCGGGGCATCGGCTATCCCGACGGCACCGTCGAGATGGCCCCGATCGGAGCGTTCCGCGTCGAGGAGGTGTCCGGGGATGTGGACGTCGGCCCGGTGACGATCACCGGGTCGAGCATGGAGGCGCAGGTCGCCGACGCACCTTTCACCGCGCCCACCACCGTGCAGTCCGCCGCCACCACTGCGGTCGGCGGCATCAGCACCCTCATCCACGCCGTGCTCCCGTCTGCGGTCATCATCTCCCGGGCGACGGACGCCACGGTCGGCACGATGACGTGGGACCAGCAGGACAGCAGGTGGGACGCGTGTAGGACGCTGGCCACCGCGATCGGTGCCGAGGTCTACACGGACGCGGCGGGCCAGTTCATCATCGCTGCGCTCCCGGACTTGTCCGGCCCGTCCGTGGTGTGGGAGGTCGCCGCCGGCGAGGGCGGCGCCCTGGTGTCCGCGGACCGCGGCATGGCCCGATCGGGCGTCTACAACAGCGTCACGGCCTACGGGGAGAACACGACCGACGACACGGCGGCGGTCAGCGCGACGGTGGAGGACACCGACCCCACGAGCCCGACCTACGTCAATGGGCCGTTCGGCAGGGTGCCCACCTTCTACTCGTCGGCGACGCTGACCACGACGGCTCTATGCACGGCGGCGGCGACGCAGCTCCTCAAGACGTCCCTGAAGCCCAATGCGTCGGCGGACATCACGAGCCTGCCGAACCCGCTGCTGGAGCCGGGGGATGTGATCCGGGTCGTCTACCTGGACGGCACGCGCGAACTGCACCAGATCGCCAGCTTCGAGATCTCGCTGGACACGTCCGGAGACTTCACGCTGGCGACGATCGCCGCGAAGGAGGACGCGTGACGAGCCATGCAGCGCGCCGGGCGGCCCGTGCCCTCGCCACGGCCGGGAAGAGGAAGGCGGCGGCGACTCCGCTGGTGCGGGGTGCCGATTGGCGGACCGCGACCGTCGCGAGCATCAGCTCGACCGGCACGATCACCACCACCGACGGCATCCCGGCACGGCGCGTCCAGACCTACTCCTACCCGGCTGTCGGCGACCGGGTCGTCATTTCCCGCAACGGCGCGGGCAACTGGATCGCCATCGGGCCGCTCGGTACGGGCACCGGGGCGTGGGTGACGATCCCCGCAGGCACCGGGTATACGGCCCTGTCCGGCTACCAGGCACCCACCTGCCGCCTCTCCGGCGATGCCGTGGAACTGCGCGGCTCGTACAGCAAGCCCGGCACCGGCGTGACGATCACCTACGGCGACGTCTTCGCGGTGCTGCCCGGCGGCTACCGGCCCGCAGCGGACACGGACATCACGCTCGTCATCAACCAGGGCACCTCGGGCGCCACCTATGGGACGTGCCGCGGCATCGTCCGTGCGGCCAGCGGCAACATCGAGCACCGCGGGCCCAACAACGGGAACTTCATCTCCATCCCGCCCATGACCCTCTGGACCACCTGACAGGAGCAAGACCATGTCCTACGGGGACTGGACTCTCGACACCAACACGCCGACCTGGCGCCTCATCTTCCAGCACGCGAAGATCACCAGCTACGGGGCGACCGTCTTCGACATCTCCCACGGCATCACCGACGAGTCAGTGGACGACGCCGACATCGTGTTCCAGAAGCTCGTGGACCTGATCGCGTCCGACCCCGACTTCGAGATCCTGCTGGCGACGAAGACGGCACCGTCAGTGCAGCAGGTGACCCCCACGGAGGTGCCGGATGGCGACTGACCAGTGGGGGCAGGGCATCGACACCCTGGACTACACCGACCAGCCGGACCTGGTGGTCCTCGGCGCGTCCCTGCGGGACGGGCTGACGCCCCGGTCGGTGATGCGGTTCGCGGATGCTACGTCGCGGGATGCGGCGGTCGCCTCCCCGGTCGCAGGGATGATCGCGTGGCTGACCGCGACGAAGGTGTGGACGGGGTTCGACGGCACGTCGTGGGTGGCGCTCGCCGCAGGCACGCAGGCGTGGACGACACCGGTGCTGGCCACCGGGTACACCGCGAACGGCAACAGCAACGGCGTCCCGCAGTACAGGGTGGTCAATCTCTTCGGCGATCTGGTCGTCATGTGGCGGGGCGGCCTCGGCGTCACCTACACGTCCGGCGCTCCGGCGAACAGCGGGAACTTCCTGCATGACCCGCTGCCGGCCGGGGCAAGGCCGACGACCTTCCGCACGGTGACCGCGGCCTGCTCGGCGGTGTCGTCGGAGAGCTTGTCCGTGAAGATCGATTTCAAGGCGGACGGCACCTCGGCGATCGTCACCCAGTCCGGGGTGCAGCCGCCGTGGGTGTCCCTCAACAACATCATGTACAGCCTGACGTCCTGATGGCGTCTTCCCCGCGGCCTTCCGTGCCGCCCCCGGATCCTGCACCGCCCGCCGACGTGCAGACCCTCGTGGACGCCGGGCTCATGCCCGAGCAACCCGTGCCGTCCCCCGACCCGCCAGCGGACGATCCTCCCGTCGAGGAACCCGCCACCACCACCTGACGCCCCGGAGCCGACCGGCCCGGGGCTCTCGCATGCCCACAGGAGAATAAGTGTCCGCTCTCAAGTACGGCCGTCTGCCAGGCGCTGTCCCGGTCGGCATCCAGTCGCTGCCCCATTACGTCGCAGGAGCCCTCCCGAAGGCTCCGGCCTCGGTTCCGCCGCCGGTCCTGGCCGAGTGGGGGATGCTCGGTAACGACGAGTTCGGTGACTGTGGCGTCGCCGGTATCGAGCACGTCTTCATGGCCGTTGCCGCAGACGTCGGCGCGACCGAGAAGTTCCCGACCGACAAGCAGACCGTGTCGTACTACCTGAAGTACACCGGCGGCCAGGACTCCGGGGTCGTCCTCTCCGACTTCCTCGCCTACGTCCGCAAGCACGGTTACTACGGCCACAAGTTGGCGGCGTTCGCGCCGGTCGGCGTCCACGACGTCCCGACGTTGCAGTTCGCGCTGTGGGCCTACGACGCCGTGTACTGCGGCATCACCGTCACCGAGCAGATGATGGCCGACTTCCAGGCCGGGCGGCCCTGGACGATGGAGTCCCTGAACTCCCCGGTCGACGGCGGCCACTGTGTGCCGATCGTCGGCTACGACTCCCAGTACCTGTACATCGTCACCTGGGGCGCCATCCAGAAGATCGCCTACTCGGCGTGGCACCACATGTCCGAAGAGGCGTGGGCGCTGATCCTCGGCGAGCACGCCAACGGTGACGGGCACGGCCTGTCCCTCAAAGCGCTTCAGGCGGACCTCGACAAGGTCGCGAAGTGACCGCCCCGTCCGTGGGCCGTGTCGTCCACTACGTCTCCTACGGCACGCCGGGCGGCGAGTACACCTCGCAGTGCCGGGCCGCGATCGTCACCGACGCCGGTCCGCTCGGGGCCGATGCGGAGCCGGACCAGGTCTTCGCCAGCCTGTGCGTGCTCAACCCGACCGGGATGTTCTTCAACACCCACGTGCTCCAGGACGAGGACGGCCACGTCGGCGGCACCTGGCACTGGCCGGAGCGTGTCGAGTGAGCACCATCGCGGTGGACTTCGACGGGGTGCTGCACTCCTACGAGCGTGGTTGGGCGGACGGCACGATCTACGGCGACTGGAAACCGGGTGCGGTGGTCGCCTTGTCCCAGCTCATGCGGCGCCATGCCGTGTTCGTGCACACCACTCGCCCGGCCCGACAGGTCGCCCGCTGGATCGAGCAGCGGTCCGGTCACGGGATCGAGTGCACCACCCGCGTTCCGCGTACCGGGTGGTTGCGGCGCCCCGGGTTCTGGAACGAGCACGGCGTGCTGCTGGTCACCGACCGGAAGCTCGCTGCGACCCACTACATCGACGACCGGGCGGTGCGATTCGAGACGTGGCCGCAGGCGCTGCGCGACGTGGGGATCGAACCGCTCGTGGGGGAGGTACCGTGACCGGCTGCGAGGGCCAGGACTGGGCCTCTTACCAGTCCAGCACGCCGTCCACGACGGGGCTGAGTTTCGCGGCCGTCAAGGCCACCGAGTCGACCACCTACACGAACTCCCGGCACGCCGCGCAGGTCGCGCACGCCCGCGCTGCTGGACTGGTCATCATCCACTACCACTTCGTGCGCCCCGGCTCCATGGCCGCGCAGGTCGCCTACTTCCTGAAGCAGGCCGTCGTGCAGACCGGGGACGTGCTGTGCCTGGACTGGGAGGACACCGGCGTCTCCGGCGCGGACAAGGACACGTTCCTCAAGGCCCTCCAGAAGGCCGCACCGGGCCACCGCGTGATCCTCTACTGCAACGTCGACTTCTGGAAGAACCGCGACACCACGAGCTTCGCCGCCGACGGCTTGTGGATCGCCGACCCCAGCGCCGCGAAGGGCTCCCCGCGGGTCACCGCGCCGTGGCTCATGCACCAGTACAGCGAGGCCGGCGGCATCGACCGCGACTACTGCAACCTCACCGCCACCCAGCTTCGCGCGTGGGCGGCCGGTACGACACCGACCCCGGAGGACGACGTGGCGCTCACCACGGACGACATCAACAAGATCGCGGCGGCGGTGTGGGCTGCGGACGTGATCCCCGCGGCGCGGCCGCCGCACGCGAACGACGACTACAAGACGAACCCGACGTGGACCGCGAAGTACGGCGTGCAGGCTGCGGTCGAGGCAGCGCGTACCGCGTGCGATGTGGCGCCGGTCGCCCTCACCGACGCGCAGGTGACCGCGCTCGGCACGCAGCTCGCCGGGTCGGCCTCGTTCGCCACGGCTGTCGCGGAGCGGCTCGCCGACCTCCTCGCGCAGCGCCTCCAGTCCTGAACTCCCCACTTCGGCACGCCCCGAAGTGGTTCCCACCAGCAGAAACGGATCCGCCATGACTCTCTACGACTACCTCGCCTCGCTGTGGCGCACCGCGATCCCCCTGATCGTGGGCGCGCTCGGCACCTGGCTGGCGCACGCCGGGATCGGCATCGACAGCACCGTCCTGTCCGCGTGGCTCGGCTCCGCGTTCGCCGCCGCCTACTACGCCCTGTTCCGCCTCGCCGAGCAGCACGCCGGCGCCGCATGGGGATGGCTGCTCGGCCTCGCCCGGCCGCCGGCCTACACCAAGCCCGCACCGGCCGTGAAGAGCGTCTGACCGACACCAGCACCACGTAGGGGGTGAGCGTGCCCGATGACGTCTCCGTGGGAGAGACCTACCGGCGCCTCCAGGACCACGAGAGGCGGACCCAGCGCGAGCACGAAGCGCTGGATACCCGCATCACGAATTTGGCGCGCGACACCGTGCCGCTCCAGCTCTACCAGCAGGGCGAGCGCGATCGGGACGACGACATGAAGGCCGTCACCGACCGGCTCGGGAAGGTCGAAGACCGGCCCGCAATGAGCCTCGCGCGCTGGCTGGGGATCGTCACCGTCGTGGTCGCATTCCTCGCGCTCGCCGTGCAGGCATGGGGCACGCTGAAGGGGGCGCAGTGACCAGTCCACACGCGCTACCCAAGCTGCCCAGGCCCCGCCGCACTACCCTGCTGGTCGCGGCGGGGTGGGTGGCCGCTCTGGCCCTCGCCGCGTTCATCGCGATGGCTCTGCACTCCGTGCAGGACTCCAACCAGCGCCTCGCCAAGGGCCAAGCGGCGCAGAAGACCGTGATCTCCCGACTGTCGTCGGGGCTGGACACGAGCCGGAAGCAGCTCCAGCAGCACGGGGTGACCCCGTCGGCGCCCCCGGCGAAGAGCATCGTCCAGGACGTGCCGGGCGTGCCCGGGACACCGGGGGTCAAGGGCGAGCCGGGTAGTCCTGGACCGTCGGGGCCGCCGGGCAAGCCCGGGAAGGACTCGACGGTTCCGGGCCCGGCCGGGTCTCCGGGCGCCGACTCGACCGTGCCCGGGCCGGAGGGATCGCCGGGCGTGGCCGGTACGCAGGGCGATCCCGGGCCGGCCGGTCCTGCGGGCAAGGACGGGACGGACGGCAAAGACGGCCAAGACGGTAAGGACGGCGCGCCACCGGCCGGCTGGACGTTCACCGACGCGACCGGGCAGTCCTACACCTGCAGCCCGGTTGGCGACTTCGACCCGTCCGCGCCGCGGTACGCGTGCACGGCGGACGCCGCGGCGCCACCGGCGCAGTCCAGCGAGCGCGGCGGCCTGCTCGGCATCGGCATGCTCGTCACCTCGGCCGGCTATCGGCGGCTGTGACATCGCGAAAGCCCCCGCTCTCCTTCGGGAGGGCGGGGGCTTTTCGTCGTGCCCAAAAACCTCGAGGTCTGTGTCAAAGTGACGACAATGCTCTAGCGGTAGGGCTGTCGGTGGCCGGGGTTACCGTGGTGGTCCATCCATCCGGGCGGTGCGATGGAACCGGCCCCCGTCAACAGCGCGACGGGGGCCTTAGTCGTTCCGGGTCACTGCCGCGCGGCCGCCACGGCGTCGGTGTACTGCTCGGTCGTCAGGTCGCCGTCCTCGATGCCCAGCTCGGCGAGGACCGCGCGGACATCGGCGAGCGCGGCGTCGACCTGGTCGTCCGGGACGATCGTCTCCAGCTCGATCCAGTGCTGCCCACCGACCTCGGGCACCTGCACGAGCGTGGCGAGCATCGAGCGGCCGCGGGCCTTGAAGTCGTAGTTGCGGCAGCGCTTCTCGAACTCGATCACCGGCGTATAGCCGAGGCCGCGCACGATCGCGTGCACCGCGGCGGCGTCCTCAACGGGTGTCTCCGCCTCCGGCTTGGAGCCGGACGCCTCGTCCACGCGGGCGCCCTTGTACGTGAGGACCGTGCTGGTGCTGTCCGGGCCGTGGACGGTGCGCACGCGCAACTCGCGGTCCCCATCGGTCAGCTCGCGGCCGGGGGTGTCGTAGTACGTGTCGTGGTAGACCTCGGCCCGGCCGTCGGCGCGGCTCTCCAGCTCGGCGTGGACGTGCTCGGGGTCGCGCACCCTGGCCTTCAGCTCCGCCTCGATCAACTGCTCCTCCTCGCAGGTCAGATCGTCCGCTCGGCGTCCTCGGCGAGCGCGTCTAGCATCCTCCGGAACCCGGCGTACAGCGGGCCGCTCGGCGTGCTCATCACCTTGTACACCGCCGATTCGTGGCCTTCCCAGCCCGCGGTGAACGCCGAGAGGTACATGGTGCTGTCCAGCCGGATGATGCGCCAGGTCGGCAGGGTCCGGTACCGGTAGACGGCGAGCTGCCGCCCGGGCGCGAGGTCGCGCAGCCGGGCTTCCGACAGTCGGATGCCGCCGGCGAGGGACTCGGCTGACTCGCCGATCTCTGCCGCTCGGGTGGCCACCGTGGGCGCGTCGGGATCGAGCAGCAGCACCCGTACCCGGGGCGGCTCACGGCGTGTCAGGCCGGCCCGTAGCAGCGAGTCATTGAGGGCCAGGAGGCCGAGGCCGCGCACGGCCAGGACGTCGATTTCCGCGGCGGTTGCGGCGTGGCGCTGGATTTCGTCGGCGGCCGCGGCCTGCGACCCGTAGACGCGGACTACCTCGGGGAACGCTGCCAGGTCGAAGGCGACGCCGCCGGCGCGGGCCTCGCGGCTGGGGGCGAGGCCGAGCAGCCGGCGCGCGTCGTCCGGCATGCCGAGGCCGTCCGCGACCCGCTCGTACACGTCCAGCCGGCTCACCTCGCGGCGGCCGTTGATGATCTCGTTCACGCGGCTTTGCGTCATGTCGACGGCGGCAGCGATGCGGGCTTGGCTCGCGCCAGCGTACTTCTGGACGGCCCGGAGGACAGCGGACATGTCCCGGGCGCGCAGGGCCTCGCGGACAGCGGCCTGCTGCCAGGCCCAGTCGGGCATCTCCACGCGCGTGGTCGCGGTCGTCACGGCGCCTCCTGTACCGGGTGGGATCGAACCCCATCTCACCGTGAGATTACCGGTGGGGTATCGAGTCCGTACCCACTGTGACCGACGCTCGAAGAGAAGACCCCGCGCCGTGCGACCGGCCGGGGCGTGGCCACGCCGAGAAGGGGCGCGACATGGAGACCGTACCGCAGCCAACTCCCTTTCCTGAGGGGCTTCTTCGCCGGAATCCGGTGTGGCCGTCGGTCGCGCGGATGGTGACCGTGACCCACTACGACGGCTCCGAGACTACGAGCGTGATGCGCGTGGTCTACGAGCCCGACACGCCTCCGCCCGGTAGGGACGTCCGACAGATCTGCATCCGGGCGTGCCGGAAGTGCGCTGCGGAGCCGGAGCAGTGACCGCCTGGTGCACGCCGGGCCGCCACTCGATGCCCGACAGGGACATGACGCTGCTGAGGTACGAGCACACGCTCGACGGCGGCGAGATCCCCGTGTACGGATGCCCGCCTCACGTCCGCGAGCAGGGTCTCGTGCCGCGGCTCCCCGGCGGCGCGGCTTTCGTTGGCCACCGGAACACGTCCCCGACCGCGCCGATCGTCTGCGGCCCGCGGCCCACCCCGGGCGGTGCCCCCGTGCCGTGCGCGGAGTGCACGGAGCTGACCGCCGCCGGGCGCGACCCCCAGCGGATCCGCACCGGCCACGCGTCCCTCGACCTGTACCGCCTCATCGAGCACCGCATCGCCGCTCACGACACCGCGCCGACATGGCGGGAGGACTGCGACGCCTGCGCGCGCTGGCAGGCCGGTGGCCGAGGCATCGCGGCCACCCTCGCGGCCCACTGGAGTCGGCACCACGGCGTGATGCACACGCTGGGTATCGCCTCCGGCGGCGCCGGCAAGGGCTTGTGCTTCGCTGACCAGCCCGCGGACGTGCCACTGCACACCGCCCCCTGAGACCGCCGCGACCCCGCGCGGCGAAAGGCTCTGGCGCCGGTGCCCCTGGATCCCGGCGCCAGAGCCACCCCACCCACCGAGGAGACGCGCATGCCCGACCAACCGACGCCCGACCCCGACGACGACCTCGCCGAGATCGCCCGTTTCGCGCAAGCCGCCAACAACTCCGGCCTGCCCGAGGCGATCCGGCACGGCGCCGCGGCGGAGATCCGGCGCATCTCCGACCGCGAGCAGGAGTAGGTCCGCTGCCCCGTCACCCTCGGGGCCTTGTACGCCCGCGCCCGGCACACGGCCCCCCAAGGTTCGCCGGGCGCGGGTCCGCGCGGCGTCGGGGCGTACTCGGATCCGCCCCGGCGCCGCCCCCAGGGGTGGGCACCAATGCGTACCCTTCCCGCTGGTCACCGCCAAGGGTCCGCACCCAGTGCGGACCCTTTCTCGTCGTCCGGGGAGACGCACTGCATGGTGGCAGTCTATCCCTCTGACCTGCACGAACGGCCCGGGGTGTAGCAAATCGCGTTATTTTATTACGCCGAATCTCACACCCCGGGGGGCGTCACTGGCCCCGCACGGCCTCCCGGTACGCGTCCCGCGCCGCCTCGTACTTCGGCTTTATCTCCTGCACGGCGCCGACCGCCTGCTTCCACCCCTCGGACACCATGGGGATCGGGGCGCCCGGCGCGAGGGGCTTCACCTCGCCCAGTTCGTCGTGTTCCCGCCGCACGGCAGCGCTGTACTCCGCCAGCAGCGTCTCGTACCGCTCCAGCAGCCTGGCAAGATCCTCCGCCATCTTTGCTCCCTACTCCCGGCACCCCGGGCGGGTGCATGGCCGCAGTTCTACCGGAACGCGGCGACAGGGGTACCCGGATTGCGAGTACCCCTGTCGACCCGCGTGGGCCACCGCCTCACGCAGACCCTTAGCTTCGGCCGTGATTTCTTCACGGGCAGAGCTAAGGGTCGTTGCTGTCGGGGCCCCGTCTGCGGGACAATGGATCTGCGCAGGTCAGGCCGCACGTTGGAACTCGGATTGCGTGAGCGATGCGTGAGCGGACGTCCCAGAGCGGGCCGGAATCCCCTGGATCTCCCAGACTCCGGGAGCGGCTGACCTGGGATTCTCGGAGCGAACCAGAACCCCCGGAGTCTCCCAGAGTGAAACCTATCGACTTGTAAAGCGTAGGTCGTCGGTTCGAACCCGACAGGGGGCTCCACATCTGCCGCGGGCGGCGACGTCAGGCCCGGCGACTTCGCGTTCGCCGGAGGGCAGGTGTCGGAAGGCCTCTTCGGCGGATTCGCGGGTACGCGAGACCGCGTGAGAGCCGAATCAGCGAAATTGACGGGTCAACACGGTGCCAACCGGGTCGCGGACAGCAAGGCGGTCGAGGTCGGTGGCCGTGCCGGCTTCGCGGCCCGGGGGGTCATCTACGCCCTCGTGGGCGTGCTGGCGGTGCGCATCGCGTTCTCCGACGGGGGCGGCCAGCAGGCGGACCGTGGCGGAGCCCTTGCCGAGATCGCGCACAAGCCGTTCGGCAGCGTCCTCCTGTGGCTGTTGGGCGCGGCCCTCGCCGGGATGGCGCTGTGGCGCCTGTCCGAGGCGGTGATCGGTCAGCCGGGGGAGGACGGGGACAAGGCCGGCAAACGGCTGGCGGCCGCGGGCCGAGCGGTCTTCTACGGCTTCGTCTCGTACTCCGTCCTGGCCTACGCGGTCGGTGAGAAGACCAGCGGGAGCGGTTCGTCCGACAAGCGGACCGACGACGTCACGGCCAAGGCCCTGGGGTGGCCGGGCGGGCAGTGGATCCTCTCGGTCGCCGGGATCGGCGTGGCGTGCGCCGGAGTGTGGATCGCTGTGCGGGCCTTGATGCGTAAGTTCCACAAGCACCTGGAGATGGCGCGGATGTCCGAGCGCGAACGCCGTGTGGTGGACTTCCTGGGCATGTTCGGCGGAGCGTCACGCGGGGTGCTCTTCGCCACGGCGGGCGGCTTCGCCGTGGCCGCCGCGGTCCAGCACGAGCCGGGGAAGTCCAAGGGGATGGACGACACGCTACGGTCCTTCGCACATACCCCGGCGGGGCCCTGGCTGCTGGTGGTGATCGCCGTCGGCCTGGTGGCCTTCGGTTTGTTCTCCTGGGCCAACGCCCGCTGGCGCACGGTGTGAAGCGCGCTTTCGTCTCGGACCGCTGGCGGAGCCGACCGGGCGCCGGGCGGTCCCGGTGGAGCGGGTGGAGCGGGCAGCCGGGGTAGCTCGTCTGGACCGGGTGGACCCGGTGGTTCGGGCGGCTCGGATGGATCGAGTCGACCGGGTGGACCGGGCGGGGTGGGTGCGGGCAGGGTGCCCACGCGACCGCGTTCCGGGGTGGGAGCCGCGGTGCGTGGGGCGGCAGGGGTCAGTGGGACTTTTCGTATGCTTCTCGTACTGCCGCGGGGACGCGGCCGCGGTCGTTGATGTCGTAACCCTGCTCCTTGGCCCACGCCCTGACGGCGGCGGAGTCGTCGTCCTTGACGGGCCGGGGTGCCGTACCCCGGGCGCGCCGGCTCCTGCCGGTGGCCCCGTCGCGGACCCGGCGGGCTCCTTCCGCGTGCAGGAAGGGGCTCAGGGCCTCCATGAGCTTGTCGTGGCTGTCGGGGGTGAGGTCGATCTCGACCCCCGCGCCGTTGACCAGAATCGTGTACGTGTCGATCTCTGCGGACTCTTCTCCGGTGAGGTCATCGGTGTAGAGAGTCACTACCTTCTGTGCCATGCGAGGGACGATATGACCTCGCAGCAGGTCCTGGGTAGTCGCCCCTCACCGGCCGGGTGGTCGGAGGGGTCGCGGCGGCTCGGCGGGGCGTGCGCGGGCGCGGGCGCCGCGCGGTTCGGACGAGGGCGGCTCGCGCGCCCGGGGCGCGGAGTGAGCAGTGGCACGACGCGGCGAGCAGCAGGAGCAGAACCAGCACGACGAGGATCCCGAAACAGCCTCTACCCCCTCCGGGGTTCTTGTGGTCGGTCTCGACCAGGCCGCCGGGCGGGAGGCCGGGGTGGCGGATGGGATGCCGGGGTGGCGGGTGGAGTAGGCGGTGAGCTGCTCGTCCTCCCCTTGGGACTGCGTGCCCCAGGAGGCCCTGAAGCCGCATTCGCCGCAGCGGTAGAGGTAGGCCGTGTCGGTTCCTCAACGGTGCGTGCTGGGCGGGATGGTGGACCGGGTGTGGGTGTGGGTGTGGGTGTGGGTGTGGGTGCGGGAAGGGGTTTGTGCGCACGGGCATGCCAGGAGCCATCCAGCGGGAAGGCGGCCTGTTCCGGGTGGTCGGGGACGCCCGGCAGCGGCGCCACCTCGTTCGGGACGACCACGGCCGCCGAGCCGGTCTTCCAACCCCACAGCGGGTGGTAGTGGCCGCCGGCCCGGTGCAGCGGCCAGGCCCCGCAGCCTCCGATGCGGAAGTCCTCGACCCGCGGGTCGAGAAGCGCCGGACGGACCGCGCTGACCACCACGGTGGCCGCGTACAGGCGGGCCACATCGTCCGGGGTGACGTCGGGCAGCGCCAGCCGCCACCTGGCCAGCTCTTTGAGACGGCCGCGGCGCGGGCGGCGATGTCGCCCAGGTCGAGCGGCCCCACTGACCGGGTGAGCAGGTCCAGCATCCGCGCGACGCAGGCCCGGATCGCCTCGATCGCAGCGTGGTGCGACTCGGTGGCGCTGAACATCCCGTCGGCGACGTCGCTCCACCGTGCAGGTCACCCGGACACGCCCCGTCGGCGCCGACTCGTCGGCCACGACGCGGTCGCCAGCAGCGCGCCCTTCGTCTCCGTCATAGCTGGCCGGTCGGTCGGCAGCGGCCCGACGGGTATTTCCGACGGGGGCCCGATCGGGGTCCCCGGTCGGTGCGCTTGCCGTGAGTAGGTCGGTGCGTAGCGCTTCACGGGCCGGAGCGCCGGCGGGGGTGTGAGAGCACGGCCGCGGGGTTCTTAAAACGTATTGACAAACTTACTCGGCGATTCGTAGCTTCGAACGGCACCACACCAGCTCCTGCCGTACGGCGGGCCCGGTCTCCGCCGGTCAGGACGGGCGCGGCGCGCTTCCGGTCGAGCCGGGCCTCCGGCGGATTCGTGCCGGCGGCCGCAGGGCACGGATCGAGCGTCCGGGCCAGGCCGTCGCAGCCGGTCGTCCACCGACTCCGTCCCGCCCCCTCGAACCCAGCTATCAGGAGACCGTCCTCATGCATGACGACCGCAAACTGGTCGAGGCACGCTTGGAGCGCGTCCTGCGGGAGCGCATCCGCCCGGCGATCCACCCCCAGACGGTGCCGCTGACCGTGGAGATCTGGTCCACGTCCGGTGAGCCCGTTCCGGTGGCGGAGGGGTTGTCGGCGCCGACCCGGCCCATCTCCGCAGGCACCCCCTGGGGTACACCCTGGGGCACCAGTTGGTTCAAGGTCAGCGGAACGGTGCCCGAGGAGTGGGCCGGGCGCACCGTCGAGGCGGTGCTCGACCTCGGCTTCACCCGGCGCAGCCCCGGCTTCCAGTGCGAGGGCCTCGTCTACCGGCCCGACGGCACCCCGGTGAAGGGGCTCCACCCGCGCAACTCCGCCGTCCGCGTGGCCTCGCCGGCCACCGGCGGCGAGCAGGTCCGCTGGCACATCGAAGCCGCCTCGAACCCGGACATCGACGGTGAGGTGCCCTTCCAGCCCACGCTGCTCGGCGACCGCGCGACCGCCGGTGACGCGCCCCAGTACGTCCTCGGGTCCATGGTGCTGGCGGTCTTCGACGAGACCGTGTGGAACCTGGTGCTGGACCTGGAGGTGCTCGGCGAGCTGATGGCGGAGCTGCCCGTCGAGGGGGCGCGCCGCTGGGAGATCCTGCGCGCGGTCAGCCGGGCCCTGGACGCCGTGGACCTGCAGAATGTCAACGCCACCGCCCAGGCCGCGCGGGACGAACTGGCGAGCGTGCTCGCCGCGCCCGCGGTTCCGGCCGCGCACCGGATCAGCGCGGTGGGCCACGCCCACATCGACTCGGCGTGGCTGTGGCCGCTGCGGGAGACGGTGCGGAAGGTCGCCCGCACCGCCTCCAACATGACGGCGCTGCTCGACGACGACCCCGACTTCGTGTTCACGATGTCGCAGGCGCAGCAGTTCGCGTGGATCAAGGAGCACCGGCCCGAGGTGTACGCGCGGGTCAAGCAGGCGGTGGCGGACGGACGGTTCGTCCCTGCCGGCGGGATGTGGGTGGAGTCCGACACCAACATGCCCGGGTCCGAGGCGATGGCCCGCCAGTTCGTGCACGGCAAGCGCTTCTTCATCGACGAGTTCGGTGTGGAGAACGAGGAGGTCTGGCTCCCCGACACCTTCGGCTTCGCCGCCGGCCTCCCGCAGATCATCAAGGCCGCGGGCTCCAAGTGGCTGCTCACCCAGAAGATCTCCTGGAGCCGGACCAACACCTTCCCGCACCACACCTTCACCTGGGAGGGGATCGACGGCTCGCGGGTCTTCACCCACTTCCCGCCCGTCGACAGCTACAACTGCGAGATGTCGGGCGGCCAGATCGCACACGCGGCCCGCAACTTCAAGGAGAAGGGCGTCGCCAGCCGCTCCCTCGCGCCGACCGGCTACGGTGACGGAGGCGGCGGCACCACCCGCGAGATGGTCGCCAAGGCCGCACGGATGCGCAGCCTCGAAGGCTCGGCGACCGTGGAGTGGGAGGCACCCGCGGCCTTCTTCGCGAAGGCGGAGGCCGAGTACCCGGACCCGCCCGTGTGGGTCGGTGAGTTGTACCTGGAGCTGCACCGCGCCACGCTGACCAGCCAGGCGCAGACCAAACGCGGCAACCGGCGCAGCGAGCACCTGCTCTACGAGGCCGAACTGTGGGCCACGACCGCTGCTGTGCGCACCGGCGCGCCGTACCCCCACGAGGAACTGGACCGGCTCTGGAAGACGGTGCTGCTCCACCAGTTCCACGACATCCTTCCCGGCTCCTCGATCGCGTGGGTGCACAGCGAGGCACGCCGGACCTACGCGCGGGTCACGGGGGAACTCGAGGCGATCATCGCGCAGGCGCAGCAGGCTCTCGCCGGGGCGCGGAGCGCCGACGGCGGCGACTCGGTGGCAGGCAGCGGCGAGGTGGTGTTCAACTCCGCCCCGCACGGACGCGGGGGCGTACCGTCCGGCGGTGCGGCGCTCAGCACCTCCGCAGCGGCGCAGGCGTCCCCCGTGTCCCGTGCGGGCGGCGGCTACGTCCTGGACAACGGCCTGCTGCGGGTCGAGATCGACGGGCGCGGCCTCATGGTGTCGGCGTACGACATCGCCGCCGCCCGGGAGGCCATCGCCCCGGGGCAGGCGGGCAACCTGCTCCAGCTGCACCCCGACCTGCCCAACCAGTGGGACGCGTGGGACGTCGACGCCTTCTACCGCAACGTCGGCACCGACCTCACCGACATCACGGACCTCCGCGTTGACGGCTCCGCGGTACGCATCGAACGGGCCTTCGGTGCCTCCCGTGTCGTCCAACTGCTGTCGCTGCCGGCCGACGCCAAGCGGATCGACATCGACACCGAGGTCGACTGGCACGAGACGGAACGCTTCCTGAAACTCGCCTTCCCGTTGGACGTCCGCGCCGACCGGTACGCCTCCGAGACCCAGTTCGGCCACGTCTACCGCCCCACCCACCAGAACACCAGCTGGGAGTGGGCCAAGTTCGAGGCGTGCAACCACCGCTTCGTCCACCTCGACGAGCCCGGCTGGGGCATCGCCCTCGTCAACGACTCCACCTACGGCCACGACGTCACCCGTTCGGTGCGCGCCGGAGCCGACACGGGGACGACGACCACCGTGCGCGCGTCGCTGCTGCGGGCTCCGCGCTTCCCCGATCCCGAGACCGACCAGGGGGTCCACCGCTTCCGGCACGCGCTGGTGCCGGGTGCCGTGATCGGCGACGCCGTCCGTGAGGGCTTCCGGGCGAACCTCCCCGAGCGCCGGGTGCCCGGCACGAACGCCGTGGCCACCTTGGTGACCGTGGACGATGACGCCGTCGTGGTGAGCGCGGTGAAACTCGCCGACGACCGCAGCGGCGACCTCGTCGTCCGTCTCTACGAGAGCAGCGGCGGCCGCACCCGTGCCACGCTCAGGATCGACGGCTTCCTCGCCGACCGCGCTGTCCTCACCGACCTGCTGGAGCGTCCGCTCGCGGACACCGACCTCCCCGACCGCTCGCACGACGGAGTGGCCCTCACTCTGCGGCCCTTCCAGATGGTGACACTGCGCGTCCCGCGCGCCTGACCACGACCACTGCGCGGAGCGACTCCGGTTCGGAACCGACAGGGCGACACCGGCCGCCGACCAGGGAGGTGAGGACCGGACGGCGGCCCGGCCACCTCGGCCTCCCGCGCCACCCGGTGGCGTACCATGCCAGCAATCAAGGCCGTCGAAGAGGCGGCGGTCCCATGCCGCGTCCGTCGTCCCAGGCTGGGAGAGGCACAGTTGGCGACCATCGACAGCGGCGGTGACAGACCGCCGATCCGACGCGGAACCAACCTGCCGCGCATGGGCGACTACAACGAGTCCGTCGTCCTCGACGCCATCCGCCGCCACCCTTCCGGTCTGAGCCGGGTCGAACTCGCCCAGGCCACCGGGCTGTCCGCCCAGACCGTCTCGAACATCACCCGCCGCCTGCTCGACCAGGGCGTGGCCCGCGAATCCGGCAAGCAGAGCTCCGGCCCGGGCAAGCCGCGCACCCTCCTCGAAGTCGTCCCCACCGCCCGCTACGCGGTGGGGGTACACCTCGACCCGGCGATCATCACCTACGTTCTGGTGGACCTGCTCGGCACGGTGGTGGCGCACTACAGCGAGCGCACACCGCGAGGTGGAGGCTCTGACCAGATCGTGGCGGACATGGCCGAGTCCGTGGCCACCCTGATCGACAGCGCCGGTATCGACGCCGAACGCCTGCTGGGACTCGGCATCGCTGCGCCCGGCCCCCTCGACAATGCGGCAGGCCAGGTCCTCGACCCTCCCGAACTCCAGGGGTGGGGCAGCTACCCCCTGCGTGACCGGCTCAGCGAGGCCACCGGTCACCCGGTCCTCCTCGACAAGGACGTCACCGCCGCTGTCGTCGCCGAGCGCTGGGCCGGCGCCGCCACCGCGAGTCACAACCTCCTGTTCTTCTACTTCGGTACCGGCTCGGGCATGGGACTGGTGGTGCAGGACACGGTGCTCCGCGGCGTCTCCGGCAACGCGGGCGAGGTCGGCGGCCTCGGTGCGGGCTGCTCGATCCGGACCCTCGTCGACGAGGCGATCGCGCTCGGCGTACTCGGTGCCGAGTTCACCGTGCTGGATCCAGCCGACGCCCCGCGCGGGGTGGAGCGGTTGGCCACTCTGGTCACCGAGGGGGATGCCGCTGCCAAGGACCTGATCGACCGCTTGGCGGTGCGCATCGGCCGCGGTGTGTGTGCCGCCGCCACGCTCCTCGACGTCGACACCATCGTCTTCGGTGGCACGACCTGGCAGGTGCTGGCCCATCATCTTCTTCCCGTCATCGAGCCGATGGTCGCGCGGTCCCCGTTCGTGAAGGCCACGCACCCGACGGCGGTCATCACCACCACCCTCGGTGAGAACGTCGCGGCTGTGGGAGCCGCGTCCCTCGTGCTGGATCAGGCGCTCTCGGCGCAGCCCACTTCGCTCCTGTTGGGCTGATCCCGCCGCCGTCACGATCTTCGCCGGACCTGGCAGCGGACGGATGAGCCTGTCTTCTTCCGGCCCGGCCCCTCCCAGCGCCGGACCCGAACTCGTCCCGACTCGAACCCGGGATTCGATCCGGTTGCGGTCCGCCTCGTCTGGGCCCTGGGCGAGGCCGAACGAGGCTCGGGGCCATCCCGTCAGACGATCCCGCTGATGGTGACCGTGACGCTGACCGGCTGAGACTTGTCGTCCGGGAACGCCACCATCAGAGCCGTCGTGGCGGCTTCCCGTATCGCTCGGGCGACGTCCAGCGCGCGGTGGCCGCGGCTGGCGACGACGTGGATGCTCACCGCCCACGGTTCGGGACCCGGACCCCGGACAAGGCGAACACCCTCGGTCGGCCGACCCGGCGATCCGAGCGGCACCGATCGTATGGACGCTCGCAGTAGCCCATGCAGACTCGGCTTGAGGAAGGCCACCCCAGGCACTTGGCGGACGGCGGCGGCGACTTGCGCGGCGAGGGCCTCGCCGGCGGCATGCTGGTTCATCGGGTCCGTCCTTCGCTGGGTACCTCGCCGAGGAGATCGGTGAGGCGCACGTCGACCGTCGCCACGGGCATGCCCAATTGCTGATCAGCGGCCTCGAACACCTCCCGACGCACCTGATCCGCGAGTTCGTCGAGGTCGGGAGCGAACGGGAAGGTCACCTCCAGATGCACCCGAACCGGCTCCCGGCCGGTCTGCGGTCCGGTGCGGGTGCGTGCGGCCGGACCGGTGAACGCGTCCAGCGAGGGCGCAATACGGCACGAACCGGCCTGCACGCCGGGCAGTGATTCCGCTGCGGCGCGGAGCACCCGGGCGGCGGTTGCCTCGGTGATCCACGCGTCCTCCTCGGGCTCGCCGAGAGGGAGAGTACGGCCGGGCCGCAGCTCCAGTCGGACCACGTCCATGACACGCTCGGCGAGGGAGGTGGTGTCCAGCGGCGGAGGGGTGTCGGAGCGCAGCTGCTGGATCGCGTCTCCGAGCAGATCAAGATCCGACAGTGCCGCTGAGCAGTGGGGGCACAGCGCCGTGTGTGCGTCGCTCTCCCCGTTGTCCTGAGACTCCCACACCTCGGAGAGCATCCGGCCACAGAGCAGTTGCTCGTCCTCGGGAAGCGGCTCCGGTGCCTGGCCTGGCCGGCTGCTGCCGGTTCCCGGGTTGTTGGTCATCGCCATGCGCCCATCGCCTCCGTCAGGCCGCGTCGTGCACGGAAGATGCGGCCGCGAACCGCTTGCGGGCTGATCCCGACCAGTTCGGCGATCTCCTCGTACGTCTGTCCGTTCAACTCTCTGAGCACCCAGCAGGCCCGCTGCTCGGGTGAGAGCAGGGTCATCGCCTGGGCGAGGGCCTGCGTCGCGGCCCTCGACTCGGTCACGCGCTCGGGTGAGGTCTGATGGTCGGGCGCCGGCAGTTCAGGGGCGCCGTCCAGCGGAACGACGGGGCGGCGCGCCCGGAGGACATTCAGACAGCGGTTGGTGACGATGCGGTACATCCACGTGTTGAACCGGGCTTCGCCTCGGAACTCCGGCAGTCGGCGCCATGCGCTGACAAAGCCGTCCTGAACGGCGTCCTCGGCCTCCGCGCGGTTTCCGAGCAGTCGTTCTGCGAGTTGCAGCAGCGGTGCGGCGTGCCGCTGTACCAGTGCGGAGAAGGCGTCTTCGTCGCCTTCTCCGGCGCGGACGGCCAGCAATTCGTCGGCCGGCAATTCGTCGGCCGGCGTTTCGGACGACGGCGGATGAGTCGGCGGATGTTCCCGTGGATGCACCGACGGTCTTGCCGACGACGGTGTGGCCGTAGGCGCGGCGACAGTCTCAGTGGCGCCGGGCGGCGCTGTGCTGCCGGTGTTTGCGCTGCCCGGCCTGGTGATTTTGCGGTACCCCGACACGCGGCGGCTCCTTTCGTTCGCTCATTGTCTTCGACACGCGAAGCCGTCGGATGTCACGCCGACAGGGCAGATCAACGCGAAAAAAATCTCCACCGCGGATGCGTGACGAAGTGCTGTCAGCAGGGTCCAACCAAGTAACCGCACGCGATGGCAACGCACGAAGGAGGCAGCGATGACGGCACAGCAGGTCGAGGCGCCCGCACGCAAGGCAGTTGAGGGCTCCGCGAGGTCCGGTGAGGGTGCCACGACGGTCAGCGGCGGCAGGGTCGGCGTGAGCGAGCCGGCCGCCAACAGGGGAAAGACGTCCATCGCCGACGTGGTCGTCGTCAAGATCGCGGGCATGGCCGCGCGCGAGATTCCGGGTGTCTATGACATGGGCGGTGGCCTGTCCCGCACGATCGGGGCTGTTCGTGATCGCGTGCCCGGGTCCCGGCCGAACGTCGGGCGTGGCGTGAAGGTCGAGGTCGGTGAGCGCCAGGCGGCGGTGGATCTGGACCTCATCGTCGAGTACGGCGTTCCCATCGCCGACGTCGCCCGTGACGTCCGCGAGAACGTCATCGTGGCCGTGGAGCGCGTCACCGGCCTGGAGGTCGTCGAGGTCAACGTCGCAGTCAACGACGTGCATCTGCTGGATGGCGAAGAGCCGACATCGGATGCGCGTGTGGAGTGATATCGACTCGGCACGGCGGTCCCCAAGCCCGCGCGGACAAGTTGAGGTCAGCCTGAATCCTGGGCCAGGCGATGCCTGGCAGTTCGATGGGCCACGCCCTGGTCCGGTCCGCGATCCGGCTCCACATCCTTTCCAGTGTCGGTACGTCGGGTGAGGTGAAGAAATGAGCAGAGCAGTGGTCGGAATGCTGGTGGGCATGGCACTGGCGTTCGCCGGGTGGTTCGGAGGATTCGGGGCGTTCGTCCTTGTGGCGGCTCTCGGTGCGGTGGGGTTCGCTGGCGGCCGGCTGGTGGAGGGGGACGTCGATTGGCGCGAAATCCTCAACACGAGCAGTAGGAGTCGAAGGTGACCGCGGCGGCTGAGCGTGGCGCGACCGTCATTGCCGACCGGGTGGTGCGCCGCATTGTCGAGCGTGCCGCCACCGAGGCCCTACCCGGACGTCAGGTTGACGTCTGCCGCGCCTCCTCGACCGTGCGGGGCTCTCGTGTATCGGTGGCGGTTTCGGTCAGCGTGCCCTATCCGCTAGAACTCGAGAACGCCGGCGACGCCGTCAAGGACCACATCGTCAGCCGTGCCGGGGAGTTGACGGGACTGACGGTGAGGCCACCGCGTGTACTCATTGCCGCCCTGCCTCTGGCTAGAGATAGGGATAGGGAGGAGCGCCTCTCCCGAGCCCGCCAGGATGCGATTGGCGTCCGGGACGTCCGGCCAGGCGCCGCGCCGAGCCAGGAAGGGCGAGCAGATGCACCAGGACTGCCCGAGAGACCCCGAAGTCCGGATGGGCATGCGCTTGGTGTGCCCCGCGATCGGACCGGGCCGCCCGGTGAGGACAAATCCACTGCGGGTGCACGAGAACTTGCAGCTGGGATTGACGGTCCCGATCCCCCCAGCAGGGCGCCCGAATATGCAGCTGCTCACGGTGGTTCGGAAGCACGTAATTCGACAGCGGACAAAGCGATAGGGGGTAGCGGCTGGCGTTCGGTGCAGAGATCGTCGGCACCGAAGGTACAGCTTCGTCGGCCTGGCCGTCGGGTGTGGGTCGCGCGGCGCCTGCCGATGGCTGCGGTGATGCTGGTGGGCTCGATCTGCGTCGCGCTGCTGCTGGCCGATGTGGTTGCCGTCCATGCGACCGGGCGTGCTCCGGCCCCATGGAGGGTGCGGCTACTGGACGCGTTGGAGCGCCACGGACCAGGGCAGCATGCGGTGACGCTCGCTGGCCTCGTCGCGGCGCTGGTGGGGATCTGGTTGCTGTGCCTCGCGCTCACGCCTGGACGCCGCGGGCTGCTGACCATGGACCTGGGACCGTTCGGACGCGTGGCGCCGGGTAGCGGTGAAGGTGCCCTTGGTGCCAGCTCTTGGTCCGACCCTGGCTCAAATGTCGGAATAGCCTCGCAGACACCGCTGTCTCTGCGCGCCACCGTGGAACGCCGCACCGTCGCGTACGTGGTGTGTGATGCCGTCGCGGACGTCCCGGGGATAGCCGGCCCGCGCGCGACGGTGGGCCGCCGTCGTGTACGGGTCCACGCGCAGGTAGCGTTCGGCGACCGGGAGGAGGGCCGGGCGTCAGTCAGCGCGGCAGCCGAGCGGGCACTCCGAGGCATGAAGTTGGTTCACTCACCTCGGTTGCGCTGTGCGGTCCGTGCCGCACCGCATTGGCGACCTGTTCAGTCGGCGGTCGACCCAGGTGAGGAGGGGAAGGGAGATGGATCGGACGCGTAGCGTGGTGAACCGTGCGGTCTTGGCGCTGCTCGGTCTGGCGCTGATGGCTGGTGGTGGGTGGCTTGCGTCTGCCGCCCCATCGGTTCGGCATCGTCTTCCTCGCTGGTGGCACCCGCCCATTGCACACACGGTGCTGGTGGGACCTGCGGATCTGGCCAGGATGCGCGCACACGGTTGGTGGACGCCGGTGGTGGTCGCGGTGGCTGCTGTCGCTCTGATAACGGCACTGATCGGTTTGGCCGGGCAAGTGCGAAGGGGCCGCGCCAGAGAACTGCCGCTGTCAGGAGGGGCGGTGCGCGTCCGTACCCGCGCATTGGCTCAGGCGATCGCCGGGCACGCCGACATACCCGGTGTGGCCCGTGCCCGGGTACGGCTGAGCGTCCGGCGAAACCGTATCGACGCCGAGGTACTGATGCGCCTGAGTCCGGGAGCGGATCCGGGGACCGTCACGCGGGAGTTGGCACGTGAGGTGCTGCCCTGGGCCCGTGCGGCCGTCGCGCCACGGCCCATACGGGTCGACGTTCGACTGGCCATGCGTACGGGGCATATCGGACGGGTCCACTGAGTTCGTCGGGTGGCGGTCGCAGTGCGTGCACGGTGCGGTTGCCCGCACGGTCCCCTGCCCGCATAGTTCGTTGCCGTTGCCGTTGCCGTTGCCGTTGCCGTTGCCGCTACCCCGCCCGAGCCCCGTCTTCCCGGCGGCGGCACGCTTCGGCTCCCTTCGCCGCACCGCCCCCGCCCACGGTCGGCCGCTCCCCCCGCCCCCACCCCGCCCCCGGGCACCACGCCCCCGGCCCGGCGCCCGGCCCGGCCTCGGCCCCGGCGCCCGGCCCATGAACCCGGCTACGGCCACCCAGACATCGGATGACGGCTGCCCGCCGTCCGCGTGGCTCGCCCTGGCACCCTCAACCGTCACATGGGCCTCTACCGTTGTCGAACTGTGGGCGGATGTCGCGCCGTTGGGTGCCCGCCGCCGGTGGGGGCCTGCCTCGCTGGATCTCCTACGGAACGAGCGGTGCCTCATTGGTCCGACCGCTTGCGCGCGTCATTGACGTGTTCCTGCCGCATAGCTAACTTCGCCGAGAGCGCTCTCCTCTCGTCGGCGTCCTTAGGGCGCCCCAGAGCCCCGGAGTCCCCCCATGTACGCACTCGCATCAGTACGCGTTCCATCTCCGCATGGCTGGACAACGTTGTCGTACCTCGCTCACCACTCCGGAGTCGCGCTCCCGTGAAGCAGACAACGCTGTCGAACTCACGAACAGAGGAGAAAAACCCGCGATGACACGACTGTCGAGACCACCGGGAGCCGCCGCGATCGGCGTGCTCGCGGCTGCGGCGTTGGCCGTGGCCGGGATGTGTGCCCCTGCGTCGGCGGCCGGGAAGGCCGCGCTGGTGACGTCGCCGGCCACGCTGGTCAACCCGTTGATCGGGACCTCGAACCAGGCCGACGACTTCCCGGGCGCGGACGTGCCGTTCGGCATGGTGCAGTGGAGCCCGGACACGCCGTCACGTCCGGCCGGGGGTGGTTACGAGTACAACGACTCGTCGATCACCGGTTTCAGCCTGACCCATATCGCCGGGCCCGGGTGCGGCGCGGCCGGTGACATCCCGGTGCTGCCCACCGTGGGCGCGGTGAACACCGGGGCGACGGACGCGTTCTCCCACGCCAACGAGTCGGCGTCCGCGGGGTCGTACAAGGTCACGCTCAACAACCAGGTCACCACCGAGCTGACCACGACCACCCGCAGCGGGATGGCGCGGTTCACCTTCCCGTCCAGCACCCAGTCGAACCTGGTCTTCAAGCTGACCGGAAGCCAGAACGGCGACTCCGCGACGCAGTTCACCAAGGTGTCGAGCACCGAGGTGAGCGGGCAGGTGACCAGCGGCCACTTCTGCGGCGCGGGCAACACCTACACCGTGTACTTCGACATGGTCTTCGACCAGCCGTTCGCCTCGGAGGGCAGTTCGGCGGTGAAGGCGACGGCCAGCACCCCCGCGACGTCGGGCACGGCGTCCAAGAACGCCGCGGAGAAGCCGAACGAGCCGGTGCTGCACGGCAAGGCGCCGAAGGCGGCGACCTCGTCCGCGTCGCCGGACGCGTCCGCGTCGAACGGCTACGTCACCTTCAACACCACGTCCAACCCGGTCGTGCAGGCCAAGGTGGGCATCTCGTACGTGTCCGTCGCCAACGCGACCGCGAACCGCACGGCGGAGAACAGCGGCTGGGACTTCAACGCGACCCGCACCGCCGCGCAGAACGCCTGGAACAGCGAGCTGGGCAAGGTGCAGATCGCCGGCGGCACCGCCGCCCAGCAGCAGACCTTCTACACCTCGCTCTACCACTCGTTGCTGCACCCGAACGTGACCAGCGACACCAACGGCCAGTACTACGGCTTCGACGGCAAGACGCACACCGTGGACGCCGGCCACAGCGCGGCGTACGCCAACTACTCCGGCTGGGACATCTACCGTTCGCAGGCCCAGCTCGAAGCGCTGATCGACCCGAAGGCCGCGTCGGACACCGCGCAGTCCATGGTCGACGACTACACCCAGACCGGGATCTTCCCCAAGTGGTCCGAGGACAACGGCGAGTCCTACGTGATGGTCGGCGACCCCGCGGCCGCGATCATCGCGGACTACCACGCCTTCGGCGCCACGCAGTTCGACACCTCCACCGCGCTGACCGACCTGGTCGCGCAGGCCAGCAAGACCAACAACGACCGGCCGGGCCTGAACTACCTCGGCTCGCCCGGGTACATGCCGCACGACGGCAGCTACGGCTGCTGCAACTTCTACGGCCCCGTCGCCACCACGCTGGAGTACAACACCGCCGACTTCGCGCTCTCCGCCCTCGCCGGCGCGCTCGGCGACTCCGGCAACCAGAAGACGTACGCCAACCGCGCGCAGGACTGGCGCAACGTGCTGAACCCGGCGTCCGGGTTCGTCGAGCCGCGCAACGCGAACGGCTCGTGGACCGGCGGCTTCGACCCCACCAGCGGCACCGACATGGTGGAGGCCGACTCCTGGATCTACACCGGCATGGTGCCCTTCGACGTCGGCGGCCTCGCCAAGGCCAAGGGCGGCAACGGCGCGATGAACGACTACCTCGACACCACGCTGCGCAGCTTCACCGGCGCCAACGGCTACGCCTGGGTCGGCAACGAACCCAGCATCGAACTGCCGTGGGAGTACGACTACACCGGAGCGCCCTACAAGACGCAGGGCACGGTGCGGGCGATCCAGGACCAGATCTGGTCGAACACCCCGGCCGGTCTCGCCGACGGCAACGACGACCTCGGCGCGATGAGCGCCTGGTACGTCTGGTCGGCGCTCGGCATGTTCCCGGAGACCCCGGGCACGTCCGACCTCGCCCTCGGCTCGCCGCTGTTCACCCAGGCCGTGGTCACCCTGCCCTCGGGCAAGACGCTCACGATCAACGGCAACGGCGCCGCCGACAACGCCCCCTACGTCCAGTCCGCGGCGTGGAACGGGGCGGCCTGGAACAACGCCTACGCCCCGACCACCGCGATCACCGCCGGCGGCACGCTCGACTACACGCTGGGCACCTCCGCCAACACCTCCTGGGCGACCGCCGCGTCCGCGGCCCCGCCGTCCTACGCCGGTGACACCACCGCACCGGCCTCGCCGAAGATCGGCGCGGTCGTCTCCGGAGTCGCCTCGAACCTGTGCATCGACGACGCGACCTCCGGCACCGCCGACGGCACCCACGTCCAGATCTGGGGCTGCGACGGCACCTACGCGCAGGACTGGATCGTCGCCTCCGACGGGACCCTGCGCACCCTCGGCAAGTGCCTGGACGCGGACCACAGCGGCACCACCAACGGCACGCTGATCCAGCTGTGGACCTGCAACGGCAGCGGCGCCCAGCAGTGGACCGCCGGCTCCAACGGATCGCTGGTCAACCCGGAGTCCAAGCTGTGCCTCGACGACCCGAACTCGTCCACCACCAACGGCACCCAACTCCAGCTGTACACCTGCAACGGTTCGGCCGCGCAGAACTGGAAGCTGCCGAGCTGAGCCGCAACACCCGTACGGCGCCGTCCTGCTGAACGGCGAACCGCGCCCCCGCACGTCCCGTCCGACCGGCCGGGATGCGCGGGGGCGTTTCCGCGCGGCTCTCGCCCGATCGCGGCGCCGCCACGCCGGACCACCCCCGCCGCGGCCTTCCGCGCGCGCCCGACCGCACCTGGTCGTGATAGGGATGCAGTTCTCCCTGCCCGGAAAAACCAGGAGTGTCCCGGTATGACTATCCCTACGCACTGGGCCGCGCTGCCCCGCCCCTCGGGTCCCGCCCGACCCGGCACCGGCACCGGCGCCCGAAGCGGGACCGGTATCGAGGAACGCGAACTCAGCTCCGGCGGCTACCGCTTCGTCTCCCGCGTCGCCTGGTGCGAGGACCCCCGCACCGAGCCCTTCCTCATCCTCGGCGGCTCGTCCCAGGACCGGCTGTCCTGGACCCGGCACGAGCGCGCGCTGCTCCCGCTGGGCCACGTGGTCACCGTGGACCTGCCCGGCTACGGCGGCGCCGCCTTCCTGCCGGCCCGGCTCGGCATCGACTTCCTCGCCGAAGCCGTGCGCGACACCCTCGACGACCTCGGCATGACCCGGGTGAACCTGCTCGGCGCCTGCTTCGGCGGCGCGATCGGGCTGCGCTTCGCCCAGCGCCACCCCGAGCGGGTGGAGCGGCTGATGCTCGTCGGCATGACCAGGGACCTGCCGCAGGACTACACCGACTGCGTGCCGCGCTGGATGGCGATGCTCGCCGAGGGCCGCGGCGACGACATCGCGCGCGAACTGGTGGACCGCTTCATGTCCCCGCCGGGGACCGGGAGCGTGCGGCGGTACGCGGCCGTGTCCCGGCTGCTGTACCGGCAGTTCGCCGAGCGCAGCGTCGAGCAGGTGCGGATGGACGTGGAGCACAACCGCCGTCTGCTGGCCCACGACTGGTACGTCCCGCTGCCGGCGCCCCGGGTGCCCGCGCTGGTGCTCACCGGCGAGCACGACACGCTCACACCGCCCGCCGTGGGGCTGGCCACCGCGCGCTGCCTCGCGGGGGCGTGGTTCACCACGGTCAAGGACGCCGACCACCTCCTCCCGGTGGAGCGCAGCGACGAACTCGGCGATCTCATCGCACGGTTCTGCACGGGTCGTGCGATCGACCCGCTGCCGTACTGCAACCCCGCGACGTACGTGCCCGCCGCCGCGTAGGTGTGCCGCCGGCGCCGCACCGCTGCCACTGCACCGCACGGCCGCCACGGCACCGTCGGGCGGAGGGGTTCGGGTGTCCATATTGGTACGTGTCGCTTTTTGGACAACCCTGCCTGCGGACGGGTGAATTCCCAGGTCGTGGTGGGGTTGGGGACGTGTGTCCGGGTCGGCTGCGGGAAAAGGGCGCTAGGCACCGCACCGCCTGTTCGGATATCAATTCAGCACGGCACTTCGCGGCGTGACTCCCCGTCCGCGAAGCCGCCCAGGCGCCCAGCGCGCCGCCGGCCGCGGTGTCCCCGTATCACTGCGGCCATGTGCCGCCGAGGATCAGGCCGGTCTGCTCGCCCGGCCTCCCGGGGGGGAATCCTCGGTGGCCGTCAGGCGGGGCCTTCCGGCCCGACGGTCCCGCACCGCTCGTCCCCGCGCGTCCACTGCGCGGGGACGAGCGGAAACCCGCACGGTCCCGCACGCACCCACGAGGCACGCGCGTGTGTACGGGTACGAGGGGCGGGTACGGACACGGACGCGCAGGCCGCGGCCCCGCACGCGCGCGCCACCGTCGCGCTCAGGACGGCGGGCGGCCCGTCCGCGCCGCGGGCGGGCGCACCCGGTTCGGCGCGAGCACCCCCATCAGGTTCGGGTCCTGGGCGAGTTTCAGGCCCGCCTCGAAACGGCTGCCCGCGTCCAGCCGGTCCATGAGTTTCGCGATCACCCGCTGCACGGTGCGGCGGTGCACCCCCACCTTGCGGGCGATCTGCTCGTCACCGAGCCCGGCGGCCATCAGCCGGATCACCACCCGCTCCTGCATGGTGAGTTCTGCGCGCCGACCGGCGCCGGCCCCCGCCCCCGACCCGGCCCCCGACCCAGCCCCGGCCCCCGACCCCGACCCCGATCCGGCCCCCGACCCGCCCCCTGACCCCGACCCCGTCGCAGCCCCGGACCGGGAGGACCGCGACCCGGCTCCGCTACCGGCGCGCAGCGCCTCCTCCACCGTCACCGCCCGCAACCAGTAGTCGTCGAAGATCGCGGTGAGCGTCTGCACCAGGGCGGTGCTGCGCACCAGCAGCATGGGGTTGTCGTAGACCGCGTTCGGGTCGGACGGCATGCAGGCCAACTCGTTGTCGTGCAGCAGGATGTCGCACGGCGCGTGGTCGAGGAGCCGCACGCTGACGCCCAGGTCGGCGACCTCCCGCAGGTAGTGCAGGTACCTGGACGTCTGCACGAGGGACAGCGGGTAGATGGCCCGCAGCCGGACGCCACGCTTGACCAGCTGCGCGTCCCGCCGCAGCGAACTCTCCAGCACGTCGACCGGCGGCATCGGCCCCGGGTGCAGCGAGTCGCAGGTGCGCTGGATGGTGGCGGTCAGCGCGTCGAGCACCCGGTGCTTGGACCAGCGGTCGCGGATGTACTCCACCTGCACCTCGGACGCGACGCGCTCCACCGCGGGCCGGTAGACGTGGAGGAGGGCCTGGCCGGCCTCGCGCAGGGCCCGGGACCGGCGGGCCTGGTCCTCGGTGGCCAGGTGGTAGGCGTCCAGGGTGCGCACCAGCGCCGTGTCCGGTTCCACCGACTCGACGTGCCCGTCGGCGCGCGCCTCGACCAGCCCGATCTCGGTCAGCCGCCGCAGGGCGGCCCCGGCCTGCTCGGCGTCCAGCCCGGTCGCCGTCCCGAGGTCGCCCTCCACCGCGCTGCCCAGCCGGCGCAGCGCCTCGTACACCGCGAGCGCCCGGTCCTCCTCATCCGGCATCCGCCGGCCCTCCCCGCGTCAGAGGTCGAACTCCGCGGGGTTGAGGCCCACCGCGAAGCACGCCTCGCGTACCACTCCCTGCTCGGACTTGTCGAAGTCGCCGTCCGCGCCGCCGATGACGATACCGATCTGGATGACCGCACGGGCCTCGGTGGGCTTCTTCTGCACCTTGGCCACCTCCTGGAGCACGGCCACCTTGCCGAACTCGAAGTCCGCGGCCAGCCGGTTGAGGTAGTCCTCGAAACGGCGCTGGAGGTCGGCGGCGGGGAAGTTCTGCAGGACGTCGTTGCCCGCGATGAGCGCGGCCACCCGGCGCCGCTCCTCGGGCGCCACGCTGCCGTCGGCCGCGGCCACCAGCGCGCAGATCGCCATGCTGGCGTCGCGGAAGGCGCCGCTCTTCAGGTCGTTCTTCTTCGCCGTGAGCTGCGTCTGCATGCCCTGGGCGGATTCCTTGAAGCGGTCCCACAGTGCCATGGCGTCTCTCCTGAGCGTGTGTCGGTACGGGGCCGCGCTGCGGTCGTACGGGTCGTCGCTGTTCCGTACCGAGAACTCGCGCGGACCGTAAAGGAGTTCCCAAGGGCTGCGGGCCGACCGGGGCGGGCGCGGGCCGTTTCCCCTGGTACGCGGCCGGGTTCCGCGGTTGGTGCCGGGCGTGTTCGCTGCGGGCGAACGGGTGCACGTGCGCACGGGGTGCACATGCCGACGGCTCCCGCCGCGCCGGCCGGTGCCGGGCGGGGGAGCCGTCCGCGGGGACGTCAGAGGTTGACGCCGAAGTCCGACGCGATGCCGGCCAGACCGGAGGCGTACCCCTGGCCGATGGCGCGGAACTTCCACTCGGCGCCGTTGCGGTACAGCTCGCCGAAGACCATCGCGGTCTCGGTGGCGGCGTCCTCGCTCAGGTCGTAGCGCGCGATCTCGGAGCCGCCGGCCTGGTTCAGGACGCGGATGTAGGCGTTGCGCACCTGGCCGAAGTTCTGGCTGCGGCTCTCCGCGTCGTAGATCGACACCGGGAAGACGACCTTGTCGACGTCGGCCGGCAGCGCGGCGAGGTTGACGTTGATCTGCTCGTCGTCGCCGTCGCCCTCGCCGGTGACGTTGTCGCCGGTGTGCACGACGGTCTGGTCGGGGCTCTGCTTGTTGTTGAAGAAGACGAAGAAGCCGTCCGAGTGGACCTTGCCGGTCGCGTTCACGGCGATCGCGCTCGCGTCGAGGTCGAAGTCCGTACCGGTGGTGGTGCGGACGTCCCAGCCGAGTCCGACGGTGACGGCGGTCAGGCCGGGTGCCTCCTTCGTCAGCGAGACGTTGCCGCCCTTGGTCAGGCTTACCGCCATGGGAAGTCCCCTTTGTGTGGTCGTGGGTGTTGCGGACGAAAGTACCGTCACCCGTCTGAACGCGGCGCGGGGTTCGTACGGTTCCGTTCCCGCCGGAAATCCCCGTGACGGGGAGGGGGCGGGCGCGCGACCATGGAGTCATGTCCGGGCCACTGATCATCCGCGGCTCGGTCTCCATCCCGGAGGCCGAGCTCATGTGGCGTTTCTCGCGCTCGTCCGGACCGGGCGGCCAGCACGTGAACACCAGCGACAGCCAGGTCGAGCTGCGGTTCGACCTCGCGGCGACCGAGTCCCTGCCGCCGGTGTGGCGGGAGCGCGCGCTGGAGCGGCTGGCGGGGCGCCTGGTGGGCGGGGTGCTCACGGTGCGGGCGTCGGAGCACCGCTCGCAGTGGCGCAACCGGGAGACGGCCGCGGCCCGGATGGCCTCGCTCCTCGGCCAGGCGACGGCCCCGCCGCCCAAGGCGCGCCGCCCCACCCGCATACCCCGGGGGATCAACGAGAAGCGGCTGCGCGAGAAGAAGCAGCGCGGCCAGACGAAGCGGGGCCGCGGCGGAGCCTGGGACTGAGCGCCCGGCGTCCGGCCGCGCTCACGCGAGGTAGCGGTACCGGCCGCGGAAGTACGTGAGCGGGCCGCCCTCGGCGCTCGGGGTGCGCGCGGTCATCACCCTGCCGATCGCGAGCACGTGGTCGCCGGCGACCACGCTCTGCTCGGTCTCGCACTCGAGTATCGCCAGGGCGCCGCCGAGGACGGGGGCGCCGGACGCCTCGCCGCGGTAGTAGGACACGTCCTCGAAGAGCAGCCGGTCGCTGATCCTGCCGCGCATCGCGAACCGCCCGGCGATGTGCCGCTGGCTCTCGCTGAGCACCGACACCGCCCACCGCGGCTGCCGGTCGAGGAGTTCCTCCATCCGGGAGCCGACCCGCACGCTGACGAGCACCAGCGGGGGTTCGAGCGACACGGACATGAACGCCGTCGCGGTCATGCCGACGTCCTCGCCGCGCGGCCCGTCCTCGGGGTCGTGCGCGGTGACGAGGACGACGCCCGCGGACAGGCGTGTCAGGGCGGCGCGGAAGTCGTCGATGCTGGCGGTCTGACCCATGGTGGTCCCAGGATGCCGTCCGGGCGGAGTTCGAAGCACGTCTCCCAACGGTACGGGGCGGTGCCGCGCGGCCGCGTCGGGCTGCGGTCCGATGCCGCGCGGGTAGCGGGACCTAGGTCCGCCGGCCCACGGTCCGTGTCCAACTGCGCACCCGGAGGTGTGACTTGAGTCACAAGCGGTATGAATTGTTGACCCTGTGTACCGGCTGCACAGCTCGCTGTGATTCAGTTGCGTTGTAATTGGAAGACTGTGAATTACGGCGCGGTCGCTACGGCGACCGGGGTATGGGAAACCTCGCTGGAGTTGCCATCCGACCCGTGGGGAGGGCGCTAGGCATGGACACCGAGTCGGAGCCGTATGTCCGTCTCGCGACCCTGCGTCAGCTCCACCAGGTCGTGGCGGACCTCAACACCGCGCGCAGCCTCGCGGACGCGCTCCAGGCCGTCGCCGACGGCGTGGTCCGCGGGCTGGGGTACGAACTGGCCGCGGTGAACCTGGTCCGGCCGGACGGAGACCTCGTGGTGGCCGCGTTCGCCGGGAGCGCCGCGGGGGAGGCGCTGCTGTCCGGGCGGGTCGGCTCGCGCACCTCGTGGGACCGCCGGCTGACCATGGGCGAGCAGTGGGGGACCCTGCGCTTCATCCCGCACACCGAGGGCTGGGTGCTCGTCGACGACGACGTGCCGCAGTGGCACACCGAGGGCCCGCTGCCGCGCTTCCCCGACGAGTGGCACCCCGGCGACCGGCTGTACGCGCCCATGTACGCCTCCCAGGCGGTCGGCAGCGAGCTGATCGGGGTGATATCCGTCGACCGCCCCACCAGCGGCCGCCACCCCGGGCCCTGGGGCTGCGAGGCCCTGCAGATGTACGCCTTCCAGTCCGGCATCGCGATCAGCAACGCCCGGCTGAGGGCGAACATGCAGCGCGCCCTGGTCCGGCTGGAGCGCGACCAGCAGGCGCTGCGGGCCAGCGAGGAGAGCTTCCGGCAGGCCTTCGAGTACGCGCCCAGCGGCATGGCCATCGCCGAGATGGGCGGCGACCAGCACGGCAAGCTGCTGCGTGCCAACGACGCGCTGTGCCGCCTGCTGGGCCGCTCCGCGTCCGTCATGCGCCGCTACTCCTTCTCCGACCTGGTGCACCCCGAGGACGTCGGCGTGCTGCTGCGCACCTCCGCCGAGGGCGGCCGGGCCGAGCTGCGGCTCGCGCGGCGCGACGGCAGCTACGTCTGGGTGAGCCTGCGCAACTCCGTGGTCGCCGACACGACCGACGGCCCGCGCTTCCTGCTCACCCACGTCGAGGACATCGAGGAGCGCAAGAGCCGCGAGCTCCAGCTCGCCCACCGGGCCAGCCACGACTCGCTGACCGGCCTGCCCAACAGCGCCGAGCTGCGCTCCCGGCTGTCCGCCCGGCTGTGCGCGCAGCCCCAGGAACGCGGTGCCGCCGGCGCCTCCGGGCTGCCCGCCGAACCCGAGGGCGGCGACGGCTTCGCCTTCAGCTACGGCTACGGGCCGGACGACCTGGCAGCGCCGCTCTCCTTCGACTCCCACGTCCACACCGTCGCGCCCGACGAGTCCGACGAGGAGGGGGCCGGCAAGGGGCTCGCGGTGCTCTTCTGCGACCTCGACGGCTTCAAGTCCATCAACGACCGGTTCGGGCACCACACCGGCGACGCCGTCCTCATCGAGGTGGCGCGGCGCCTGACCGGGGCGGTGCGCGACGGTGACACCGTTGCCAGGCTCGGCGGCGACGAGTTCGTCGTCCTCGCGGACGGGCTCGCCCCCGCCGACGCGTCGGACCTCACGGTACGGCTGCGCAACGCGATCATCCCGCCGATCCGCGTGGACGGCCGCGCCGTCCGGGTCGGCGCGTCCTTCGGCATCGGATGGGCCGGCTGCGGCATGACCGCGGAGGAGGTCCTCCACTCGGCCGACCAGCGGATGTACGTCGAGAAGCGCTCCCGCGCCACCTCCCGCCCCAACCACCGCCGCGCGGGCTGACGCGGGCCGGCCCGGCGCGCACGCCCCGGGCCACCCCCTGACGCGCGACGGCCGCCACCGGGACGAGGGGTGCCCCCAGGGGCCGGGCACCCCGACCGGATGTCCACCTTGCGGAGTAGCGGGGATCGCTCTGCGGGCTGACCCCGCGACGGGTTGCCGTGCCTACGCTGGGTTATGTGCAGCGCGTCTACGACTTCTTCCGCCGACACCCGACGTGGGTCGACAGCTTCTGGGCTGCCGTCCTGCTGGTGTCGTGCGCGCTGTGGATCACCGTGGACGACTCGCTCCCCCGGCCGCAGCAGATCGTCGCCGTCCCGCTGTCGGTCGCCCTGGCCGCGGTGGTCGCGCTGCGCCGCAGGGCCCCGGAGCGCCTGCTGCTCGTCGCGGTCGCCGTCGGCCTGCTCCAGCTCGCCCTGGACGTGCAGCCCAACCCGGGCAACCTCGCCTTCCTGGTGATCATCTACACCTGCGCGTCGAACGGGGCCCGCTGGTCCTCCCGGCTCGCCCTGGTCGGCGGCCTGGCCGCGGCCCCGGCGTCGATGCTCCGCTGGCCCCCGCACAGCGAGTACTCCACGGTGTGGACGACCCTCCTCCAGACCTTCTTCCTCACCGTGATCTACGCGCTGTCCTGGGTGATCGGCGACCGCCTGCGCACCCGGCGGGCGTACTACGCCGAGCTGGAGGAGCGGGCCGCGCGGCTGCACCGGGAGCGCGAGGCCCAGTCGAAGGCCGCGGTGGCCGCCGAGCGGGCCCGGATCGCCCGCGAGCTGCACGACGTGGTGGCGCACAACGTGTCGGTGATGGTCGTACAGGCCGACGGCGCGGCGTACGTGCTGGACGGCGCGCCGGACCAGGCCAAGCAGGCGCTCACCACCATCTCGACCACCGGGCGGCAGGCGCTCGCCGAGATGCGCCGGCTGCTCGGGCTGCTGCGCGCCGGCGACGACGCGGGCGGCGAGTACGTCCCCCAGCCCGGGGTGGACCAGCTCGCCGACCTCATCGACCAGGTGCGCGGCGCCGGACTGCCGGTGCGCTTCGAGGTGGCCGGGCAGGCCCGCCCGCTGTCCAGCGGGGTCGAGCTGACCGCCTACCGCATCGTGCAGGAAGCGCTCACCAACGTGCGCAAGCACGGCGGCGACGGGGCCAGCGCCAGCGTGCTGCTCGGCTTCGGCGACGCCGCGCTCGACCTGCTCATCGAGGACGACGGCCGGGGCGCGCGGCAGGAGCTGTACGCGCAGGGCGGCCGGGACGGCCTGGGGCAGGGGCTCATCGGCATGCGCGAGCGCATCGGCATGGTCGGCGGCACCCTCACCGCGGGGCCGCGCCCGGGCGGCGGTTTCCGGATCAGCGCGGTGCTCCCGCTGCGCGGCGCGGGATGACGCGCCGGGCCGGCCCGGCAGGCGCCCTGGAGCCCCGGTACACCGCTCGCGCCGCCCTCCCGGCCCCGGACTCCCACCGAGCCGCCGCCGCGCCCTCCGGCGCCCCCTGACGGCCTTCTCGGGCCCCGGGGAGGCCCGCCGATCCTCCGACCCCTTCCGATCCTCCGACCCCTTCCGAGCCGCCGACCCCGGACGATTGCCCCCGCGCCTGCCGGCCCCGAAGTCCGCCGACCTCCGATCTCCGACCTCCGCCCCCCGAACTCCGCGACGACCGCGCACCCGCCCCCGAAAGGACCCGACCGATGGCGATCCGCGTCATGCTCGTTGACGACCAGGCGCTGCTGCGCACCGGCTTCCGGATGGTGCTCGCCGCCCAGCCGGACATGGAGGTCGTGGCCGAGGCGGGCGACGGCGCCGAGGCGCTGGACGTGCTGCGGCACACCCGGGTCGACGTGGTGCTGATGGACGTGCGGATGCCGCGCATGGACGGGGTGGAGGCCACCCGCCGGATCTGCGGCGGCGACCGCAGCGCGGACCGCGGCGCCGCCCAGGGCGCCTCCGGCGCCGAGTCGGGCGCGCCCCGCGTGCTGATCCTGACCACCTTCGACCTCGACGAGTACGCCTTCACCGCCCTCAAGGCCGGCGCCAGCGGCTTCATGCTCAAGGACGTCCCGCCCGACGAGTTGCTGACCGCGATCAGGGCGGTGCACAGCGGCGACGCGGTGGTCGCCCCGAGCACCACCCGCCGGCTGCTGGACCGCTTCACCCCGATGCTGCCCAACGCCGCCGAGGCCGCCGCCGGCCCCACCGCGATCGACCGCCTCACCGACCGCGAGCGCGAGGTCCTGCTGCTGGTCGCCCAGGGCCTGTCCAACGGCGAGATCGCCAGGAAGCTGGTGCTGTCCGAGGCGACCGTCAAGACGCACGTCGGCCGCATCCTCACCAAGCTCGAACTGCGCGACCGGGTCCAGGCGGTGGTGCTCGCCTACGAGTCCGGGCTGGTGCGCGCCGGCGGTGGCGGCGCCGCCCGGTGATCTTCCGGTGAAGGTCGGGAACAACGCGGCTGCACAAGGGAGTTCCCAGGGCAGAATGCGTAACGACCGACAGGCCCGCCGGCACACCCGAACCGGCGGAGGACCGACCACCGGCGCCGCGCCGGCATCACCTCGGCGCGGTGGCCGGAGAGCTAGGGGGAGCACCACATGCGCGCCATCGTCTTCGAGGAGTTCGGCGGACCGGAGGTACTGACCCTCGCCGACGTGCCCGAACCCCGCCCCGGCCCGGGCCGGATCACCGTCGACGTCGCCTACGCGGGGATCAACTTCGCCGACATACTGGCCCGTTCGATCGGCTACCGGGTGCCCGAACTGCCGTTCCGTCCCGGCCTGGAGGTCTCCGGACTGGTCCGCGAGGTCGGCGAGGGCGTCAGCGGCCTCACCCCCGGGCAGGAGGTCGCGGCCTTCCTCGACGGCGGCGGCTACGCCGACGTGGTGGAGGCGCCGGCCGCCGCGGTCTTCGCGGTGCCCGCGGGCATCGACCTGCGCACCGCCGCCACCCTGCCCAGCGTGCTGCCGACCGCCTACGGCCTGCTGCACGAGGTGGCCCGGCTCCGCGAGGGCGACACCGTCCTGGTGCAGGGCGCGGCCGGCGGGGTCGGCACGGTCGCCGGCCAGCTCGCCCGGGCCGGCGGCGCCAGCGCGGTCTTCGGGGTCGTCTCCAGCCTGGACAAGGCCGAGCACGCCCTCAAGTCCGGCTACGACCAGGTGTTCACGACCGACACCTTCGACCGGGAGGTGCTGGCGGCGACCGGCGGCCGCGGCGTGGACATCGCCCTCGACCCGGTCGGCGGCGAGACCTTCAGCCGTACGAAGGCGGTGGTCGCGCGGTTCGGCCGGCTGGTCTCCTTCGGCAACGCCAGCGGCGACGAGCCGTGGCAGGTCGGCCCCGCCGACGTCATGCCGACCGCCCTGACGGTGGGCGGCTTCTCCATCCTCGGGCTGGCCGCCTCGGATCCGGAGCTGCTGCGCGACATAGCCGACCGGGCGTTCCACACCGTCACCGAGGGCGGGGTGGAGCTGCCGGTCAGCGCCGAGTTCACCCTTGAGGAGGCGGCGCGGGCACACGTCCTGGTCGAGTCGCGGACGAGCACCGGCAAGCTGCTGATCAAGGTGGCCGGCTGACCCGGCCGCGCACCGTACGGTCACGGGGGTCGTACGGCGCCGGCCCGGCGCCCGGCGCGCGGCAGGCGTGTCCGGCGCCGGTCCCGGCTCAGCCCAGGCGGGCGGCGAACTCCGCCGCGGCGGCCCGGACGTCGGACTCCGTCCAGGCGAGGGCGGGTTCGGCCACGGTGACCTCGGTCATCGACAGTCCGGGCGGCCCGGGCTCGGTGAAGCGGCGCAGGCCGAAGAGGCTGGTGCCGGTCTCCTCCGCCATCCGCAGCCCGGCGTCGTCCAGGGCCGCCGCGGGATACGGCAGCCACAACTGGAACTGGTGGGTGTGCGGTTCGGCCGGGTGCGTCAGCGGCAGCGTGACCCCCGCGTCCGCCAGTCCCTCGCGCAGGGCCCGGGCCACGGTCCGGGCGTGCTCGACGTAGCGCGGCAGCCGCGGCAGCACCCGTTCCAGGGCGGCCAGCGCGGACAGCGCCGCCGGGAACTGGTGCGCGATCTGGCCGCCGTACCGGTGCCGCCAGGCCTTCGCCTCCGCCACGAAGTCCGCCGGGCCGGCGAGCGCGGCGCCCGACAGGCCGCCGAGGGACTTGTAGAAGCTCACGTACACGCTGTCGGCGAGCCCGGCGATCTCCGGCAGGTCCCGGCCGAAGTGCGGCGTGCACTCCCACAGCCGGGCGCCGTCGAAGTGCACGACCGCGTCACGCTCACGGGCGGCGGCCACCGTCGCGGCCAGCTCGTCCCAGGTCGGCAGCACGAACCCGGCTTCACGCAGGGGCAGTTCGAGCATCAGCGTGCCGAACGGCTCGTCGAGGTCGGCGACCTCGGCCGCGTCCGGCAGCCGTCCGGCCCGCGTCGGGTGCACCGTGCGCAGTCCGGTCACCGTCCGCAGCGCGTCCCGCTCGTACATCTCGGGATGCGCCAGCGGGTGCAGGGCGACCGTGGGGTTCCCGGTCCGGCCCGCCCAGGTGCGCAGGGCCACCTGCTGGGCCATGGTGCCGGTCGGGAAGAACGCGGCGGCCCCGGTGCCGAGCAGTGCGGCGACCCGCGTCTCCAACTCCGCCACGACGCCGTCGCCGTACAGGTCCGCGGGCGCGTCCAGATCCACGCCCGCCGCCTCGGCGTCCTCGGCGAGCAGGGCGGACCACTCCCGCAGGGTGCGGTCGTGGCCGTCCACCAGGACGCGTGAACACGCCGCGACGGCGGCGCGCCGCCGGGCTCGTAGCTGATCCGTCGTTTCCATCCCCAGATTGTGCTCCGCCGCCCCCGGGCCCTCCGGGCGCCCCCCGCGGGGCCCCGGGGAGCGGCGCAACCGGCCCCACCGGGCAGGTGGCCCCGGGGCCGGCGGGACGGGGCACCCGGGGGGTCACGGGGAAGACGTTCGCGTAAGGTTGACGAGAAGGGGTCGCCGAGGCTGGGAGGCGTGGTGGAGGAGAAACCCGCGAGGCTCACGGTGGGGGTGGTGGGTGCGGGCCGCGTCGGCCCGGTGCTGGCCGCCGCGCTCGCGCTGTCGGGGCACCGCCCGGTGGCCGCCAGCGGCGTGTCGGACGCGTCGCGGCGCCGCGCGGAGGCGCTGCTCCCGGGCGTCCCGCTGGTGGAGCCCGCCGCGGTGCTGGCCCAGGCGGACCTGGTGCTGCTCACGGTCCCCGACGACGCCCTGCCCGCGCTGGTGCGCGGCCTCGCCGAGACCGGCGCCGTACGGCCCGGCCAGTTGCTGGTGCACGCGTCGGGCCGCTACGGCACCGACGTGCTGGAGCCCGCGCTGCGCGCCGGGGCGCTGCCGCTCGCGCTGCACCCCGCGATGACCTTCACCGGCACGCCCGTGGACGTGCAGCGCCTGGCCGGCTGCTGCTTCGGCGTCACCGCCCCCGGGGAGCTGCGCACGGCCGCCGAGGCGCTGGTCATCGAGATGGGCGGTGAGCCCGAGTGGATCGAGGAGTCCGCCCGCCCGCTGTACCACGCGGCCCTCGCGATCGGCGCGAACCACCTGGTCACGCTCGTCGCCCAGGCGATGGACCTGCTGCGGCAGGCGGGCGTGCAGGAGCCGGGCCGGATGCTCGGCCCGCTGCTCGGGGCAGCGCTCGACAACGCGCTGCGCTCCGGCGACGCCGCCCTCACCGGTCCGGTGGCCCGCGGCGACGCCGGCACGGTCGCCGCCCACCTGGCCGAGCTGCGCGCCCGCGCGCCGGAGGACGTCGCGTCCTACGTGGCGATGGCCCGTGCGACCGCGGACCGCGCGCTCGCCAACGGAATGCTCAAGGCCGAATACGCGGAGGCGCTGCTCGGCGCCCTCGCCGACGGGGGGACCCGATGACCCGACTCGTCCACCGCGCGCGCGACCTGGCCCCCGCCACGGCCGTGGTCATGACCATGGGCGCGCTCCACGACGGCCACGCCGCCCTGATCCGCGCCGCCCGCGCGCACGCCGGCAGCGGCGTCGTGACCGTCACCGTCTTCGTCAACCCGCTCCAGTTCGGCCCCAACGAGGACCTCGACCGCTACCCGCGCACCCTGGAGGCGGACGTGAAGCTCGCCGAGGCGGCGGGCGCCGACCTCGTCTTCGCGCCCGGCGCCGACGAGGTGTACCCGGGCGGCCCGCCACAGGTGCGCCTGGCGGCCGGCCCGATGGGGGAGGGCTTCGAGGGCGCGTCCCGGCCCGGTCACTTCGACGGGATGCTCACCGTCGTCGCCAAGCTGCTGCACCTGACCAACCCGCTTCCCCCCGTGCCCGGGGCGGCCCGCACGGCCGCGTTCTTCGGGCAGAAGGACGCGCAGCAGCTCGCACTGGTCCGCCGGATGGCCACCGACCTGAACTTCCCGGTCGACATCGTCGCCGTGCCGACCGTCCGCGAGGACGACGGCGTGGCGCTGTCCAGCCGCAACCGCTACCTGTCGGACGCGGACCGGGTCTCGGCCCGGGCGCTGTCCCGCGCGCTGTTCGCCGGCCGCGACGCCGCCGCGGGCGGGCCGGGGGCGGTGCTCGACGCGGCCAGCGCCGTGCTGGACGCCGCCGCCTCGGCCGAGCCGCCGGTCGGCCTCGACTACCTGGCGCTGGTCGACCCCGCCACCTTCACCGCGGCCGCGCCGGACCACACCGGCCCGGCCGTGCTCGCCGTCGCCGCCAAGGTCGGCGGCACCCGGCTGATCGACAACCTCCCCCTGGAGTTCGGAGCCCCCGAATGACCACCTCACCCGCCGGTTCGCCCGGCCCCGCCGACCTCCCCGGCATACGCCTGCACGCCCCGGCCCCCGGCTGGTCGCTGGGCGCCGACGTGGTCGTGGTCGGCTCCGGCGTGGCCGGGCTGACCGTGGCGCTGCGCTGCGCCGCGGCCGGCGCGAAGGTCGTCGTGGTGACCAAGGCGCACCTGGACGACGGCTCCACCCGCTGGGCCCAGGGCGGGATCGCCGCCGCGCTCGGCGAGGGCGACACCCCGGCGCAGCACCTGGACGACACCCTGGTGGCCGGCGCCGGCCTGTGCGACGAGGACGCGGTGCGCCTCCTGGTCACCGAGGGCCCGGACGCGGTCCGCCGGCTCATCGCGACCGGCGCCCACTTCGACACCGACGAGGCCGGGTCGATCCTGCTCACCCGCGAGGGCGGGCACCACCGCCGCCGCATCGCCCACGCGGGCGGCGACGCGACCGGCGCCGAGGTCTCCCGCGCGCTGATCGCCGCGGTGGTGGACGCCGGCGGGCACGTCCCGCAGGAGGACGAGGACGCCTCCGACGCCGGGACCGGGACGCCGGCCGCGACCGGGACCGAGACCGCGACCGGGACCGAGACCGCGACCGGGACCTCGGCGGGAAGCGCGTCGGGAACCGGCGCGGGCGCGGGGAGCATCGAGTTCGTGGAGAACGCCCTCGTGCTCGACCTGCTCACCGACGCCGGCGGCCGTACCGCCGGCGTCACGCTGCACGTGATGGGCGAGGGCGCCCGCGACGGAGTGGGGTCGGTGCGCTCGCGCGCCGTGGTGCTGGCGACCGGCGGCATGGGCCAGGTCTTCTCCGCGACCACCAACCCGGCGGTGTCCACCGGCGACGGCGTGGCGCTGGCGCTGCGGGCCGGCGCCGAGGTGAGCGACCTGGAGTTCGTGCAGTTCCACCCGACCGTGCTGTGGCTGGGCCCGGACGCCGAGGGCCAGCAGCCGCTGGTGTCCGAGGCGGTCCGCGGCGAGGGCGCGCACCTGGTCGACGCCGACGGCGTGCGCTTCATGGTCGGGCAGCACGAACTCGCCGAACTGGCGCCGCGCGACGTCGTCGCCAAGGGCATCATGCGCCGGATGCGGGAGACCGGCGCCGCGCACATGTACCTCGACGCGCGGCACTTCGGCGCGCGGATGTGGGCCGAGCGGTTTCCGACCATCCTGGCCGCCTGCCGCGCGCACGGCATCGACCCGGTCACCGAGCCGATCCCGGTCGCACCGGCCGCCCACTACGCCTCCGGCGGGGTGCGCACCGACCTGCGCGGGCGGACCACCGTGCCGGGCCTGTACGCCTGCGGGGAAGTCGCCTGCACCGGTGTCCACGGCGCGAACCGGCTCGCCTCGAACTCCCTGCTGGAGGGGCTGGTCTTCGCCGAGCGGATCGCCGCCGACGTGGTGGCGGACACGGAGCCGGCGCCGGGCGAGCCGGTGCCGCCGGCCCCGTCGGGCGCCCCGCTGCTCGCCTCCGAGGCGCGCTACGAGGTGCAGCGGATCATGACCGCCGGCGCCGGGGTGCTGCGCAGCGCGGAGAGTCTCGCGACGGCCGCGGGCGCGCTGGAGCGGCTGCACACCGCGGCCGTGGAGGCGCACGAGCGGGACGGCAAGACCGCCGAGCCGTGCGTGGAGACGTGGGAGGCGACCAACCTGGGCCTGGTGGCCCGGGTGCTGGTGGCCGCGGCCCGGCGCCGCGAGGAGACCCGCGGCTGCCACTGGCGGGAGGACCGGCCCGACCGCGACGACCGGGACTGGCGCCGCCACCTGGTGGTGCGGCTCACCCCGCACGGCACCCTGGACGTGCGCGCCACCGACGGCCCCGCGCTGCCCTCCACCCGCCCCGGCGGGCGGCCGGCGGTCACCCCCGCCGCCGGGATCGGGGATGATGGGGCCGCCGCCGCACCGCGGCGGCCACGGCCGTGAGAGGTCGGCGCCGCGGCGCACGGCGGCGCGGACCGGCCGCGGGAGACGGCGGCACGCGCGAGCAGTGGACGCGGCACCGCAGGCGACAAGGCACGCAGCACACGCAGCACACGAAGGAGCTTCCGTGACACCCCCCGATGTCCCTGACCGGCCCCAGCCCGTCGCCCTTCCGCTGCCGACGCTCGGCCCGCCCGCCGAGTCCGCGGGCGGCGGCTGCGGTGACGGCTGCGGCTGCGGCGACGCCCCCGACCCGTACGACCTCGACCCGCTGGAGTGCGGCCTCGACCCGGACCTCGCGGCGCTGATCGTGGACGCCGGCCTGGACCCCGTACAGGTCGAGGACATCGCGCACATGGCGATCGAGGAGGACCTCGACCAGGGCGTGGACGTCACCACGGTGGCGACCGTGCCCGAGGACGTCTTCTCCACCGGGGACTTCACCGCGCGCGAGGCCGGCACCGTGGCGGGGCTGCGGGTCGCCGAGGCGGTGCTGTCGGTGGTGTGCACCGACGAGTTCGAGGTGGAGCGGCACGTCGAGGACGGCGACCGGGTCGCGGCCGGGCAGAAGCTGCTGACGGTGCGCACCCGCACCCGGGACCTGCTCACCGCCGAGCGCAGCGCGCTGAACCTGCTGTGCCGGCTGTCCGGCATCGCCACGGCGACCCGCGCCTGGGCCGACGCCCTGGAGGGCACCGGGGCGAAGGTGCGCGACACCCGCAAGACCACCCCGGGGCTGCGCGCGCTGGAGAAGTACGCGGTGCGCTGCGGGGGCGGCGCCAACCACCGGATGTCGCTGTCGGACGCGGCCCTGGTCAAGGACAACCACGTGGTCGCCGCGGGGGGTGTCGCGGCCGCCTTCAAGCTGGTCCGCGCCGAGTTCCCCGAGGTGCCGATCGAGGTCGAGGTGGACACCCTGCACCAGGTCCGCGAGGTGCTCGACGCCGGCGCCGACCTGATCCTGCTGGACAACTTCACCCCCGCCGAGACCGCGGAGGCGGTCGCGGTCGTCGGCGGCCGGGCGCTGCTGGAGTCCTCGGGCCGGCTCACGCTGGACAACGCGCGCGCCTACGCCGACACCGGGGTCGACTTCCTGGCGGTCGGCGCGCTCACCCACTCCTCCCCGATCCTCGACATCGGCCTCGACCTGCGAGCGGAAGCGTAGAGGCGGATGCTGCTCACCATCGACGTCGGCAACACCCACACCGTGCTCGGGCTCTTCGACGGCGAGGAGATCGTCGAGCACTGGCGGATCTCCACCGATCCGCGCCGCACCGCCGACGAACTGGCGGTCCTGCTCCAGGGCCTGATGGGCATGCACCCGCTGCTCGGCGACCTCGGTGACGGCATCGACGGCATCTCCATCTGCTCCACGGTGCCGTCGGTGCTGCACGAGCTGCGCGAGGTGACCCGGCGGTACTACGGCGACGTGCCGGCGGTCCTCGTGGAACCCGGCGTCAAGACCGGCGTGCCGATCCTCGTCGACCACCCCAAGGAGGTCGGCTCCGACCGGATCATCAACTCGCTCGCCGCGGTGCACCTCTACGGCGGCCCGTGCATCGTGGTCGACTTCGGCACCGCCACCACCTTCGACGCGGTCACCGCGCGCGGGGAGTACGTCGGCGGCGCGATCGCCCCCGGCATCGAGATCTCGGTCGACGCGCTCGGCATGCGCGGCGCCCAGCTCCGCAAGATCGAGCTGGCCCGGCCGCGCAGCGTCATCGGCAAGAACACCATCGAGGCGATGCAGTCGGGCATCCTCTACGGCTTCGCCGGGCAGGCCGACGGCATCGCCGAGCGGATGGCGCGCGAGCTGGCCGACGACCCCGACGACGTCACGGTGATCGCCACCGGCGGCCTGGCCCCGCTGGTGCTGGGCGAGGCGTCCCTCATCGACGCGCACGAGCCGTGGCTCACCCTCATCGGGCTGCGCCTGGTCTACGCCCGCAACGCCCCGCCGACCGCCTGAGCCGCCCGGCCCCGACACCCCGCCGCCCCCCGTGCCGCCCGAAGCGGCGCGGGGGGCGGCGCGGTCTCCGGGCGCGGCGTCGGGGCGCGTTCTCCAGGGCGCGGGCGGTGCCGGGCCGGGTGGGCTTCCCGGCGAGCCGCGCGGCGATACGTGAGGTTTGTCCGCTTAACGATTAATGTCCATGCATGCCCACGCCACATGGAAACCGAGGGGGAATGGCGTTCAGCGCGGACGAGGTGCGCGTGCTGCGGCGCGCGCTCGCGGAGGTGCTGGGCCCGCGCGCGACGGCGGGACCGCCCGCCGTGGTGGTCGCGCCGCGCTCCGCGGAGCACGTCCAGGACTGCCTGCGCCTCGCCGAGGGCCTGGACGACGCGGTACGGGAGGCGGGCCGGATGCGCGCCTTCCACCTGGCCGAGCTGCACCGCTACCGCCTGGCGCTGCCCGGCGCGGCGAGCGGCTACCTGGACCGCCTGGCCGCCGCCCTCGACGGCGGCCACCTGCCCGGTCCCGACGACCTCGCCGCCCTGCGCCGGCTGCGCGCCCAGTCCACCGGAACCCCGGAGCACCGCCGCCGTACCGCCCTGCTGCACCGCTGCGAGACCCTCGCGGAGAACGACGTACGCCAGCGTCTGGAGGCCCACATGCCCGCCCCGCGCCGCCTGCTGTCCCTGCCCCTGCCGGCCCCGGCCGCCGCAGGCGAGGGCGACCGCCCCAAGCCCCGCCCCGCTCCGGCCCCCGCCCCCGCCCCGGCGCCGGGCGGCAAGCCGAAGCCGGCCGCCCCGCCGCCCGCCGCCGAACCCCGCGACCCGGGCCGCCGCACCCCCACCCCGGCCGAGATCTGGCCGCCCCGCCGCAGGGACCGCAAACCGGACGAGGCCCGCTCCGCCTAGCGGAGGAGGGGGTGGCTACGCTGGGCGGTATGGACTACATCTCGGCCATCGTGCCGCCGCTGGTGATGGCGGTGCTCTTCACCGCCCTGATCGTCACCATCGTCAGGAACCAGGGCGGTGCCAACAAGGCCAAGGAGGACGCGGCCGTGGACGCCGCGCTCGCCGCCGCCGACGCCTCCCGGACCGCCACCCCCGAAGAGCGCTGACCGGCCGGGGCGCGCCGGGCAGCGGCGCGTCGGCCCCCGCTCCGCCGCCTCCCGGCCGCCCCGGGGCCGCGAAGAGCGGTAATTACGACATTCGTCGCGTTCCGCCCGTAGTATTTCCGGTGTGCCCCGACCACTCGGAGAACTCGAAGACGCCGTGATGACCCGGGTGTGGGAGTGGAACCGCGCGGTCACGGTTCGTGAGGTACTCGAAGACCTCTCACGGGATCGTTCCATCGCCTACACAACGGTGATGACCGTAATGGACAACCTCCGGCAGAAGGGGTGGCTGCGCCGCGAGGCGGAAGGCCGCGCATATCGCTATGAGGCGGTATCGACGCGTGCGGCGTACTCGGCCGCACTGATGAACGAAGCCTGGGCGGCGAGCGACAACCCGGCCGAGGCCCTCGTCCACTTCTTCGGCATGATGACCCCGGAACAGCGCGAGGCCGTGCGGGACGCATTGCGCATCATCCAGTCCGTGGACCCTGGCGGACCGGAGGAACCCGAAGGACGATAGCGTCCGCCCCATGCCCCTGATGTCGAATGACGTGACGATCCGCCGGGCCCGAACCGGCGATGTCCCCGCTCTGCGGCGGCTGCTGGACTCCTATGCCCAGGACGGCATCCTGCTCGACAAGGCCACGGTGACCCTTTATGAGGACATCCAGGAGTTCTGGGTCGCCGAACGCGACGAGGACGCCGACGTCGTCGCCTGCGGCGCGCTGCACGTGATGTGGGAGGACCTGGCCGAGGTCAGGACGCTCGCCGTGCACCGCTCGCTGCGGGGGGCCGGTGTCGGGCACCAGTTGCTGGCCAAGTTGCTGCACACTGCACGCTGGCTCGGCGTCAGGCGTATTTTCTGCCTCACCTTCGAAGTCGACTTCTTCGCACGGCACGGCTTCGTGGAGATCGGCGAGACGCCGGTGGACGGCGATGTCTTCGGCGAGCTGCTCCGTTCCAATGACGAGGGCGTCGCCGAGTTCCTCGACCTGGAGCGAGTGAAACCCAACACCTTGGGTAACAGCCGGATGCTGCTGCAACTCTGAGACCGGTATGTCCGGATCGCGCTGGCGCACGGGGGAGCCACTTCGCGCAAGGGGTTTGTGTTTTTCGGTGAAAGGCGCTTTGCTTTTACCGTTAATCCGTTTTCGATGAAAGGGAAGCCGGTGGCACAGAAGGTTCAGGTCCTTCTTGTGGACGACCTCGACGGTGGCGAGGCCGACGAGACGGTGACGTTCGCGCTCGACGGTGTGACGTACGAGATCGACCTCACCACGGAGAATGCCGACAAGCTGCGCGGGCTGCTCAACCCGTACACGGACAGTGGCCGCCGTACCGGGGGCCGTGCCGGGCGCGGCCGCACCAAGGCCGTGCGCGGTGGCAGCAGCTCCAGCCAGGACACCGCGAAGATCCGCGCGTGGGCCAAGGAGAAGGGCTACGACGTCAACGACCGCGGTCGCGTGCCCGCCACCATCCGTGAGGCGTACGAGAAGGCCCACGGCTGATCCGGGCAGCGCGCCCGCAGCGCGACGCGGTGGCAGGCGGTGGCCAGGGCGGCCACCAGCACGGTGAGCCCGACGGGAACCCCCGTTTCGTCGGCCTCCCGGGCGACGCGCAGCGCGGGCACGGTCGACTCCACGTCGAACCCGGGCCGAGGAGGCCGCAGCCACACCGGCGCCGACCGGTCGTACGCGGCCTCCCTGCGGTCCCACTCCGGGTGCGCGGGGGCCCGCAGGGTCTGCCCGGCGCCCAGGGCCCTCAGGTCCAGCTCGATGCCCCCCCACTGAAGCCACTCCAGCAGTCCGGGCAGTTCCTCGGCCGTCCCCGCGGCGACCAGCAGCCGCACCCGGTGGCCGTCCAGCGCCACCGGGCCGAGCAGGTCCGGACGGGAGAACCGGCTCAGCATCGCGAAGCCCGCCTCCGCCGGCGCGTCGAGCGCGTCGAACCGCATCCCCGTGACCAGCGCCGGGGGCGGGCCCCCGGCCGTCGGCCACTCCAGTTCGTGTTCGTACCAGCCCATGACGTGGTCAACTGCCGCCCCGCGCCGCCGGTTACGTATCGTCGGGACTCGAACACACCTGGTGATGGCGGCGGTCGCGGCGGGCCGGAGGGCGTTCGGCGTGGCCGGAAATGGGCACGCGGTGTTCGCCCGTAGCGCAGAGCGGAGTGTCCGCGCGGTGTGGATTGTCGGCGACCGAGGGTAAGAAGTACCTAGTGGGAAGGGCTGGTGTTCGAGCAGGCGGGGCGGGCGTTCGCCACGGGCGTACTGATTGGAAGGGCATTCGCCTGGCCTGCGGGAACATCGTCTCGCACCATCGAGGTTGTGGGAGTGACGTCAGCCGGTTGCGCGGCTTTCCCCGTGAGAGCGGGGGTGATTCGTGAGCGGCGCCGCTGTGCGGGACTAGCATGCGGAAGGACAGGGAGGGGACCGACCCCTCACTGCCCGACCGCTCTGAGGAGCGATTAACGATGTTCGAGAGGTTCACCGACCGCGCGCGGCGGGTTGTCGTCCTGGCTCAGGAAGAAGCCCGGATGCTCAACCACAACTACATCGGCACCGAGCACATCCTCCTGGGCCTGATCCACGAGGGTGAGGGTGTCGCCGCTAAGGCCCTGGAGAGCCTCGGGATTTCTCTTGAGGCGGTCCGCCAGCAGGTGGAGGAGATCATCGGGCAGGGGCAGCAGGCCCCGTCCGGCCACATCCCCTTCACTCCCCGTGCCAAGAAGGTGCTGGAGCTGTCGCTCCGCGAGGCCCTTCAGCTCGGCCACAACTACATCGGCACCGAGCACATCCTGCTCGGCCTGATCCGCGAGGGCGAGGGCGTCGCCGCCCAGGTCCTGGTGAAGCTGGGCGCCGATCTCAACCGGGTCAGGCAGCAGGTCATCCAGCTTCTGTCCGGCTACTCCGGCGGGAAGGAGTCGGCCACGGCCGGCGGGCCGGCCGAGGGCACCCCCTCGACCTCGCTCGTGCTGGACCAGTTCGGCCGCAACCTCACCCAGGCCGCTCGTGAGACCAAGCTCGACCCGGTGATCGGGCGCGAGAAGGAGATCGAGCGGGTCATGCAGGTGCTGTCCCGCCGCACCAAGAACAACCCGGTGCTCATCGGCGAGCCCGGTGTCGGCAAGACCGCCGTCGTGGAGGGCCTGGCCCAGGCGATCGTCAAGGGCGAGGTGCCCGAGACGCTGAAGGACAAGCAGCTCTACACGCTCGACCTCGGCGCCCTGGTGGCCGGCTCGCGGTACCGCGGTGACTTCGAGGAGCGCCTGAAGAAGGTGCTCAAGGAGATCCGCACCCGCGGCGACATCATCCTGTTCATCGACGAGCTGCACACCCTGGTGGGCGCCGGCGCGGCCGAGGGCGCGATCGACGCGGCCTCGATCCTGAAGCCGATGCTGGCCCGCGGCGAGCTGCAGACCATCGGTGCCACCACGCTCGACGAGTACCGCAAGTACCTGGAGAAGGACGCGGCCCTGGAGCGCCGCTTCCAGCCGATCCAGGTCGCGGAGCCGTCGCTGCCGCACACCATCGAGATCCTCAAGGGCCTGCGGGACCGGTACGAAGCCCACCACCGCGTCTCCATCACCGACGAGGCCCTGGTGCAGGCCGCCACGCTCGCCGACCGCTACATCTCCGACCGGTTCCTGCCGGACAAGGCGATCGACCTGATCGACGAGGCGGGCTCGCGGATGCGCATCCGCCGGATGACCGCGCCGCCGGACCTGCGCGAGTTCGACGAGAAGATCGCCGAGGTGCGCCGGGAGAAGGAGTCCGCGATCGACTCGCAGGACTTCGAGAAGGCCGCCTCCCTGCGGGACAACGAGAAGCAGCTCCTCGCCGCGAAGTCCAAGCGGGAGAAGGAGTGGAAGGCCGGCGACATGGACGTCGTCGCGGAGGTCGACGGCGAGCTGATCGCCGAGGTCCTGGCCACCGCCACCGGCATCCCGGTCTTCAAGCTGACCGAGGAGGAGTCCACCCGGCTGCTGCACATGGAGGACGAGCTCCACCGCCGCATCATCGGGCAGGTGGACGCGGTCAAGGCGCTCTCCAAGGCGATCCGCCGCACCCGCGCCGGCCTGAAGGACCCCAAGCGTCCCGGCGGCTCGTTCATCTTCGCCGGCCCGTCCGGCGTCGGTAAGACCGAGCTGTCCAAGGCGCTCGCCGAGTTCCTCTTCGGCGACGAGGACGCGCTGATCTCGCTCGACATGTCCGAGTTCAGCGAGAAGCACACCGTCTCGCGGCTCTTCGGCTCCCCGCCCGGATACGTCGGGTACGAGGAGGGCGGCCAGCTCACCGAGAAGGTGCGCCGCAAGCCGTTCTCGGTCGTGCTCTTCGACGAGGTCGAGAAGGCCCACCCGGACATCTTCAACAGCCTGCTGCAGATCCTGGAGGACGGTCGGCTGACCGACTCCCAGGGCCGGGTGGTGGACTTCAAGAACACCGTCATCATCATGACCACCAACCTCGGCACCCGGGACATCTCCAAGGGCTTCAACCTGGGCTTCGCCGCCCAGGGCGACACCAAGTCCGGGTACGAGCGGATGAAGAACAAGGTCAGCGACGAGCTCAAGCAGCACTTCCGCCCCGAGTTCCTCAACCGTGTGGACGACGTGATCGTCTTCCCGCAGCTCAGCCAGGAGGACATCCTCCAGATCGTCGACCTGATGATCGGAGCGGTGGACGAGCGGCTGCGCGACCGCGACATGGGCATCGAGCTGAGCCTGGAGGCCAAGGAGCTGCTCTCCAAGCACGGGTACGACCCGGTGCTCGGCGCCCGGCCGCTGCGCCGGACCATCCAGCGCGAGATCGAGGACACGCTCTCGGAGAAGATCCTCTTCGGCGAGCTGCGTCCCGGCCACATCGTGGTCGTCGATGTCGAGGGCGAAGGCGAGGCGGCGAAGTTCACCTTCCGCGGCGAGGAGAAGGTCACCGTGGCCGACGCCCCGCCGGTGGAGACGGCCGGCGGCGCGCCGAACCTCTCCAAGGAGTGACACCGCGCTCGACCTGAGTCGAGCCCGCCCGGCCCCGGCCCCCGCAAGGGGAGCCGGGGCCGGGCGTTTTTCCGCCGGGGCCCTCCGGCGCACCTGGGGGTGCCGTCAGGGCCGCGCCCCGGGTCGTGCCGGCGCCGGGTGCGCGGGCACGACCCGGTCAGCTCTCGTACCGCAGGCTCGACGCGCCGCCGTCCGGGGCGCCGATCAGGAGGTGGCCGCCGGTCGCCGACTTCGGGTGCAGGGTCAGGGAGACGGTGTGGGTGGTGCCGGAGCTGCGGGAGCCCTCGGCCCCCGCCTCGACGATCCACGCCTTGACGCCGCCGCGGCCGCTGCTGGTCCGCTGCAACTGCACCGTGAACTCCATGTGGATCTCGCCGACCTCGAAGCGTACGTCCGCGCCGGCGCCGCGCACGGCGCCCGCCATCAGCCCGGCGCGCACCGCCTCGACGGCGTCGGCCAGCTCCATGCCGGTCAGCGCCGACGCGGACTCGTGCGGCGCCGGCCCGTGCTGCGTGGAGGCGTTCGGCGCGGATTCGTGCGGTGCGGTCATGGTCCCCCCTCTGGACTCCGCGGAAAGGCGTTCCCACGGTAGTGCCGGTGAGGTGTCCCACGTGACGCGGACCACTTACTAAGGGAAATAGTGCGGGTGGAGCGGGGCGCGACCCACAGGGAAGACCTATCGGGCAATTCGGACACAAAGCATCTTTTCGGCTACGAATGTGCGTAGTAAGGGGGGTCCTTGCCTGCGTCCGGAATGCCGGGTTACCAAGGATTCGCGACGGACCGCTGCCGGATTCGTCGCTCCCCCATCCAGTGAGGTCATTCCTTCATGCGCAAGAACTCCACGACGCAGAACCGCACCCGCAGCACCGTCACCCGCGGCCGGGTCGCCGTAGTGGGCGGCGGCCTGTTGGTGTCGCTCGCGCTGGGCTCTACGGCGGCGTTCGCCGCCACGTCGCACCCCTCGACCCAGGACACCGCGGGCTTCATGACGGCAGGCACGGCCGCCGGCGTCTCGAACGCCGTGCACGCCGAGACCGTCGCCCACAAGACGACCGCGGCCCAGACGGCGGCCCAGACCGCGGCCAAGGCCAAGGCGTCCGCGAAGGCCAAGGCCGCGGCGAAGGCCAAGGCGGCCGCCAAGGCCAAGAAGCTCCAGGCGTCCTGGGTCACGCCGGTCACCGGCTACACGCTGGGCGCGGGCTACGCGCAGGCGGGCCCGCACTGGATCCACACCCACTCCGGTCAGGACTTCGTGGTCAACAGCGGCACCACCGTGCGCGCCGCGCACAGCGGCACCGTGGTGACCGCCGGCTGGGGCGGCGCCTACGGCAACAACATCGTGATCAAGCACGGCTCGCACCTGTACACGCAGTACGGCCACCTGTCGAAGATCGGCGTGCACGTCGGCGAGCACGTGAACACCGCGGAGAAGATCGGCCTGTCCGGCTCCACCGGCAACTCGACCGGCCCGCACCTGCACTTCGAGGTCCGGACCACGCCGTACTACGGCTCCTCGGTCGAGCCGCTGCACTTCCTGCGCGCGCACGGCGTCAACCCGTAAGGCGGGCACGACCCACGAAATGAGGACCCGGGCACCGGTCGGTGCCCGGGTCCTCGCCGTGCGGTCCGGTCGCGTCGGTTCTCGTCCGGTCCCGTCGGGCCCCGTCCGGCTCTGTCCGGCTCTGTCCAGTCCCGTCGGGCCTCCGTCAGGCCCTGGTCAGGTCGGATTCCGCCTGGGCGACCAGGTCGAGGGCGACCGCGAGGATGGCTCCCCGCTTCTCCTCGGCGTCGCCCTCGACGCTCTGCATGACGTGCATCCCGGCGTGCATCGAGAACAGCGCGGTCATCGAGCGGATCTGCGCCGTCAGGGGCGCGTCCGGCTCCGTGAGCAGTTCGCTGAGCGCCTTTATCCGGGTCTTGAAGGACTCGCCGATCGCGAGGTCGCGGACCGTGGCCTGGTTCTCCTGGAGGAACCGGAAGAGGTCGGCGGCGCCCCACAGGGCGTCGCAGTAGCGGCGCAGCACCTCCTGCTTGGTCTCCAGCGTGCGCGGCTGCCCCTGTGCCCAGGTGATCAGCTCGTCGATCGGCGCCATGAGGTCCGCCGAGATGCTGATCAGGATGTCTTCCTTGGTCTTGAAGTGGTAGTACAGCGCGGCCTTGGTGACGTGCAGCCGCTCGGCGATCTCCCGCAGCGACGTCTTCTCGTACCCCTGCTCGGCGAAGAGCTTCAGGGCGACGTCCTGGATGCGGTGGCGCGTGTCGCTGCGCCGGGTCTGGTGCGGTGTGGCCATGGCGGTCGCTCTCCTGCTGCACTACGCGTGACCTCGGCCGGCCACGGCGTGACGGGCCCCTTCACGGTAGGCCCTGCCACGACCTTACGCACTTACTTGACGCCCGGCTAGTTGGCACCGTACGTTGCTCCCTGACCAGAGCTAGCCGGGCGGCAAGTAAGTTCACTGAACGACTCCGCCCTCCTCCCGGAGGAAGGAACGCCGGCCATGACCCAGACGCAAGCGCCGCGCACCCACCAACCGCCCGCCGACGCGGAACCGCGCCAGCGCAGCGTGCGGGTGGTGATGGGGGGCCTGCTCATCGCCATGCTGCTCGCGATGCTCGACAACATGATCGTGGGCACCGCGATGCCCACGATCGTCGGCGAGCTGGGCGGCCTGGACCACCTGTCGTGGGTGGTCACCGCCTACACGCTGGCCACCGCCGCCTCCACCCCGATCTGGGGCAAGCTCGGCGACATGTACGGCCGCAAGGGCGTCTTCCTCACCTCGATCGTGCTGTTCCTGGTCGGCTCGGCGCTGTCGGGCATGTCCCAGTCGATGGACCAGCTCATCGCGTTCCGCGCGGTCCAGGGCCTGGGCGCCGGCGGCCTGATGGTGGGCGTGATGGCGATCATGGGCGACCTCGTCCCGCCCCGCGAGCGCGGCAAGTACCAGGGCATGATCGCCGGCGTGATGGCCGTGGCGATGATCGGCGGCCCGCTGGTCGGCGGCACCATCACCGACAACTGGGGCTGGCGCTGGAGTTTCTACATCAACCTGCCGATCGGCGCGGTCGCCCTCGCCGTGATCACGGCGGTGCTGCACCTGCCCCGCCGCAAGCCCGGCGGCGCGGCCAGGATCGACTACCTCGGCGCCGCGCTGCTCACCGTCGCGATCACCTCGCTGGTGCTGCTGACCACCTGGGGCGGCACGCAGTACGCCTGGGGCTCCGCGCAGATCCTCGGCCTGCTGGTGCTCGGCGTGGTCGCGCTGGCCGGCTTCCTGTTCACCGAGACCCGCGCCGCCGAGCCGGTGCTGCCGCTGCGCATCTTCCGCAACCGCAACTTCTCGCTGATCTCGGTGGTCGGCTTCCTCGTCGGCTTCACGATGTTCGGCGCGATGACCTTCCTGCCGCTCTACCAGCAGACCGTGCAGGGCGCCTCCGCCACCAACTCCGGCCTGCTCCTGCTGCCGATGCTGCTGGCGATGATGGCCGTGTCGATGGTCGCCGGCCGGCTGACCACCAGCACCGGCCGGTACAAGGTCTTCCCGATCGTCGGCGGCGTGCTGATCACCGTCGGGCTCTACCTGCTGTCCACCATGGGCGTCGACACCTCCCGCACCACCTCGGGCCTGTTCATGGCCGTGCTGGGCGCCGGCATGGGCTGCGTCATGCAGATCACCATGCTGGTGGCGCAGAACAGCGTCGAGATGCGGGACATGGGCGTCGGCTCCTCCTCCGCGACGCTCTTCCGCACCATCGGCGGCTCCTTCGGCGTCTCGCTCTTCGGCGCGCTGTTCTCCCACCGGGTCCAGGACGTCATGACCGCGCGCCTGGGCGGCAAGGGCTCGGCCGCGCTCGGCGGCGGCGCCCAGCTCGACCCCAAGGCGGTGGCCCGGCTGTCGGCCGGTGTGAAGGACGGGTACTTCCACGCGGTGTCCTCCGGCACCCACCAGGTCTTCCTGTGGGGTGCGGTGGTCAGCGTGGTCGCCTTCGTCGCCGCGCTGTTCGTCGTCGAGACCCCGCTGCGGGGCGCCGCCCCCAAGGCCGGGGAAGCGGCGGACGGCGACGTCCCGGCTCCGGTCGAGGTGATCTGACGGCGGGGGCGCCGGGCCCCGGCGGCGCGTCGCGCGGGGGGGTACGGGCCCGGCGGTGCGTCGCGCGGTGGTCCCTCAGCGGCCGGGCCGGGGGGCCTCGCCGCGCGGGAGCAGCAACTGCGCGACGGCGCCGCCGCCGTCGGACGCCGCGGCGTTGCGGAAGGTGAGGCGGGCGCCCAGGACGCGGGTCTGGCCGACCGCGATCGTCAGGCCCAGCCCGTGGCCGCCGCCGGCCCGGTCGCTGCGGCCGGTACGGAACCGGCTGGGCCCCTCGCGCAGCAGGTCGGCGGGGAAGCCGGGCCCGTGGTCGCGGACGCGGACCGCGGCGCCGTCGACCCGGACCTCGATCGTCGGCGCGCCGTGCCGCAGCGCGTTGGCCAGCAGGTTGCCGAGCACCCGCTCCAGACGGCGCGGGTCGGTCCGCACCACGGCGTCCTCGGCGACGACCACCTCGGCGCCGGGCGCGAGCGCGGCCACCCGGCGGCGGACGAAGTCGCCGAGTGCGATGTCCTGGAGCTCGGGGTGCTCGGCGGCGCCGTCCAGCCGGGCCACCTCCAGGACGTCCTCCACGAGGGTGCGCAGCGCGTGCACCCGGTCCCGCACCAGCTCGGCGGGGCGGCCGGGCGGCAGCAGCTCCGCGGCGGTGACCAGGCCGGTGACGGGGGTGCGCAGCTCGTGCGCGATGTCGGCGGTGACCCGTCGCTCGGCCTCCAGCCGTAGCTGGAGCGCGTCGGCCATGCCGTCGACCGCGCGGGCCAGCTCGTCGGTCTCGTCGCGGACCCGGCGGCCTCCGATCGCCTCGCGCACCCGCACCTCGGTGTCGCCGTCGGCGACCTTGCGGGCCGCGATCGCGGCCTTGCGCAGCCGGCGCGACATCCGGCCGCCGATCAGCACCCCGATCGCGGTGCCGCCGACCACCACCGCGATCGAGCCGGCGATGAGCGCCTGGTCGAGGTCGACCAGCACCGAGTAGCGGTCGCTGAAGGCGCTCTTGAGCGACAGCACGTGACCGCCGCCGGCCGGGGTCTCGGCCCACACCGTGGGGGCGTCGTGGTGGTCGGCGGCGACGTAGGTGGCCCGCTGGCCCTTGGCGGCGTACCGCTTGAGGGCCGGGGGCAGGCCGGGGTCGTCCAGCCGGGCGTAGAAGACCAGCCGGCCGGTGGCCTCGTAGATCCGCAGCGCGGACTGGACGCGCTCGTCCTGGACGTCGCGGGTGGAGTTGATCATGCTGACCCGGGCCGCGTTGTGCACCACGAGGCTGAGGGTGAGGACGACCAGGGCGGAGACCGCGGCGATGGCCGCGCTGATCTTCCAGCGCAGGCCGCGGCGCAGGAGGAGGCGGCGCGGCAGCGGGTGGCGGCGCAGTGTGCGGCGCACCCGACGGGCCAGGCGGGCGCAGGACCGCCCGAGGCGGACCGGCGGGCGGGAGCGGGCCGGCGGGCGGAAGCGAGCCGTCCCGCCGGCCGCCGTCCCTCGGGCCCCGTCACCGGACCCGTCGCCGGCCCTGCCGGCCGGCACCTCCCCGAGCACGCCCCCGGGCACATCTCCGGGCCCGCCTCCGGCCGGGTACGCGCCCGCCAGGGGCTCGACACGGTCGCGGAGCGGCTCGGAGGCGGCCACCTCAGGCCCTCAGCTTGTAGCCGAAGCCGCGGACGGTCTCCAGCCGGTCCTGGCCGATCTTCGCGCGCAGCCTCTGCACATGCACGTCCACCACCCGGGTGTCGCCGCCCCACGCGTAGTCCCACACCCGTGCCAGCAGGTGGTCGCGGGACAGCACGGTGCCGGGGGTACGGGCGAACTCCAGCAGCAGCCGCATCTCCGTCGGGGTCAGCGCCAGCCGCTGCCCGGCCCGGGTGACCTCCATGCCCTCGGGGTCGATCGCGATGTCGCCGAAGGACAGTACGGCGCCCTCGTCGGGCCCCTCGCCCGGGGAGGCGGCGCGGAAGCGGCGCAGCACCGCGCGGATGCGGGCGACCAGCACCGAGCCGTCGAACGGCTTGGTGACGTAGTCGTCGGCGCCGGCCTCCAGGCCGAGCACCACGTCGATCGCGTCGGCCCGCGCCGAGACCATGATCACCGGGACCGTGGACTCGTCGCGGATACGGCGGCACAGGCTCACCCCGTCGATGCCCGGCACCATCACGTCGAGCAGCGCCAGGTCCGGGCGCTCCTCGCGGAACGCCTCCAGCCCGGTGACGCCGTCGGGCGCCGCGGTGACCTGGAAGCCGTCCCGTTCCAGGGCGAGCGTGGTCGCCTCGCGGATGACGTCGTCGTCCTCGACGAACAGCACGTGGGTGGCGGCCATGTCCCTATCGTCCCCCACCCGTGCCGCCGGCCGGCGTGGTGGCGGCGCCGGCCCCGGAGGCCGGGGCGGCCGAGGGCGCGGAGGAGGACGGGGAGGCCCCGGGCGCGGAGGACGAGGGGGAGGCCGCGGGGGCCGGGGCGGCGGCCGACGGCAGCTCCGGGTCGAGCAGTTCGGAGTGCGGCAGCGGCGCGGGATCGGTGGAGGTCGGCTCGGGGCTCGGGGTGGGCGTCGTGGCGCCGAAGTCGAAGTAGGAGCGGGAGACCTCGAGGAAGTGGGTGCCGCGCCAGGCGTAGGCGACCGTCTCCTCGCCGGTCGGGTACGCCACCGCGTCGTCGGTCCGATAGACCTCGTGGACCACCTGGAGCCGGCCGTTGATCACGCTGCCGTAGACCGGGGAGCGCTCGTCGGCGAAGACGCAGCGGTACTTCGTGCCGGTCCTCCGGTACACGTAGGCGGCGATGCCGAGGCCGTCGCCGCAGGTGGTGACGTTCACCACCAGGTCGGGGCCGTCCCCCGAGGTGAGGTCGCCCGAGTCGGTGTCCAGCGGGTAGGTCGCGCCGGTGGTGTCGGAGCCGTCGCCGGAGCCGCCGGAGGTGCACGGCTCCAGGTCCTCCCGCACGTCGGCGCTCACGCTGGTGTCGCGGCGCACCATCCCCGCCAGTGCCGCGGGGTCCGCGGCGAGCGCGGGCGCGCCGGTGTCCGGGGCCTTCACCGTCGCGGTCGGGGCCGGGCCCTCCTGCCGGGCGCCGGTCACCGTCGTGCCGCAGCCGGCGGCCGCGACGCAGGCGAGGGCGCCCGCGGCGGTGGTCAGCGCTACGCGGCGCACCGGCTCTCCCTCCGCCTGTATCCGTACCCGCCGTGCTCCAGCTCGTGGCGCAGTCGGGCCAGTGCCCGGTGCAGGGTGCTCTTCACGGTACCCGCCGACATTCCGAGCGCCCGGGCCGTCTCCTCGGTGCTGAGCTGGCCGTAGTGCCGCAGGAGCACCACCTGACGCTGCTGCGGTGCCAGCACCCGCAGCACGTCGCGCAGCATCTCCCGGTCGGCGTGCTGCTCGGCGCCGTCGTCGACGCTCCGCTCCGGCAGGTCGCCGGTCGGCACCTCCTCCAGCCGCCGGCTGCGCCACCACTCGGTCCGGGTGTTGATCATCACGCGGCGCATGTAGGCGTCCGCGAGCCGCTTGTCGGCGATGCCGTCCCAGCGCGGGTAGGTGCGCACCAGGGCGGTCTGTACCAGGTCCTGCGCGTCCACCGGGTCGGGCACCAGCCGGCGGGCGCTGCGCAGCAGGGCGTCCTGCCGGGTCCGTACGTACTCCTCGAACTCCAGAACCCCGCTGCTCGCCGCCATCTGTGCCGCCTCCACCCCGCCGGTTACGCACGCCGTCCACGGCCGGGGAGAAGGGCTCCCACGGCCGGTTCCGACGCTACGAACCGGATGTTGGGCTTTGGCGACCGCCGCCGCACAGCGACCGCACAGCAACCCATCGGTTGTGTAACAGGGGGTCGAGCGGGGCGGCGGGGACGCGGTCCTACCAGGGCCGGTGCCAGGGCCAGGGCCAGGGCCGGGGCGCGAGCCGGAGCCCCGCGTCCGCGTCCGTGTCCGCTTCCGTGCCCGCCCGGGCCGTGCGGCCCGCGGGGGTCAGGCCGGCAGGCGGTAGTGGTCGTCGGGCAGCCGCTCCACCAGGCCGTCGGCGAGGAGGCCGTCGAGGGCGCGGGCGCGCTGCACCGGTTCGCTCCAGGCGGTGTCGAGCAGGGCACGCGGGACCGGGGTGCGGCTGGCCCGCAGGATCGCCAGCAGCCGGCCGCGCACCTGCCGGTCGGTGCCGGCGTACGTCTGGCCGCGCCGCGGCGGGCCCTCGTGCGCGGGCGAGCCGGCCAGCCGCCACGCGCAGCGGTCGGCCACGGGGCAGCTCCCGCAGCGCGGTGAGCGCGCCGCGCACACCAGGGCGCCCAGTTCCATGGTGGCCGCGGCCCACCGCGCGGCGGTGCCCTCGTCGTCGGGCAGCAGCGCGGCCGCGAGCCGGCGCTCCGCGGCCGTGGTGGCGTTCGGCGGGTACTCCACACCGGTGGCCAGGCGGGCGAAGACCCGTCGCACATTCGTGTCGAGCACGATGTGCCGCCGCCCGTACGCGAACGACGCCACGGCCGCCGCGGTGTACTCGCCGATGCCCGGCAGGGCCAGCAACTCACTGTGCTCGCGGGGGACTTCGCCGCCGTGCTGTTGCGCTATGGCCGTCGCGGCGGCGTGCAGCCGCAGGGCGCGGCGCGGGTAGCCGAGCCGCCCCCAGGCGCGTACCGCCTCGCCCGCGGACTCGGTGGCGAGGTCGGCCGGGCGCGGCCACCGCTCCAGCCACTCCGCGTGCACCGGCAGCACCCGGTTCACCGGGGTCTGCTGGAGCATGAACTCGCTCACCATCACCGACCAGGCGCCCGCGTCGGGCCGTCGCCAGGGCAGGTCCCGCGCGTGCTCGTCGAACCAGTCGATCACCGCGCCGTGCAGGGCCCCGGTGGCGGGCAGGTCGACGGGTACGGGTGCCGCCGGAACGGACGCGGACACGGACGCAGGCCCTGGCGTCGGCCCGGGTCCGGGCGCGGGCGCCGACACGGGCACGGTCGCGGGAACGGGCCGGGCGGAGCCGTCGGCGGCGGTGCGCGGGGTGCCCTCCGCCGCGGAGGAGGCCGCCGGAAGCTGGGTGGGTGACAGGTCGTTGCTCATCGCAGACCGATCCTCGCACATGCCAGGGACATCGAACGCGGACGGTCACCGGCGCACGGCGGCGCGTGAGGAGGCACTCCGGGTGGTACGCGGGGGGCGCGGAAGGGGGCGCGAAAAGCGGTGACTTCGGGGCGTAGTAAACGTGATGATCGGCAAAGACCGGAAGTATGGCGGCGGGTGGTGCGGCGCGGCGGTACTGATCTCCCCTAGAGTGCGTCTGTGGGCTCCATGCGCAATCCCGTCGGTCCTCTGCCATCGTCCATCTACTGGCGGCGGCGGGCGGTCCTGCTGTGCCTGCTCGCCCTGGTGGCCGCCGTCGTGCTGGTGGTGGTCAACCTCCGTGGCGGCGGCGGAGGAGGAGGCCACAGCGCGGGCGCGCCCGCCGACTCGCACACTCCGGCGCAGACCATCACCCCGGGCCCCACCCCGTCCGGACCGCACGACGGCAGCGAGCCCGGCGGCCGGGACACCGCGCCCGGCGACTCGTCCGGCGGCTCTTCCGGCAGCGGCAGCGGCGGAGACGACAACGGCGGTACGGGCGGCGGCTCTTCGAGCGGCGCGGGCACCGCCGGCGGCGACGGTTCCACGACCGGCACGGGCACGACCGGCTCCGGCAGCGGCGGCTCCGGCACGGGCACCGGCCCGGTGCCCGCCCCCGGCCGGCAGGTGCCCGCCGGCTCCGCGCTGCCGACCTGCGCGCCCGGTACGGTCACGCTCGCGCTCAGCAGCGTGCTCAACTCCTACCAGCCGGGCCAGGACCCGGAGTTCCGCCTGGTGGCGGCGAACTCCGGTGCGTCCGCCTGCAAGATCGACGTCGGCCCGAAGAGCGCGGTGTTCACGGTCACCGGCGCGCCGGGCGACAGCCACGTCTGGGCGTCGGACGACTGCCCGGCCACCGGCTCCCGCCTGCTCGAAGTCCCGGCGCACTCCTCGATGTCGTACACGCTGCGCTGGAACGGGAAGACCAGCTCGCCGCAGTGCGCGAAGCCGAAGGGCCAGCAGGCCGCGCCCGGCACCTACCTGGTGCAGCTCCAGAAGGCCGGGTACGGCGCCAAGCAGGCGTCCTTCCAGCTCGCGGACGACTGACGGCGTCGCCGCGGGGAGCGGCGCGCCGAGGTGCGGGGGACTACACGTACCGTTCGAGGATCGAGGACTCGGCCAGCCGGGACAGGCCCTCGCGGACCGAGCGCGCCCGCGCCTCGCCGACGCCCTCGACGGCCTGGAGGTCGTCCACGCTGGCGGCCAGCAGCTTCTGAAGGCCGCCGAAGTGCTCGACCAGCCGCTCGATGACGGTGTTGGGCAGTCGCGGCACCTTCGCCAGCAGCCGGTAACCGCGCGGCGAGACCGCGGAGTCGAGCGACTCGGGGGAGCCGGTGTAGCCCAGTGCGCGGGCCACCGTGGTCAGTTCGATCAGCTCGTTCTGCGGGAGCGCGTCCAGTTCGGCGAGCGCCTCGGCGACGGTACGGCTGCGCTTGGCGGTCGGCTCGGGGACGTAGTCGCGCGCGACGAGCTCGCGCTCGGGCTCGACACCGGCGATCAACTCGTCGAGCTGGAGGGCGAGCAGGCGCCCGTCGGTGCCCAACTCCACGACGTACTCGGCGATCTCGGTGGCGATGCGGCGCACCATCTCCAACCGCTGGGCCACGGCGGTGACATCGCGCACCGTCACCAGGTCCTCGATCTCCAGCGCCGACAGCGTGCCGGCCACCTCGTCGAGCCGGAGCTTGTAGCGCTCCAGGGTGGCCAGGGCCTGGTTGGCGCGGGAGAGGATCGCGGCGGAGTCCTCCAGCACGCGGCGCTGCCCGTCGACGTAGAGCGCGATCAGCCGCATCGACTGGCTGACCGACACCACGGGGAAGTTGACCTGGCGGCTGACCCGGTCCGCGGTGCGGTGCCGGGTGCCGGTCTCCTCGGTGGGGATGGTCGGGTCCGGCACGAGTTGCACGCCGGCCCGCAGGATCTTGGTGATGTCCTTGTCGAGGATGAGGGCGCCGTCGAGCTTGCACAGCTCGCGCAGCCGGGTCGCGGTGAACTCCACGTCCAGCACGAAGCCGCCGGTGCACAGCGACTCGACGGTCTTGTCCATGCCGAGGACGATCAGACCGCCGGTGTTGCCGCGGACGATCCGCTCCAGGCCGTCCCGCAGGGCCGTGCCCGGGGCGACCGCGCTGAGCGAGGCACGCATCAGGCCGCCGTCGCCGCCCGTGCCGCCGCCGGCGCGCCCGGAGGAGTCGCCCGCTGCCCTACGAGCCGGGGCGGAGCCCCCTGCCCGGTCGTTGGCTGCCACTCTGCTCCTCACGGTCGCTGCGTTTGGGCAAGTTTACGACTCCCCGCGGGGGGCTCGGGCGGACCCGCCGTAGGCGGGGTGCGCTGGGGGTTCGCGGGACCTTCCGGCTGTGGGCGGGGTGTGTGCGGCCTCGCGCCGTCGCGGTGCCGGTCCGTCCCCGACCGCGGGCCGGTGGGGGCCGGTCGCGCCGTTCCCCGCGCCCCTTCGGAGCCCGCGCCGTGGGATGGCGATCGTTGCCGGGTGCGGGCGGTGGCCTGCTGGGCGCGCGGTTCCCCGCCTCCCCGTGGGGTGCGGCCCACCGCGCGGGACGGGGCGGCCCGAGGGGTCAGGGGCGCCCCGTGGAGCGGCGGGGGAGGGCGCGCAGGGCGTCGGAGACGTCGGAGACCTCGGTCACGCGCATCCCCGCGGGGATCTTCCCGGGGTCCGGCGGGACGAGCGCGTGCGTGAAGCCGAGCCGGTGGGCCTCGGACAGGCGCCGCTGCACACCGGTGACCCGGCGCACCTCGCCCGCGAGGCCGACCTCGCCGACGGCCACGAGGTTCTTCGGCAGGGGCGTGTCGATCGCGGCACTGGCCAGCGCCAGCGCCACCGCCAGGTCGGCCGCGGGCTCGGTGAGCCGCACTCCGCCGACGGTGGCCGTGTAGATGTCCTGCTTGCCGATCGCCTTGATCCGCCCGCGCTGCTCCAGGACGGCCAGCATCATGGACACCCGGGAGTTCTCCAGGCCGGACGTGGTGCGCCGCGGTGAGGGGATCTGGGTGTCCACGGTGAGCGCCTGCACCTCCGCGACCAGGGGCCGGCGCCCTTCGAGCGTGACCGTCAGGCAGGTGCCGGGCACCGGCTCGTCGCGCCGGGTGAGGAACAGCCCCGACGGGTCGGCGAGACCGGTGATGCCCTCGTCGTGGAGCTCGAAGCAGCCGACCTCCTCCGTCGCGCCGTAGCGGTTCTTGACCCCGCGGATCAGCCGCAGCCGGGCGTGCCGGTCGCCCTCGAAGCTCAGCACGACGTCGACCAGGTGCTCCAGCAGCCGGGGCCCGGCGATCGCGCCGTCCTTGGTGACGTGGCCCACCAGGAGCGTGGCCATGCCGCGCTCCTTGGACGCCCGGATCAGGGCGCCGGCGACCTCGCGGACCTGGGCCATGCCGCCGGGCGCGCCGTCGATCTCCGGCGAGGCGACGGTCTGCACGGAGTCGAGGACCAGCAGGGACGGCTTGACGTCGTCGAGGTGGCCGAGGACCGCGGACAGGTCGGTCTCGGCGGCGAGGTAGAGGTGGTCGGCGAGGGCGCCGATCCGGTCGGCGCGCAGCCGCACCTGGGAGGCGGACTCCTCGCCGGTCACGTAGAGCGTGGGGGTCTGCGGGCCCGACGCCTTCGCCGCCACGTCGAGCAGCAGCGTGGACTTGCCCACCCCGGGCTCGCCGGCGAGCAGGACGACGGCCCCGGGCACCAGGCCGCCTCCGAGTACCCGGTCCAGTTCGGGCACGCCGGTGGAGCGCGCGGTGGCCTGGGTGCCGTCGACCTGCGCGATCGGGCGGGCGGCCGCCGTCACCCGGCCCGGGGCGGTGGTGCGGACCGCCGGCGCGCCGCCGAACTCCTCGACGGTGCCCCACGCCTGGCACTCGCCGCAGCGGCCGAGCCACTTCACCGTGGTCCAGCCGCACTCGGTGCAGCGGTAGGAGGGGCGGTCCTTGGACGCGGGTTTGCGGGTGGCCATGCCGTTCACCGTAGCGGGCCGGACCGACAACCGCCGTCACTCGTACGTGCGGGCGCGACGTCACCAATTTGTGGCGGATCGTTACCCGTACGGGTTAAACAGGGCCGGGAGTGCTGAACCGGGGCCGCCCGCGGGCCTACCGTCACCCGGTGATGAGCAGGCACGGAACCCCCAACCCGACGCAGAGCACCGGAGCGCACCGCAAACACCGTGCTCCGTCCGGACGGCCGTGTGCCGACGCGGAGCCGGAGCGGGCCGGCCGCGGGCCCGGCGGCCGCCGCGAGGGCCGCACCGCCCGGCCGCAGGGCACGCTGCCGATGCAGCCGCCGGCGCACTACGAGCCGTACCTGGACGGCCTGTTCACCTACTGCCTGTCCATCCTGTGCGAGCACGACGCGGCCGCCGGCGCGCTCGGCGAGGCGCTGGCGCTGGGCGAGCGGCAGCGGGTCCGGCTGCGCGACCCCGGCCTGCGCAGGCCGTGGCTGTACGCCCTCGCGCGGTGGGTGTGCCTGCGCCGGCTCGCCGCCGGCAGGCCGGTCGCGCCGCACACCTCGGAGCCGGTCGCCGAACAGCGGCGGGCCCAACTCGCGTCGCTGGCCTGGCCGGAGTCGGCCGGCACCACCCCGGAGCAGCGCGAGGCGCTGGAGCTGGCGGTGCGCCACCAGCTCGCGCCGCGCGAGGTGGCCCTCGTGGTCGGGCTCGACGCGGACGCGGCCAGGACCCGGCTGGCGCGGGCCGCCTGCGAGGTGGAGCGGACCCGTACGGCGATGGCCGTCGTGGACACCGGCCGCTGCCCGGAGGTGGCGCAACTGGCCGGCGACACCCGCGTGCTGCTCGGCACCACCCTGCGGACCGAGCTGGTCCGCCACGTCGACGACTGCCCGGCCTGCCGCCGCACCGCCGAGCGGGTCGTCGCCGACGGCCCGTGGCCGGGCGCGGCCGACGCCGCGGCGGTGCTGCCGCTGGTGGAGGCCCCGCGCTCGGCGTCGTACGCGGCGATGCTGCACGCCATGGACACCGGGTTCGGCCGGGTCCGGGAGTCCACGCCGCGCTTCGACCGGCGCGGCTTCCCCGCCGACCTGGGGGACAAGGCCGCCCGGCGGGCGGTGCTGCGGCACCGCGCGGTGACCACCACGGTGGTCGCGGCGGTCGTGGCCGCTCCGGTGCTCGCGGTGTGGGCCGCCTACCGGGCCACGCCGCTGGGCGAGGGCGCGCACGACGGGCCCAGCGCGACCGCGCCGGACGGGATCGACGGGGTGCCCTACGAGAAGGCGGGGAACGCCGGACCGTCGCCGGACGCCCGCACCGTGCAGCCCGGCTCCGGGGCGCCGTCGTCCGCCGGGACACCGCAGGACACCACCGTGGCGGTCACCGGGGGCAGCGCGCCGCCGGCCTCGTCGGTGTCCCGGGGAGCCGGCTGGCTGGAGGTGGCGGCGCGGCCGGGGACCGAGGCCACGTACGTCACGCTCACCGCCGGCGGGGGCGCGCCGGTGGAGTGGAGCGCGGCCACCTCCGCCTACTGGCTGGAGTTCTCCGCGCGTTCGGGCACCTTGAAGCCAGGGGAAACGGTCACTCTTGTGATCCGGGTGGACCACTCCCTGGAGCCGTCGGGTTCGTGGTCGGCGCGCATCCGGTTCACGCCGGGGGACGCCACCGTCACGCTGCAGGGCTCCTCCCGGCGCTCCACGCCGCCGACCTCCGCGTCACCGACCGGGGGGACCACACCGCCCAGCTCCCCGCCGCCGACCTCGTCCTCTCCGCCGCCGAGCAGCGCCCCTCCGACGGAGTCGCCCACGCCGACCGGAACCGCGACGGCCTCCCCGTCGGAGACGCCCTCGGGCTGACCGAGGGCCGGCCGGGGCGCGTCAGGCCCTGTCCGGGCCCACCGGGTCCGCCGGGTGCGGGGCGACCAGCGGCAGCGACGACGCCAGCCGGGCCTCGCACAGCCGCGCCAGTTCCGCGTACCCGGCCGCGCCCATCAGCTCCGTGAGCTCCGGCCGGTAGGACAGGTACACAGGCTCGCCCGCGCCGTGGGCGGAGGTCGCCGACGTGCACCACCAGTGCAGGTCGTGCCCCCCGGGACCCCAGCCGCGCCGGTCGTACTCGCCGATCGACACCACCAGCACCCGGCTGTCGTCGGGCCGGTCCACCCAGTCGAAGGTGCGGCGGATCGGCAGTTGCCAGCACACGTCGGGCTTGGTCTCCAGCGGCTCGCGGCCGTCGCGCAGCGCGAGCGCGTGCAGGGCGCAGCCCTGCCCGCCGGCGAACCCGGGCCGGTTGGAGAAGACGCAGGCGCCGTCCACCACCCGGGTCTGCCGCTCGCCGTCCTCGTTCTCCTCGGCCCAGAACCCGTCCGCCCCGGTGCCGACGGCGTGGAACTGCCAGTCGTCCGCGGTGAGCCGGGCCACGTACCCGGCGACCCGCTTCTCGTCGTCGTCGTCCGAGAAGTGCGCGCCGAGCGAGCAGCACCCGTCGTCGGCCCGGCCCGCCACGATGCCCTGGCAGCCGCTGCCGAAGACGCACGTCCAGCGCGAGGTGAGCCAGGTCAGGTCGCACCGGAAGACCTGTTCCTCGTCGGCGGGGTCCACGAACTCCACCCAGGCCCGGGCGAAGTCCAGCCCGGCCTCGTCGGGGACGCCCGCCCTGGTCGCCGCGGTCGTACCGGCGCTCTTCTTCGTGCCCTTGCGGGTCTTCACCTTCGCCACGCGCCCAAGCGTAAGACCGTAATGCGCCGATTGCGGTCACGCGGGCCCGTGCGCATCCAGATGGGGCCGGACGCCCCCGCCGGTCCCGCTTGACCCGCACCGCCGCCGAACGCCGCTGGCTACAGTTCTGCCCATGCGACTGGGAGTGCTCGACGTGGGGTCCAACACCGTTCACCTGTTGGTGGTGGACGCGCACCCGGGCGCGCGCCCGCTGCCCGCGTACTCGCACAAGGCCGAGCTGCGGCTCGCCGAACTGCTCGACGTGCGCGGCACGATCGGCCGGGTCGGGATCGACCGGCTGGTGGGCACCGTGGCGGACGCGATGCGGGTGGCGGAGGACAAGGGCGTCGAGGACGTCCTGGCGTTCGCCACCTCCGCGGTGCGCGAGGCGGCCAACGGCGAGGAGGTGCTGTCCCGGGTCGAGCGCGAGACCGGGGTGCGGCTGACGGTGCTGTCCGGCGCCGACGAGGCCCGGCTGACCTTCCTCGCGGTACGCCGCTGGTTCGGCTGGTCCGCGGGCCGGCTGCTGGTGCTGGACATCGGCGGCGGCTCGCTGGAGGTCGCCTTCGGCATGGACGAGTACCCCGACGCCGCCGTCTCCCTGCCGCTCGGGGCCGGCCGGCTGACCGGGAGCTGGCTGCCCGCCGACCCGCCCGCCGCCGACGACGTGCGGGCGCTGCGCAAGCACGTGCGGGCCGAGATAGCGCGCGCGGTGCCGGACTTCGCGCGGCACGGGCGCGCCGACCACGCCGTGGGTACCTCCAAGACCTTCCGCCAGCTCGCCCGGATCGGCGGTGCCGCCCGCAGCGCGGACGGCCTGTACATGCAGCGCACGCTGCGCCGCGACGTGCTGGAGGACTGGGTGCCGCGGCTGGCCGCGATGACCGCCGGCAAGCGCGCCGAGCTGCCCGGCGTCTCCGAGGGACGGGCGCGGCAACTGCTGGCGGGCGCGCTGGTCGCCGAGGGCGCGATGGACCTCTTCGAGATCGACGAGCTGGAGATCTGCCCGTGGGCGCTGCGCGAGGGAGTGATCCTGCGCAAGCTCGACGTGATGGTGGGCGAGGTGGCCGGGGCCGCCCGCGACCAGGCGGTCGAGGAGCGGCGCGGCGCCGCCCGCGCCTGAGCCCTCGGCCCGGGTCCCCGCCCCCGGGTTCCCGACCGGGCCGGCGGCCCCGGCCCCGGGTTCCGACTCCGGGCCTGCCAGCTCCCGGCTCCCGACTCCGGGCCTCGCGTCCGGCGCCCGGGTTCCCGCCCGGCCCGAACTCCAGCCCCGCCCGCCCCGCCCCCGGGTTCCCGCTCCGCACCCCCGGCCGGGCCGGCTCCGTCGCCGCCTCACCGTACGGCGGGTGGCGGCGCGCGCGTGGGCGGGCGGTGCCGCCGAACCCGCCGGCCGCCGTACGCTGGCTTGCGTGCCCCAGCGAGCGGACCGACCCGAGGCGTGCGACGCCCTCCGGGGCCGTGCGGCCGGCGTGTCCGGTATCTCCGGAATGACCGGGCCCTCCGGTGCGAGGGTGGCGCTCTCCACCGCCTCGGTCTACCCCGAGTCCACCGCGACCGCGTTCGAGATCGCCGCCCGGCTCGGCTACGACGGCGTCGAGGTCATGGTGTGGACCGACCCCGTCAGCCAGGACGTCGAGGCGCTGCGCAGGCTGTCGGACTACCACCGGGTGCCGATCCTCGCGGTGCACGCGCCGTGCCTGCTGATCACCCAGCGGGTGTGGTCCACCGACCCGTGGACCAAGCTCCAGCGCGCCCGCGCCGCCGCCGAGCGGCTCGGCGCCTCCACCGTCGTGGTGCACCCGCCCTTCCGCTGGCAGCGCGGTTACGCCCGCGACTTCGTGCGCGGGGTGTGGCGGATGGCCGACGAGACGGACGTCCGGTTCGCGGTGGAGAACATGTACCCCTGGCGCTACCGCGACCGCGAACTGCTCGCCTACGCGCCCGACTGGGACGTGACCAGGGACGACTACCGGCATTTCACGGTGGACCTCTCGCACGCGGCCACCTCGCGCAGCGAGGTGCTGGACATGGCGGCGCGGATGGGCGACCGGCTCGCCCACGTGCACATGGGCGACGGCAACGGCTCGGCGAAGGACGAGCACCTCGTGCCCGGCCGCGGCACCCAGCCGTGCGCGGAACTGCTGGGCGCGCTGGCCGCGAGCGGCTTCGGCGGGCACGTGGTGGTCGAGGTGAACACGCGCCGGGCGATGTCCTCGGCCGAGCGCGAGGAGGACCTCGCCGAGGCGCTGGCCTTCACCCGCCTGCACCTCGCGGGCGTCAGGGTGCCCTGATCACAGGGGGCAGCCCCCGGCCGCCGCCCCCCACGGCAGGGTCACCATGCGGACATGCCGTCCGAATCCTGGGCGACCGGCGTAGGCTCGACCTCCAGGCAGTCGCGAGTCCCGGCAGCGCAGACTCGTACGAGCGAAGTGGACCCGAGGCGCGAGAACCCGGGGCCAAGAAGGAGGGGAAACCGTGCCCGAGCTGAGGTCACGTACGGTCACCCACGGCCGCAACATGGCCGGCGCACGCGCGCTGATGCGCGCGTCCGGCGTCGCCAACTCCGACATCGGCAAGCCGATCGTCGCGGTCGCCAACAGCTTCACCGAGTTCGTACCGGGTCACACCCACCTCCAGCCGGTCGGCCGGATCGTCTCCGAGGCGATCCTCGCGGCGGGCGCGGTGCCGCGCGAGTTCAACACCATCGCCGTGGACGACGGCATCGCCATGGGCCACGGCGGCATGCTCTACTCGCTGCCCTCCCGCGACCTGATCGCCGACTCCGTGGAGTACATGGTCGAGGCGCACTGCGCGGACGCCCTGATCTGCATCTCCAACTGCGACAAGATCACCCCGGGCATGCTGATGGCCGCGCTGCGGCTGAACATCCCCACCGTCTTCGTCTCCGGCGGGCCAATGGAGGCCGGCCGCGCCACCCTCGTCGACGGCACCGTCCGCAAGCTCGACCTGATCAACGCGATCTCGGACGCCGTCAACGAGGACGTCTCCGACGAGGACATCCTCCGCATCGAGGAGAACGCCTGCCCGACCTGCGGGTCGTGTTCCGGCATGTTCACCGCCAACTCGATGAACTGCCTCACCGAGGCGATCGGCCTGGCCCTGCCCGGCAACGGCTCGGTGCTCGCCACCCACACCGCCCGCCGCGCGCTGTACGAGCGGGCCGGCACCACCGTGGTCGACCTGGCCAAGCGGTACTACGAGCAGGACGACGCGTCCGTGCTGCCGCGGTCCATCGCCACCCCCGCCGCCTTCGAGAACGCGATGGCGCTGGACATCTCGATGGGCGGCTCCACCAACACGATCCTGCACCTGCTGGCCGCGGCCCAGGAGGCGCAGGTCGACTACGGCCTCAGCGAGATGGACGAGGTCTCCCGCCGCGTGCCCTGCCTGGCCAAGGTCGCGCCGAACGTGGCGCCCGGCGGCACGTACTACATGGAGGACGTGCACCGGGCCGGCGGCATCCCCGCCATCCTCGGCGAGCTCTACCGCGGCGGGCTGCTCAACGAGGACGTGCACACCGTGCACTCGCCCTCGATCAAGCAGTGGCTCGACACCTGGGACGTGCGCGGCGGCTCCCCCTCGGCCGAGGCCGTCGAGCTGTGGCACGCCGCCCCCGGCTGCGTCCGCTCCGCCGAGGCGTTCTCCCAGTCCGAGCGGTGGGAGACCCTGGACACCGACGCGGCGGGCGGCTGCATCCGCGACGTCGAGCACGCCTACTCCAAGGACGGCGGCCTCGCGGTGCTGCGCGGCAACCTCGCCGTGGACGGCGCCGTGGTGAAGACCGCGGGCGTCGACGAGTCGATCTGGACCTTCGAGGGCCCGGCCGTCGTCTGCGAGTCGCAGGAGGAGGCCGTCGAGAAGATCCTCGCCAAGAAGGTCGTCCCCGGCGACGTGGTGGTCATCCGCTACGAGGGCCCGCGCGGCGGCCCGGGCATGCAGGAGATGCTCTACCCGACCTCCTTCCTCAAGGGCCGCGGCCTGGGCAAGGTCTGCGCGCTGGTCACCGACGGCCGCTTCTCCGGCGGCACCTCGGGCCTGTCCATCGGCCACGCCTCCCCCGAGGCGGCCTCCGGGGGCACCATCGCGCTCGTCCAGGACGGCGACCGGATCAGGATCGACATCCCCGGGCGCAGCATGGAACTGCTCGTGTCCGACGAGGAGCTGGCCGCCCGCCGGGAGGCGCTGAACGGGGTGTACGCACCGCGCGCCCGCACCCGCCACGTCTCCACCGCGCTGCGCGCGTACGCGGCGATGGCGACCAGCGCGGACAAGGGCGCCGTGCGCGACATCACCCTGCTGGAGCGCTGAACCACCGGCCCGCCCCGGGGCCGCGGCCCGCGCCGCGCCCCGGGACGGCCGTACGGTCCCGACCGCCGCCCGCCCCCGCGGTCAGATCAGCGGGGGCCGGCCGAGCCTGGTCATCCGCCACGCGGTCGACCACCGCATCGGGCGGCGCGGCGGGCACGGCGTGCGCACCCCCTCCACGAACCCCGCGCACCACGCCCGCAGCCCCGCCCCCGACCGGGTGCGCGCCACGGTCAGCGCCGCCCACACCCCCAGGTACGCGGGCACCAGCAGCACCGGCAGGCGGCGCTTGGCCAGCCAGACCCGGTTGCGGGCGAGATTGCGGTAGTAGACCGCGTGCCGCGTCGGCGAGGTCCACGGGTGCCGCAGCACCAGCTCCGGCGCGTACCTGACGTTCCAGCGCGCGTCCAGCGCCCGCCAGGCGAGGTCGGTCTCCTCATGCGCGTAGAAGAACGGGTCCGGCCAGCCGCCGATCTCGTCGAGCATCCGCATCGACAGACCGTGCCCGCCGCCCAGGAACGTGGTGACCAGCCCGCCGCGCATCGGGTCCGACGCCCGCAGCCGCGGCACGTGCCGACGCGCGGTGCGGCCCCGCTCGTCCACGATCCTGAACCCGACCACGCCCAGCCGGTCGTCGGCCTCGTACAGCGCGCACAGCCGGGTGAAGACGTCCGCGCCCACCAGCAGCCCGTCGTCGTCCAGATCGACCAGGACGTCCACGTCGCCGAACTCCCGCAGCGCCTCGATCGCCACGTTCCGCCCGCCGGGGATCCCGAGGTTCTCGCTCAGCTCGACCCCGGCCACCCCTTCGGGGAGGTCCGGCAGCGGCGACCCGTTGCCGACCACCACGACTCTCGTCGCCGGGGTGTCCTGCGCCGCCACGGAGTCCAGCAGCGCGAGGAGCTCCGCGGGCCGGGTTCCCATCGTCAGAATGGCAACACCTAGTCGAGGGTGGCGCACGGGTGAACTCTCCGTTCCTCGGGGCCGATCCGCCGATGCTAACGCCACACTCAGCGGTTCCCGTCGAGGAATCCCCGTGGTTCGGCCCTTCGTGGTGCCCCCGGCTCACGCCACGGTGAACCCGCCGTCCACCGGCAGGATCGAGCCCGTCACGTAGTCCGCGCCGATCACGTACCGGATCGCGCCCGCGACGTCCTCGGGCCTGCCGACCCGGCCGGCCGGGACGGACTGCGCGACGGCCGCGAACTGGGCCTCGCGCTGCTCCTCGGGCAGGAAGGACCACCAGTCGGTGTCGATGACACCCGGCGAGACCGCGTTCACCCGGACCGGCGCGAGGTCGGCGGCGAGCGGCGAGACGATCCGCTCGATGGAGCCGTTCACCGCCGCGAGCCCGGCCAGTCCGGGCAGCCCGGCCCGCGCCGAGGCCGCGGAGACGAGCGTCACCGACCCGGTGACCTGCGCCCGCTGGACGGCGAACAGGTAGGCGAAGAGCTTCCCTTCGAACGCGGCGCGGAGGTCGGAGAGCTTGATCTCCCTGATCGCGCCGACCCCGACCTGCCCCGAACTGAAGGCGAGCACCAGGTGCTCGAAGGCCCCGATCCGCTCGAAGAACGCGGCGACCGCGGCCTCGTCGGTCCCGTCGACGCCCTCGGCGGTGAGCCCCTCCGCCGCGGCCGCCGCCAGCCGCTCCTGGTTCCGGCCCGTCACGATGACCTCGGCGCCGTCCTTCCGCAGTGCGCGAGCCGTCTCCAGCCCGATACCGGCCGTGCCGCCCATGACCACCACACGCATGTCCGTGCCCCCTCATAGATTCGATACGCGCTGTCTCGTTTTTATATCGAGACGGACCGTCTTGTAAAGTAGGGTGAGCGCATGACGGGTGAGCGGCGGCCGGGCCGGCCACGCAGCGAGGCCGCGCGCCAGGCGATCCTGGGCGCGGCCGTCGCCGAGCTGAAGGAGCGCGGGTACGCCGCGCTGACGGTGGAGGGCATCGCCGCGCGGGCCGGCGTCGGCAAGCAGACGATCTACCGCTGGTGGCCGTCCAAGGCCGACGTCGTGCTGACGGCGCTGCTCGACCTGTCGCAGACGACGGTCACGGTGCCGGACCTGGGCTCGCTCTCCGACGACCTGATGGGCTTCCTCGCCGACACCTTCCGGCAGAGCGGGCAGCGGCCGGTGCTGGTCGGCCTGATGGCGCAGGCGCTGCTCGACCCGGTCTTCGCGGACGCCTTCCGCGACCGGTTCCTCTTCCGGCGGCGCGCGGTGCTCCGGGAGATCCTCGAACGCGCCGCCGCCCGGGGCGAGATCGCGCCGGGCGTGGAGCTGGAACTGCTGATCGACGTGGTCTACGGGGTGCTGTGGTACCGGCTGCTGCTCGACCACGCGCCGCTGGACGAGCAGGCGGGGCGGCGGCTCGCCGACCTGGTGGTGCGGGCGGTGCGCTGAGCCCGCCGTCCGGCCGCCGCCGTTCCCGCGACCACGCGCGCGACCGGCTACGCCCGCGACCTGCCGAACGTACCCGCGACGCCGACCACCGCCGCCACCACGGCCCCGTGCCACAGCCCGGTCCACACCGACCCGAAGAAGCCCTGGCCGGTGAGCACCTGCCGCAGCACCACGTCGGTCAGGAACATCATCGCTGCCGGCACGCACGCCACCTGCCACGGGTGCGAGCGCGCCCAGCGCCGGATCCGCCGGTCCCGCCCGCCGCCCCGCGAGGAGTAGCCGAGCACCGAGCCCGCCCCGCCCACGCAGAAGAACAGCAGCGCGGCCACCGACAGCGCCCCGGTCAGGACACCGAGCCCGAAGTGCCCGTGCACGAGGTGCAGGGCCAGCGACACTCCACCGCCCAGCGCGCCCACCACGGCGGCCGGCCGCCAGGGTCCGAGGGTCACCGAGGCCACGGCCAGGTGCCGCTTCTCCGCGCCCGACACAGTGATTTCACGGGATGAACGACTCATACCGCTACGGTCCACCCCGCACCGCGCGCACGCCATAGGGGATGACCCTGAACCGACCCCCACCGCCTCCCCGGGGCGCGGCGCCGACGCGGCCCGGGCGCGCGCCCCCGGACACGACCGGGTGCCTGCCCGATCCGAGGACGCGCGCCCGCCCGAGGAATGGACACGTCCACCACCCCACCCCCGCCCCTGCGAGGATGACGGCACAGGGAGCCCCGTACCGCTTGAGGTGAACCGTCATGACCGCCACCACCGCGCTGACCCAGACCGTCGCCGTCCTCGGCACCGGCAAGATCGGCGAGGCGCTGCTCTCCGGGATGATCAGGGCCGGCTGGGCCCCCGACGACCTGCTGGTCACCGCCCGCCGCGCCGAGCGCGCCGAGGAACTGCGCATCCGCCACGGCGTCCGGGCCGTCGACAACGCGCACGCCGCCAAGGCCGCCGACACCCTCATCCTCGCCGTCAAGCCGCAGGACATGGACGCCCTGCTCACGGAGCTCGCCCCGCACGTCGGCGCCGACAAGCTGGTGATCAGCGCCGCCGCCGGCATCCCCACCACCTTCGTCGAGGACCGCCTCACCGACGGCACCGCGGTCGTCCGGGTCATGCCCAACACCCCCGTGCTCGTGGACGAGGGCATGTCCGTCATCTCCGCCGGCCGGCACGCCGACGAGACGCACCTCGCGCGCGCCGAGGCGATCTTCCAGCCGGTCGGCAAGACCCTGCGCGTCC
>NZ_AP018366.1 GCF_016756395.1 Streptomyces sp. SN-593
CCCCAACCACCACCCATCAACACCCCAAACCTGACGGCACGTCAGGAGGAATTTATAAACGGAACCGGAAAACAAGAACGGCCCCTTTTGGGGGCCGTTTGGTCGCGCGCTCTTCCTGTCAGTCGTCGTTTTCCGGATCGCGGGAAATCATCTTCCACGCTTGATCGTGTGCGATTTCTCGCATGTAGCGGCGCGCGTTTTCCTTCACGTGCTCCGGGAGGGGCTTGCCGTTCTCGGCCGCGCGCCGCGCGTCCAGGACGTCGCACCGGAGGCGAGAGTCCCTCTCCCGCTGGCGGTGCCTGAGCGCGGTCGCCTCTACGGCCGCCCAGTCCTCCCAGTCGACCATGCCGATGTGCTGGCCTTCGAGGTACACGCTCATGTACCAGCCAGGCCCCATGAGGTTGTGGAGCTGGTACGTGGTGCCGGCGAAGCTCACGTGCCGGATGCGGGCGGCGGGGTCGAAGGCGTCCGGGTCGCGCATCCAGTCGGTAAGGAACTTCACGGTGATCTCCGTTGTTGTCTGCTGCCTCTTGGCCGCGGGTTGTTGGGGACGCTCGGTCGGGGGCGGGCCGGTGCGGCCCGCCCCCCGTGGTGTTCAGCCTGCGATGTCGCCGAGGCTGGTCAGCAGTGCGCGCACCTGGTCGACGGTGAGCGGCAGGGTCTCGCCTTCGTCGTCGGCGCCGCCGGTGAGGAGCACGGGGCCGTGGTACTTCTGCCAGGTGAAGCCGTGCCGCGCGGCGAGGAAGGTGGCCACGGGGTTGACGGGGTGGTTGTACATGCCCTCGTCGTCCAGCCACATGTCCAGCCGGGAGGTGAGCGCGACGACGTCCACGTTGCGGCAGCGGATGACGGAGTACATCACCGTCAGCCGGTCCTTGCCGTCGACCGGCAGGGCGATGGGGACGATGTCCGCCTCGGTGGTCAGGAGTACGGCGGTGTTGGTGGTGATGGCCGACGTGGTCATGTCTCTCCCTGCGGTTGGGGGTGCTTTCGGTTGTTGGGCCCTGCCACCGGGCCCAACAAGAAAACTGTACCGCATTTTGATCACGCAGGGAAGGGGGCGCCGCTTTTCAGGCGCCTGGGGTGAACGGAGCGGCTGGGGCGCGGGAGCCAGTTTCGTAGATCACGTGCCACGGGCCGGCGGACGGCTTCGCCTTGAAGCGGAGCGACATCACGACCGGTTCGCTTCCGTCTGCGGGGAGGACGCCTCGGGCTTGGCCCAGGTGATTCGGGCGTGCAGCCACCCTGTCACGACGCCGGTGAGCACCGCGCCGGTCTCCGGGTGGGCCCACGTCACCCAACTGCCGGGCGCGAATGCCCCGCTTGCCGGTTTGGGCGCTGTGCCCTGGCGTCGATTCCGTCGCCAGGCGGCGCGCACCTTGTCCGGGCTGTTGGGGTTGGCTCGCGGAAGGGGGCCGGGGATGCGCGGGATGCGGTTCTGGGCGTCGGCGAGGATGGCGGCCTTCCTGGTGCCCAGTTGGGTTGTGTACGCCTCTCGTACGGCGACGTGGTCGGTTCCCGACACGGACACCGTGACGGTCCACCCCCCTTGGATCAGGAAGATGCGGGCGGATTCCTCCCAGCGGGTGGGAAGGGTGGCCGGGCCTGTGACGTCGATGGCTTCGAGCGCCGTACGGCGCATCTCCTCCACCACTTGGTCCTGGATCCGGTTCCAACTGTCCCGGTTGCCCGCGCGGTGCTTCTCGGCTTCCGCCAGGTCCCCGCGCGCGATCGCGTCGGCGTACCCGCGTCCGCGCGGCGTCGGGTTTCGTCCTCCGCCGCCCGCTGCCAGTTCTCGTAGTGGATGGCCCAGCCGACCGGGGTGATGCGTTCGGGGAGTTGGGTGACGGTGCCCGACTCGGAGATGCGGGCCGCCAGTGTCAGGGTGCTGACCTTCTCGCTGGTGTGGAGTGTGCGCACGGCCTGCCTCTCTGTGTGGTCGGGGCAACCAGGTGGGGCGCGGCCCTGCCGCGCCCCATGGGGGGTCAACCCCAGGTGATGAGGAGGCCGGCGGTCGCCGCGTACTGGGCGAGCGCGTGCAGCTCCTCAAGCCTCATCTGCACGTAGCCGGCCGGGCGGCCGCAGTCGATGAAGCGGGTGTCCGTGCCCGTGGCGGGCAGGCCCGCGTCGGCCGGTGCGACGGCGAGCGCAAGCAGCACGCGGCCGAGGAAGAGTTCGGCGTCCTCCTCCCCGTACGGCTCGGAGTACCCGAGCGCGTCGAGGACCGCGGACGCGTTGGAGTTGTTCATGTCGATGAAGTCGCCCTGGCACTCGGCGGAGAAGACGACCGACATGAGGGGCTCCTTCGGGTTGGGGAGGGAGGAGGTTGGACCCGATACCCAACAAGAAAACTGTACAGCACTTTCATCATGTCGGGTAGGGAGAACCACGCCGGGCGGGCGGGGGCATCTCCTCTTCCCCGCCCACCCGAACCCCAGCCGTCGCTAGTCGCGCAGGGGCATCAGAAGGTGCCAGTAGCCCTCTCCGCGGAGCGCCGGCCCGTCGGTGAGCAGGAGGGGCTTGGCGACGCGTCCGTCGTCTCCAGGGGCTTGCAGGTGGATGGTGATGCCGTCGCCGGTGAACGTGCTCAGCGCCTCCAGGAGGAACTTGGAGTTGACGCGGACGGCGGTCGCGGCGAGAGCGTCGGGCGTGCCGTTGGCGAGCGTCACCGGGAGGCTGACGCCGCGCACCAGGGTGCGGTCCTTCTCGCCGTAGAACGGGGCCAGTGAGACCGTCCCTTCCTCTGCGCTGTCGAGCATGCAGGACATGCCGTCCTTCTTGGCCTTCGCCAGGGCGGCCGCCTTCTTGGCTGCCCTGATGGTGGCCGCGCGGTCCAGGGTGATGGACAGGTGGGAGGCTTCCGGCAGCAGGCTCTTGGTCTTGGGCAGGCTCCCCTCGTACGGGCGGAAGCTGACCTGCACGTTGTCAAAGGTGAGCGTGACCAGGGTGGCGCCGATCTTCGGCTCTTCCACAACGCCGATCCCGACCGGTCCGTCGTAGCGGCGCATCTGCTTGGCCACCTTGTCAAGGATGTCGGCCGGGATCAGGGCGCTGACGGTCTTGTGCGGCTTGCCGATCTGGGAACGGGTCACCGGGACGTCGGCGGACGCCATCCGGTACTGGTCGGTGGCGTGCATGGTCAGTGAGCCGCTGTGCAGCGTGAACTGCACGCACATCAGCACCGGCAGTGTCGCGTCGGCGCCGGCCGCGGTCAGCACGCGGGTGAGCTGGCTCAGGAACGCCCCGGAGTCGACGGACGCCACCGGTGCAGCGGGGGTCGGGAGCGCGGGGAAATCCTCCGTCGGGTAGGTGGTGAGCGGCACCGCGATGTCGGGGGTGGAGAGGATCTCCGCGGAGACGGTGACCGGGATCCGGTCGGCGGCGGACTTCGTCTCGCCAGCAGCGACACCGGCGAGGATCTTCTTGAGTTCCCCGTGGTCCAGGACGGAACGGCCAGTGCTGGCCGGGACCGCGGGCAGGGTGACGGACACCGTCGTCTCGTAGTCGTACGCGTGCAGCGTGACGCTGTCGGGGGTGGACTCGGCCACGATGCCGCCCAGGATCGGCACCAGGGGGCGGGGGGCGACCGACAGCGCGGTCAGGTTGAGCGCGTCGGAGAGGACGCGGTGCGGGGCGCTGAAGTGTGCGAGCGGGGCGGCGGGGGCCGTGGTCTTCTCGGCAGTGGTCTGGGTCATCTCGGGTCTCTCCTTGGGTGCGTGATCGGTGGCCGGGGGGTGCCACTCCCCCCGGCGGCGGGGCCCGGGCCGGGCCCCGCAGGGTTTCAGCGGGCGATGGGTCGCAGGCTGTCCAGCCGGTCGGCGGCAGCGCGCAGCAGGGCGCGAGCGTCTGCCTCGTCTCCGTCGGGGTCACGGACGATGGCGGCAGCGTCGGTGAGGTGAGCCGCAGTCCACGCGTTTGCGGACGCCGCTACGGCCCAGGCGCCGATGTTCGTGGACACCGGGCCGATCTCCGCCAGGTCCACGACGTACTCGATTTCGTCGGCGGCCCTCTGTGCGCGGTACTGGTGGGCGGCCGCCACGCTGGTGAGCCAGACCGCGTCCAGCGGGCGGCGGCTTCCCGCGGCCTGCCGGAGGAAGTGCCCGGCCTGGACGGCGCGGCGCGCGACGGTTTCCAGCTCGGTGACCTCACGGAAGGTCGCGGAGTCGATGGCGTTGTGCAGCCAGTCCGCGAGGAACTCGCGGAGCAGGTGGCCTTCCCATGAATTCCCGTACAGCGGGCACGGCAGGAGGGCGGTCAGGTCACGCTCAACGAGGGTGGTGGACGCGGGCATTTCGCTCCCTGGGTGGGGTGGGGGTGAATTCGGTTTGCTGGCCGGTGCCACACCGTCCAACAAGAAAACTGTACCGCACTTTCATCATCGATAGGAGGGGAACGCGCCGATCCGAGAAAGAAAAAATGCAGCTCAACGCGTGTTCTCCACCATGTCCGGGAGCGGCAAGGAAGCGTTACCAGCCGCGCACGGTCGGGCCGTTGAGCGGCCGCGCGAGGGCAGGAGCGACGGCCGGTGCGGGATGCAGCGACAGCGAGTGCGGGGGGACGAAGTGCTGACGATCAGGAGGCCGGCCTTCCCCGCCGGCGCAGGGAAATTAGAAGGAGGCCTCTTCCTGGGTTCCAGGAAGAGGTGTCGATGTGCGTGACCCGGTTGTACTCCAGGGCTGACCTGGGCAAACGTGCGGGATTGCCGCGAGGGGGTTAAACCCGCCGCGACACCGCCGGTAAGACTCCCGGCGACACCTCCGGCGGCACTGCGGGGAACACCGCCGGTGAAACTCCCGGCGACACCTCCGGCGAGATCCCCGGCGACACCCGTTCCCGGGCGGCTTTGGCCATGTCGGCGTCGGAACGGATGCGCCCGGCCGGCCCGCAGCGAATCGGCGAGCGGCGACCGACGGAGGCGGCGGGCAGTCCGGTGGCGGTTGCACCGGCTGGTCCGGATGGGTGGTTGCGCCAAGTGCAAGCGGTTGACCCGCCCTTCCGCCGAATTGAGCAAGCAAAAGCGCAAGGGGCGCTGAGGAGATTCAGCGGCACGAACCGAAAGGACTGTGCCGTGAACCGCACTTACAACAACGCCATCGACCAGCTTGACGCTGAGTGGCCGCTGCTGTGCGCCGACCCGTCGGCGGCCGCCATCGTGACCGGGTGGCTCACCGGTGCCGGGATCTTCACCCCCGGCGAGGCTCCCCGCGATCTGGGCGCGGTACTGCCGGAGCTGGAGTGTCGGGACCGGGAACTGGGCCGGGAGCACAGCGACCGGTGGCTGGGCGCCGTGCTGCGGCACGTCACCGACGCGGGGCCCGACGGCCGGCTGGCGGCGCGGTTGGTGGTGCAGGCGATGCTGCCGGGCGCGGCGTCGACCGCGTACCGCATGCGGCGGTTCGGGCACGGCCTGGACGACGTGGTGCACGTGGTGGTGGCGGCGCTGTACGAGGTGGTTCGGCGGTACCCGCTGGAGCGGCGGCCGCGGAAGATCGCAGCGAACCTGCTGCTGGACACCGTGAAGGCCGCCCACGGCGAACTCGCGCGCGATGCCTGCGACTCCTCCGATCAGCCGCTGGATCACGAGCGCGTGACCGTGCCCGATCCGCAGGCCGGTCCGGACGAGGTGGCCCTGCGTCGGGAGCTTGCGGCAGCCGCGGCGGCTAGCGGGCTGCCCGGGCTCGCCGATGTGGACCCCGAGGACGTGGGCAGCGCCCGCGGCCAGGTGATCGAGCTTCTGCTGTGGGCGTTGTCGCGGCGCGTCCTGGACCGGGCCGCGGCGGCTGCCATCAGCGCCCACTACCAAGTCGGGGCGCCCAAGGACGAGATCGCGGCCCGGCGGGCCGGAGTGCGCCCGGCGAGCTTGCGGCAACGGCGGTCCCGGGCGGTGCGGGAGTTGGCCGCGGCGGCCGGCCAGTGGGCGGAGGAAGTCGCATGAATCCGCTGTCACAAACGCCGACCAGCGGGGGCTTGCAGCAGTTGAGTGGCGGATCGGCCGTCGCTGCGGGGCGGAGCGGAGAGGTGACCGGAGTGAGCACAGGAGCGGAGCGTGGCCCGGGCGGCCCGACTGAGGGCGAGCTGCGGATGGTGCGGACCCGTAATGAGGCGACGCGCTTGGCGGTGGCGCTGGTGAAGGACCCGTTCGCGCCGGAGACCGCCGCTGCGGCCCGGGAGTTCTTGTCCGGGGCCGAGGCCGCCGGCGAGGCCTTCGCGGAACTTCAGGCGCTTCCCGAGCACGACGTGCGCGCCCGGATTACCGAACTGACGTCCCGCCGGGGCGAGGAGGCGTGCTCATGAAGTGGCGGCGCAGGCAGGGGAACGCGAAGTGGGTTGACGAGGGGGTCGTCGGCGTCGGCGAGATGACGCCAACAGGCGACGTCGGCGGCTGGTCGATGACCAGCGGGGCGGCCGCCAACCGGGCGGCCTTGGTGCGGTGGGCGGTGTGGGGGGTGATCGTGGCGGGCCCCCTGCTGGGGGTGGCTGCACTGTTTTCGGCGGCGTCGGCCGCCGGCTCGCCCGGGAGGTCGAACACGGTGCAGGCGGCGCCGTCGGCTGATCCTTCGGGCACGGGGCCGGCGGGCTTCGCCGAGCTGTACGTGTCGGCGTACCTCAGCGCCGGGCAGGGCGATCAGGCGTCGCTCGCGGCATTTTGGCCCGGCGCCGCTCAGGCGCAGTTCGACGGGGAGCCGGGGGCACGGCAGGTCACCCAGGTCGCCGCGGTGCGGACGGTCCCGGCCGGGAGCGGGTTGTGGTCGGTGACGGTGGCCGCTCAGGTGATCGAGCCGGACGCGCCGGCCACGTCCACGCCGCCGCCGGGCAGTTCCGGTGGCGGGGGTGATAGCGGGCAGGGGCCGGGGCTGCGGTACTTCCAGGTGGCGGTTGCGGCGGCCGGCGCGGATGAGACGGGGCCGTGGGCGTACAGCGCGTTGTCGGCCCCTGCCGAGGTCGCCGCTCCGGCGGCCGCGGCGGCACCGCGGTTGGTGTATGGGCCGTCGCAGCCGGCCGCACCGCAGGATGCCCGGGCGCAGACCGTGCAGCAGTTCCTGACCGCCTACCTCACCGGTTCCGGTGAGGGTGCTCTGGACCGGTTCCTGTCCCCCGGGGTGCGGATGGTGCCGGTCTCGCCAGCGCCGTACACGTTGGTCGACGTCGAGGACATCGCGGCAGCCGGTGACGACACCGGCTCCGGCTCCGACCCGGCGACGGTGCCTCCGAGCGGGGCGCGGCAGCAGGTGCTGGTCACGGTCCGCGCGACCGACCGGGACGGCACTCACGTGCCGTTGGCGTACGCCTTCACCCTCACCGCTCGCGCCGGGCGCTGGGAGATCACCTCGCTGGATCCCGGTCCGCTTCCCGCACAGCAGACCGGTGCACCGGCGATCACCACAACCACCCCCGATGAGCTGTCCGGCGCGACGACTGCGCCCTGACCCGAGAAAGGAACCGATCATGAATGTGACGAACACCCTGGCGGTGGGGTGGATCCAGTCCGGCACGAACCTCGGCACCAGCTTCGAGACCCTGCTCATCGACATCGTCGTCCCCATCATCGCGACGATCGGCGTCCTGGTCGTGTGGGCCAAGACCCGCTCCGGACCGGCCGCATTGGCCGCGATCGTCCTGGGCGCGATCGTGTGGTGGGGCGTGGCGAACATGGGCGTGCTGGCCACGAAGACCGGCGACGACATCAACCAGAGCAACAACGGCAACATCAGCTACTCCTCCGGGAATGGCTACAACTCCGGCGGTTCTCGATGACGGCCGCCATCGAGAACCTGTTGATCGTCGTCCTCGTCCTCATCGCAGCCGGCGGCGTCATCATCGGATGGCTCAAGCGGCTGGCTGTGCTGGGTGCTTCTCTCGTGCTGGGGGGCATCGCGTGCTGGGGCGTGGCCACCATGGGCACGCCGCCCCGGCATGACATCCGCCCGAGCACCCACCTCAGCGTCTCCCATGCCGACGCGCATGGCTCCGCTGCGGGCGGATCGCGATGACGGTGTCGGCGGCGCCTGCGCCGCCGGAGGTACTCGAGGGACGCTGCTACACCGCGGCGCGGCGCTATCCGCTGCAGATCGGCCGGTTCTCAGGCGGCGGCCGCATCCCGGGCGGCCCCTACACACTGACGCAACTGGCCGTGATGATCGGCGGGTTCGTGCTGCTCATCGTGACCCGGCCGGTATGGGGCGGCCACGGGCCGTTCGACTTCGCGGTAGCGGTGATCGTGCCGTTCACGGCCGGCTGGGCGGTGCACCGCGTGCAGATCGACCACCGCAACCCGGTCGCGGCTCTGGCGAGCCTGTCCGGGTTGGTGGCAGGCAGGTCCGCGGGGCGGATTCACGGCCGACCCTGCCGAGCCGGTTCGGCCCGACTGGTTGCCCCGCGGATCACCGTCCACGTCGGCGCCACGGCGCCGGCAGTGGTGCCGTCGGTTGCCACCACTCCGGCTCGCCCTGCAGCCCCTATGGCGGTGCGGGCCGGGTTTGCGAAAGCGCCCGCGCCTGCCGCGGCGCCCGTGGTCTCCGGGGTCCAGACGCTGCTCGCACGGCGGGCCGCGGTATCGGGAGGAAAGACGCAATGAGGATGCCCATCCGGCACGTAGCCCGCAACATCGTGTGGACCACCTACGGCACCGCGTGGGGCGTGTGGCGGATCAGCCCCGCCAACTACACCCATACGTCCGCCGAGACCAAGCGGCAGCGCCTGGAACAGGTCACGTCTATGGTGAAGGCCCTCACCGGCGAGCCGGTCCTGGTCAGCCTGTGCCCGCAGACCGACCCGCTCAGCGTGGTGCGGGCCATGACCGACGACCTGGACTGGGACGCCAGCCAGGAGTACCTCGACCTCGCCGACCGTGTCCTGACGCAACTGGAGTCCCTGGAACTGACCGGGCGCACCGAGTGGCTGGCGGTGCCGCTACCAGCTGGGGGCTTCGCCACGGCGAGCGCGGACCTCGTCACCGCGGCCTGTGCCGAGGTCAGTGCAGCCCTCGGCCTGGTGCCCGCCGCGATCGGCGGGGGCGAAGAGCGCCGCCGCTTCGCGCAGGCGGCCGCGCTGGCGTCGACGTGGCCGTCCGGCATCGGTGTCCGGCCCGCCACCGAGGCGGAGATCTTGTGGATGTACGGGCACGCCGCGCGCCGCGGGGTCCAAGAGCCGCCGCTTCCCGGACCCGGGAGTGACAACGAGCCGACAGGCCGGTCGGTAGCGGCGCTGTCGGAGGTCATGCTGACCGAAGGCGGCCGCGGCTGGAGCCAGGCAGGCTCCGGCCCGGGTGGCCGACGGTCGAGTGAGAAGCAGTCACGCAACCCCTTCGCCGCGCTGCACCTGCAGGTCGACACCGAGTGGGGCACAAGCTTCCAGTCGCTGCTGGCACTGGCCGAAGTACCCAAGCGGTTCGCATTCCCGGGCGCGGAATTCCTCGCCGTCCTGGACGAATTCGACTTCCCCATCGACTGGGTGTGCCGGCTGAAAATCACTTCCGGTCAGAAGATGCTGCGCCGGACCCGACAACGCGCACGGAACCTCATCCACCAGGAGAAGGAATTCGAGGGGGAACCGACCGGAGTGCCGCCGGCACAGGTCGAAGCCGTCGCGGACCTGCAGGAGAACCGGGAGCGGATGGGCGCCTCCCACACCGAGGTCGACGTCCAGGCCATGACCTCGTTCTGCGTGTGGGGCCCCACCCCGGACGAAGCGCACGCACGGGCCCTGGCGTTGCGCTCGCACTTTGCGGCATCCGACTACACCCTCACTCGGCCGGTCGGCGAGCAGGAACGGCTGTGGTACGGGATGCTGCCCGGCTCCCGCACCCCGCGGGTGATGGCCGGGTACGCGCAGACGTTCCTGGCCCGGGACTTCGCGATGGCGATGCCCTGGTCCGGCAGCCAACTCGGCGACGACAGAGGCCCGCTGTTCGGCCTGCAGTTGACTGGCGGCGGCACCCGGCCGGTGCTGGTGGACTTCTCCCGCGGCCCGGCCACCAACACCTCGGCGTCCGCGGCGTTCATCGGTGAACTGGGGGCCGGCAAGTCCACCGCGCTGAAGGCGGCGATGTACCTGGTGCTGGCGGCTGGCCGGAAAGCGGACTGGCCCGGGTCGCGGGGCCGGGCGGTCGCGGTCGACCGCACCGAGGACCGCGAGTGGGAGCGCTTCGCGCGGGCCTGCCCGGGCACCACGGAGGTCATCGAGGTCAACGCCGACGCGCAGATCAGCCTCGACCCACTGCGGATCTTCCCCGGGCAGGAACGGGCCCGGCGCACTGAGTCGTTCCTGACGCTGCTGCTCAACGTCATCCCGATGAGCGACGAAGGCGTGGTGCTGTCCGAAGCGGTCGCCGCGGTCGTCGCACGCGAGGGCGCGTCGATGCAGGCGCTACGCGCCGAACTCGCCGACCGAGGCAACACCGACCCGGCCGCCCACGGCCTGGCCCGCAAGCTGGCCGCCGCCGCCCGAAAAGACCTGTCCCGAGTGATCTTCGACCCGGACCTTCCCCCGATCCAGATGAGCGCCGCCGACAGCGTCGTCTTCTCGGTATCCGCGCTGCAAATGCCGAAGAAGTCCGAGCTGAACAGCGACTTCCGGCTGGAGCGCATGGAGTTCGAGAAGGTGCTCGGCCGGGCGCTGATGTATCTGGTGGCCGCGGTGTGCCGGCAGATCACGTTCGCGTCGAAGAACGAGTTCGCCGCCACCATCTGGGACGAATGCTGGTGGCTGACCTCCAGCCCGGAGGGCCAGGAACTGCTGCTGGAGATGCTGCGCGACGGCCGGAAGAACAACGCCGCCGCGTTCGCCGGCAGTCACGACCCCAACGACATCGGCCCGGAGGACAGCCCGCTGGGGCCGGTACTGCGCGGCCTGATCACCCACCGGTTCCTCTTCCGGCAGTCCGACCGGACCCTGGCCGCGCGGGGCCTGGACTTCCTCGGCCTGCCCGCAGGCGATCCCGACCTGCTGGAGCTGGTCACCGCCGGCCTGTCGCCCGGCCGCGGAGAACTCCCGGACGCCGACTACGCCGCGCGGCTGGGTGAGTGCCTGTACCGGGACCAGCACCAGCGGATCGGCACCATGCGGGTCCTGATCCCCGACGACCCGGCCGCCCAGCGCCAGATCCACTCCACACCCGGCCGGAGGTCGGCATGAACCGGCCCGGCACCCGCCAACGAGCACGGGGGCGGCGCTGGCGGTGCATGTTCCGCGGGGCCCTGACCCGGCGGCGACTGTTCACCCTCGCGGTTCTCGCCGCGCTCACCACCGCGTTGTGGACGACCAGCGCGCACGCCGACCCATCTCCCACGCCCACCCCGACCCCGAGCGCTTCCTCAAGCCCTGCGCCGGACCCGGGCGGCACTGCCCAACTGACCGACCGCGACAAGGCGACGCTGGCCCTGATGCAGAAACTGGCCAAGGCCGTCCCCGACACCATCGCGGCCGGAGCCTCGGCGCAGCAGAAGGCGGACACCGAAGCGCTGCAGCACCAGCTCCAGCAGCAGAGCGGCGTGCTAGGGATGTTCAACACCACCGACCAGTACGGCGTCCCCATCAACGTCTACACGATCAACCCCGACGAAGGCGGCTGGTCGGACTGGCAGCTGAAGATCTACGGGTTCCTCATCGAGCTGTGCTTCATGGCCACCAAGTGGGCCATCGCCTTCTCGGTGTGGCTGATCACCTGGGCACTGGGGTTCGGGCTGGCGCAGATCCTCGTCACGCCCGTGCTGTACGTCGCGTATGCGCTGCACGCCCAGGTCATCGTCGCGCTGGGCCTGCCGATGCTGTGCCTGACGATCGCCGGCACCGTCTGCGCCTTTCACATCCTGATCGGCGACCGCAGCCGCGGCGTGGGAGAACTCGCCTTGAGCGTGCTGATCGCCGGCGTCTACACCACGATCCTGGTCTCCCCCACGACCCAGCTCATGGGCGGCACGGGCGGCGACGGCGGTCTGCTCGCCGCTGCCAAGGGGTTCAGCCTGGAGGTCACCTCGGTGATCATCGATGCCGGGCAGGACCCGACCGGCGCCACCAGCGGCACCGACAACCACGTCACCGGCTCCACCCCGACCGCGCTCACCGACCCGATCAAGAACGCGCTGGTTGACGCGCTGATCACCAAGCCGGCCGAACTCCTGGAGTACGGCCAGTCCTTCGACGGCGACTGCGCGCAGGAGTACGCCCACTCCAAGCTCGCCCAGCTCGCCTACGACCAACGCTCCGACGACATCATCCACTTCATCCAGGACACCGACTCCATCTCCGACATCCCCGGGCTCAGCGCTGCAAGCACAGTCACCGGCCCGGACGACTGGGTCGTCGACAAGGTTGTCGGGATCGCCGGCGGCTGGATGCAGGACCACTACGGGCACCCGCCGATGGACTCCTTCGAGAACGACTGCGTGCGCGGCGACGTCGGGGCCGCCAAGAAGGCCTCCGTCGACAAGGTCGCCGGCGCGTTCTTCGTGCTGCTCGCCGGAATGTTCGTGGCCGTGTTCGTCTGCCGCCTGGCCGCATCGTTCCTGATCGCGCAGTGCAGGATCGCGATGGAATCCATCCGCGGCGAGGGCGTCCTGGTCGTGGGCGTCATGCCCGGCGGCGGCCGGAGCGTGCTGTGGAGATGGTGCGCCACCCTCCTGCAGGTCTTCCAGAACCTGATCATGTCGGTCGTGATGCTGGGGGTGTTCCTGGTCATCATCACCACTCTGCTCGGGCCCGACCTGGACCAGCAGTTCCAGGAACAGGGCGGGCTCGCGCTGCGGTTCCTGGTGCTGGACATCGTGTGCGGCGGAATGTTCGTGTACCGCAAGAAGATCGCCGCCAGCGCGCGCCGCTCGGGCGCGAACCTGCGCTCCCGGCTGGAAGGCAGCCGCGTCGGCGGGACAGGCCGCGCCGTCTTCCGTGCTGCTCCCGGCAAGGAGGAATCCTCCCGGCGCAGCGGCGCCGCTCGCGCGGCGGTCATGCTCGGCGCGATGGCCCTGTCTGGCGGCACCAGTACCACCCTGCTCGGCGGCGGCCGCACCCTCGCCCGCCGCATCAACGCCGCCGGCCGCACCACCTCCCGACCCCGCCCGACCCCCGTGCGCATGCCGCGCCAACGGCCGGGCCGTCCCGGCACGCCGCCTCCCCCGCCCGCTCCCGCAACTCCACCTACTGCCCCCGTGCCGCCAGCACCGCCAGCACCGCCAGCACCGCCGGCTGGCTCGGCGACGTTGACGCGGCCGACCGTCGCCCCACGGGCCCGGCGCACCCCGCCACCACGCCATCCCAGCATGGGTGCGGCGAACTCCACCCGGCAGGCCGCACTTCGCCGCAGGCTGGACCGCCAGCGCGGCCTGCGCCCGCCGCCCGGCGCTACCCGGCCGCCCTCTGCGCCCGGGCCAGGACCTGGGGGCGCGTCGTGACCGCCAAGCAGACCTGGTCGAGGGTGGGAGGTGCTGCCGCCGCGGCCCTGGTGCTCCTGGTCGGTCTCGTCGCACTGTTCGTCACGGTCGGCGCCGGGGCGGGCGACGCCGCGGCATCGGTGTCAGCCCAGTACGCCGCCGCAACCCCCGCCTCGGCACAGTCCGTCGGCGGAGACCTGAAACCGGGCAGCGTGCCAGCCGAGGACGAACAGTGGATCGTCGCGGCCGCCGACGCCTGCCCGGGCCTGCCCGCGCCGGTGCTGGCCGCCCAACTCCACCAGGAGTCCGGCTTCAACCCCAAGGCAATCTCCCCCGCCGGCGCGCAGGGCATCGCCCAGTTCATGCCCGGCACCTGGAACACCTGGAAGACCGACGCCAACGGCAACGGGACCGCCTCGGTGTGGGAGGCGCCGGACGCGATCACCGCGCAGGGGCACTTCATGTGCAAGCTCCTCCAGCAGGCCACCGACTCCGGGTACGCCGGGCCACCCATCGAACTGGCCCTGGCCGGCTATAACGCGGGCTGGGGCGCCATCCAGCGCTTCCACGGCGTCCCGCCCGTCTCCTTCGCCGGCGGGCAGACCGCCCACTACGTCACGGCGATAATGGCCGCCGCCCAGGACTACGCCGCGCCCGCGGCCGCTCCGGGCCCGTACGACCTGCCTGCCACCACCCCTGCCGCGATCCGGGTCGCGATCGCCTGGGGCCTGAAACAACTCGGCGGCTGGTACTCCCTCGGTGGCGACTGCACCAACCCGCTCGGCCACGCCCCCTCCACCCGCTGCGACTGCTCCTCCCTGATCCAACAGGCCTACCGTGCCGCGGGTATCAGCCTCCCGCGCACCACCTTCGAGCAGGTGAAAGTCGGCACGGCCGTCAGCCCGGACTCACCGCTCCCCGGTGACCTCGTCTTCTCTCCCGGAACGGACGGCACCGCCAGCAGTCCCGGCCACGTCGGGCTCTACCTCGGCGGCGGACAGCTCCTGGAGGCGCCGCACACGGGCACTCAGACGCGGGTGGTCACGTACGCGTCGTGGCGGACGTCGACCAGCCCCATCATGCGAGTCGTCGCAGTCCGCAGGGTCGTGGCCTGGTGAGCTGAGCTTGGTTTTCCCCTACCACCAGGCGATCCGCCCCCGCCTGAGCCTGGCGCCGCCGCACCGAAGTTGGCCGTGCCAGCGGGGCTCGCCAAATTGAGGCTCCCTGCTCGTCACAAATCGCTTCGCCATCGCGCTTGCAGCAGTTGAGGGCGGCACCCGGTCCGCCCGACCCCTGTGGACGGAGTGGTGATGGCTGATCCGATGGCGGTGCTGAACTCGGTGCTGGCGATCCGGCAAGAGGTGGGCGCCTACCTCGCCGGGCACGCGTGGGAGATCGCGGCGGCGATCGCGTTCACCGGTGCCGCTGGGGCGGCCGGGGCCGGGTGGTGGCGCCGTACGGCTGCAGCCGCGCTCACGGACCGGGTGGGCTACGAGCTGCTGCCGGCGTCCACCTTCGAGGCCGGCCCGGTCGAGGTTCGCTGGTTCGCCGGCCAGCTCGCGTCGGTGCCGGCAGCGAGCGGCGCGCTACCGAGGCGGGCATCGGCATCGCGGGTGCGGATCACGTGCGAGGGCAACCGGCTGCACTTCCTGCTTGAAGGGCCGGGCCGGGCGCAGAGTCTGCTGCGGATGCCCGGCTACCAGGATGTGGAGGTCGTCTCGGCCGCGGTGCGCGGCCGCGCGGCGCAGGTACACCGCATCTGGTTCGAGGGCGCACGGCCGTCTGCTGGGGGTGTCCGGTGATGGTGAGCCTGACGAAGTCCTCGGAGGAAGAGGCCCAGCGGATGTACGTGGCGCGGGCCGAGCTGGTGCTGGCGCGGCCCGATCACCGGCCGCTGGCCCGGCTGGGGCCCGACCCGGACCCGCTGCAGAAGCTTGCCGCGGCCATGGCGGCGGTGCGAAGCGAGGACGGCGAGCTGGCGGACGTCGTGGTGGACCTGGTGCCGGTGCCGGACCGCCAGGTGGACCGTCGCCGCCGGGCGCTGATGAGACGGGCCGAGCAGCGCGGGCCGTCGGCGTACGGGGAGCGGATCGGCGGCGGGGGCTCGGCGTGGTGGGACACGCTGCGGACCGCGGTCATCGAGGGCTCAAGCATGGGCGGCGCGTCGAAGGGCCGGGCGCAGTCGCGGGTGCCGCGCCAGGTCGACCTCGCCGACGGGGTGGGGAAGTTCGTGCCCGGGGAGCCCGTCTTCGCCGCGCAGGTGCTGCTTCGGGTGGAGGCCACGCACCCGGCCCGGGCGCGGGCGCTGCTGCACCAGTTGCTGGGGGCGATGGAGGTCTTCTCCGGGGAGAACCGGTGGCGGCCGGTCGGCCCCCGGTGGGGGGCCTGGCGGGCCTACAGCAATACGTGGTGGCGTAGGCGTGCCTTCGACCGGCGTTTCGACAGCGGGGAGTTCGCCCCGGCCCGCCGGCAGTGGGTGACGCCGCCGGAGATCGCCGGACTGCTCAAGCCGCCCACCCGGCACTGCGACGCCATGAACGTGGCGCGCACCGGGGGCGTGGTGCCGCCGGCGCCGGCGGGCCTGCCGGAGTGGACCGGGCAGCGCGGTTTGCTGCCGCTGGGCCAGGTGACCGGGTCCGCCGGCCGCACCTACCTGGCCGGTGTCCCCGAGCGCGACGTGCTGTTCGGGGTGGGGCTGGGGAAGAGCGGATTCGGCAAGACCGAGCAGGCGCTGCTGCAGTTCCTGGCGATGGCGTACTGCGGGTACGGCTGCTGGTTCCTCGATCCGCACGGGGCGGCCCTGGAGCGGTCCCGGGCGTACCTGACGCACCCGGCGGTCCGGAACCGGGTGTGGGAGGTCGACCTGGCCAAGCCGGCGCTCGAGGACATGTTCCCGTGCTGGAACCCGCTCGACATGAGCCGTCGCAGGATCGAGGACATCCAGGAGGTGGTCGGCGCGGTCGTCGGAGCGATCGCCACAGCTCAGGGATGGGGGGACGGGGCGCCGCGGGCCCGGACGATCCTGTCCAACGCGGTGCTGGTCCTGGCCCATCTGGCGCACCAGTTGGTGGCAGCCGGGCAGCCGCAGATCCAGCCCACTCTTCTCCAGGTCAAGACGCTGCTCACTGACGAGGTGTGGCGGGCGGAGGTGCTGGAGCACATGCCGGACCGGGTGCGGAAGTTCTGGCGGGTGACGTTCCCGAAGTACGAAGCCGCGGCCGTACCCACCATCACCAATGCGCTGGACCTGTTGGAGACGTCGCTGTCGCTGACGGCGTTCCTGGGCGGGTCTGTCTCCAGCTACGACGTGCGCCGGGCCATGGACACCGGCGCGGTGGTCACCGTCGCCCCGTCGGGAACCGGCGCCGGCGACAATCTCATCAGTTCACTGCTGATCTTCGATCTGTTCATGGCCGGCCTGTCGCGACAGGACACCCCGACTGAGCAGCGGCGAACTTTCTTCGCGTGGATGGACGAGCTGGCCGCGCTCGACTCCGCGGGCCGCGGCTTCATCGCGAAGATTTTCGAGCAGCTCCGCAAGTACAAGGTGCGGCTGATGGTGGCCACGCAGATGGCGATGCGGCTGTCCGACACCACCCGGCAGGCCGCGCTGCAGAACCAGAGCGTGCTGTCCGCGACCGCGGCGGACATCGATGAGGCCCGCTTCGTCGCCGCCCGGATGCCCGGCGTCGACCCCGAGACCATCGCGGGGCTCGACAAGTACCAGTACATCGTCACCGCCCAACTGCACGGCCGGCGCAGCACGCCGTTCCGGGTCTCCGGCGTCCCGATCGACCAGGTGATGGCCGACTACTACGACCCGGCCGGTCTGCCCGACCTGGAGAGCGCGATCGACCTCAGCCTGCGCCGCCAGCCCGTCCACAAGATCCTCGCCCACGTCGAATTTCTGGACGAGCAGATCAGCGACTACCTCGCCACGCGGGCGCCCCAGCCCGCCGCCGCGGCCAGCGCGGGCAGCTCGCCGGTGTCGTACGACGCCGGCACCGACCCGCTCACCGACACCCTGATCCTGCCGGTCCTCAAGGACAAGGACGCCTGACATGCCCTACGCCCCCACGGTCGAACCACCGCAGTACGGGCTGACGGCCTTGGCCGAGCAGCTCCTGCCCGTGCTGTACCGGCACCGGCTGATGACCACCGGCCAGCTCCACCGGCTGCTGCAGCCGCACGTCGTCCACCCGACGTACCTGCGCAGGCAGCTCACCCGGCTACGCGAGCGCGGCCTGGTCGACGCCGTGGTCCGCAACCGCGGCGGCGGACAGGGCCAGCAGGCCTGGTACTGCACCCCGGCCGGCGCCGACGTCGTGGAGGCCGCCCGCGAACTGACCGCCCGCCCCTACCGGATGACCGAGCACAACGCCTCCTCCCAGCTCCAGGAACACACCCTCGCCGTCAACGACACGGGCATCGCCTTCGTGGAGGCCGCCCGCGCCGCCGGCCACGACTGCGGCCCACTGGACTGGGAGCCCGAAGTCGCCCACCGCTTCCGCGACGGCGAGGCCCGCGCCGACGACGACGCCTTCCTCACTCCCGACGCCGTACTCTCCTACGTCCAGCGCAACGGGCCGCGCGCCACCGCGATCACGTACTTCCTGGAGATCGACCGCGCCACTGAAGGCCCCGCACAGCTCGCCGACAAGCTCCGCGCGTACGCCCGCTACCAGACCTACGTCCCCACGGCCCCGGTCGCCAGCCGCGGCCGCCCCGACACCGGCGGCGAGGCCTGGCGCGGCCGCTACGCCACCTTCCCGCTGGTGCTGTTCGTCCTCACCGGCGCCACCGAGGCGGCGATGATGCGGCGCGCTGCGGACGTGCGCGCGCTGGCCGCAGCGGACGCGCGGCTGCGACGTGCCGCGCACCGGCTTCCCGCCGGGATCACCACCCTCCGGCAACTGCAGAAGTTCGGGCCCTGGGAGCCGGTGGTCACTCCGGTGTTCGGCAACAACGCGACGCCGACGAACGCCCTCTCGTACGCCCAGAGCTGAGTACCTGGCACTCAACAGGAAAACCAGAGGACGAGGCGGCCGTGGCGGCGCGCCTTCAACCGCACGGTAACCGAGAGGCATCGCGTCCCACCGCGGCGGCGGGCCCCCGGCAGCGCCGGGGGCCCGCACCGCGTGGCTGAACGCGCCTGTCCCGGGGGACCACGGCGTCGGGCAAGGGACAGGCCGACCCGTCCAAACGCGTCGCGGCCTACGCCTGTCGGCCCCGCACCTGTACGTTTTTTGAAGATCGCCGGGCGGGCGGTCAGGTGTCCCGAAGGGCGGCACGGATGCTGTCCGCGACCGGCGGGGCGAAGGCGGCCAGGAGGTGCGGAGTCATCTGCCGGGAGACTAGGACCACCATCTCGCCACGGTCTCCGTCGGTGCAGGCCGCGCGATCCTCCACCACCAGGACGTTGGTCGGGGGGAGGCCGTCAGTGGCGGTGAACGTGAGAGTGCGGTGGCCGGGCCGGGCACCGACCCGGTCTAGCTCCGTGCGGACGTGGACGGCGCAGGTCTCGGAGAAGAGGTCGTGCAGGCGGGCGTCGGTGTGCGCGGCGACGCCGATGTGCAGCTGGGAGTTCTCTATCCCGAGGGCGAGGTGTACTGCCGGGTCGGATTGCACGACGCTGTGGGTGCCCACCGCCACGCTGTGCCAGCCTCCGCGAGGCGCCAACCGGACCCGGCCGTCGGCGTCGGTGATCGGGTGGTCGTAGTCGACCAGTGCCGCCTTCACCTCGGCTTCCGCGTTCTCCTCCGGGGTCTGGCACTGCGGGCACAGGTAGCCCGTGAGGCGCCCACCCTTGTGCACGGTGTTCCACTGGTCCTCGTCAGAGGCGCCCGGCCACCAGGCCCGGGTACAGCGAGAGCAGTGCCCCAGGGGGCGGACCTTCGTGCGTGCCATGTCTTCCTTCTCCTCTCGGCCCGGAGTCCGCCTCCGGGTCCAGCAGTTCACCACCACCAGCCCGGCGGCCAGGGTGGTCGGGGCGGCGAAAGATCCTGGCGCCGTGAACCCCGCGCCGGGTCCCGCTTCAGCGCGGCCAGCAGCGCGGTGCCGTCCTCGTGCCCCTCTTCCATCAGCTCCAGAAGTCGCCGGGCGCACACGTCACCCAGGCGTGCGACGGTCCGCGCGCAGAAGGCCAGGTCCGCCCGCGCCCGCGCGGCGGCCACGATCCGCCCGATACGACCCGGGGGCTCGATGCGGTCGCTGCGGCACTGCGCGAGCAGGGCCTCGCGTAGCTGGTCCTCGACCAGCTCGACGGGGCAGACCTCATCGGCCTCCCCACCGGCGTCCAGGACGCCACCGCGTCCTCGGGCGACCACTCCCGGCGCGTGAATACCCACCCCTCCGCCGACAACTTGTTCGGCCTAACGAACAGGCGGGGCACGAAGCAACGGGAGGACGGACGCCAGGTACAGCTACTTTGCACCGTGGGCCAGGGCCGGGTCACGTGAAGCTGGCGACCACCGCCTACATCTCAGCCTGCGGGGTGGGTGGCGGCGCGCCAGGACCGGGGCCGCGGGATGTGCTGCCGGTCGAGGAAGTCGTGGTCACTCGACTACGCGTAGGAGCAGCAGGTCGAACTCGGTCGCACCGGACCGATAGGGGCCGGCGTACTCGTAACCGAGGCGCCCGTACAGGTCCTGCCCGCGCGCGTTGGAGGGGAGCGCAAGCAGCGAGGACCAGGCGGGCGCAAGCGCGGTGATCAGGGCCTGGTGGAGCCGGGTGCCGATCCCGCGAGACTGCCAGGGCGGGCGCACGGCCAGTTCGCACAAGCCCATCAGCCGCTCGGTGCGTGCCCCGGCGGGCACCTGGTCGACCAGGTCGGGGCCGAACCAGTAGTCCGCGCCGCAGAGGAAGGCATAGCCGAACCCGACGGCCTGGCCGTCGGTGTAGGCGACGACCGCGGTGAAGCCGGGGTGGGTGAGGTGGCCGGTGATCTGGTCGTGGAGCGCGGGCACGGACAGGCCCATCGCCTCTGCACCGGGGTTGTCGACCAGCTCGGGGTGGGCATCCGCCCAGATGTCGGCCAGGGTTTCCAGCAGGGGCGGGGTCTGTCCCGGGCCATAGGTGCGGATCACCACGTCGGTGCGGGTGCTCGGGGTGGTCACCAGATCCTCCTCAGCTCACGTCGGTGGTGGTCCGGTACTTCTCCAGCCAGTCCGCGACGGCCGGGACGGCCGCGTGTCGCTGCAGCGCGCTGGCCATGTTGTGCAGTTGCTGGAGCAGCCGGTCGGAGCGGACGGCCGGCAGGTATGCGAGGGCGCGGTCGGCGGCTTCTGCCGCGGTCTCGGGTTCTGGCCGCTCCCTCACCGCATGCTGGATCGCGATGTCGCCGATGTACAGGGCGCGGTTGCGGGCGAAGTGCGCACCGTGTAGCAGGACAGCTTGTTCGGCGCCGGCGGCGGCCCTCTCGTGCTGGCCCAAGTCGGCGCGGGCCAGGGCCTCCAAGCCGGCCAGCTCGCCGGGGCTGAAGAACTCCAGCCAGCCGGGGTCAGCGTCGCCGGGACCCTTGGCGTACAGGTGGTGGGCGCGCGCGATGGCCTGGTCGGTGGCGGAGCGATCGCCCATCAGGGCCCAGCCGCCCGCCTCGCGCATGGACATCAGGGACAGCATCCGCGGCGAGCCGTAGGTGCGGGCGACGCTCTGTGCTCCCTGCGCTGCGGCGATCGCTTCCCGGGGGCGTCCGGATGCCTTCGCCAGGAGGGCCATGCAGCCGAACGCGTGCGCTTCTAGGGCTCGATCTTCGGCAATGCGGGCCGCAGCCAGCGCCTCCCCATACAGGGAGCGGGCGTCGCCGGGCCGGCCGGAGTCATAGCTCAACCAGCCTGACGCGATCGAGAGGTGGCCGGTCGCCAACCGTAGCCTCCGCCCGGTGCGCTCGGTGTAGGAGCCGTCCTGAAGCCACCAGTAGGCGGTGTGTAGCGCCTGGGCGGCGCCGCTGCGCAGGGCGGCCGAGCCGTGGTCGTGATCGTGTGCGTAGACGGCGGCAACGGCTCTGTTGACCGCCTTCACCTCCCCTACGCCGATCCGTCCCAGCGTCGCGGTCCGCTCGCCCATGACGGGCATGAGCGACACGGCCGCGGCCACGCCGTCGGTCAACGCCTCGCGCCGCCGGTGCACACCGCTTTCTGCCAGCACCTGCGTCCGAGCCGCCGACGGCATGCTGGTCAGCCGGAAGCCGAGGTCGGCCATCGAGCGTCCAGTCATCGCGGTGAGGATGCGCCGGTAGACCGGCCGCGGCGCCCGAACGGTCCCGTCCTCCCATGCGGCCACGAGCCGGGCACTGCACGCCACCGCCTCGCCTTGGTCCATGCCCGCATCCACGACTGCCTTGGCGAACTCCTGCCGGGACATCTGCAACTCGCCCTCGCGCACGGCGCGCAGGGCGGTGTTGGGGATCGCATGGTCAGCCATACCGGCTCCGGGAGCGAATCGCAGTGACGGGCGCGGCGACCGTACCGCCCCTGCCCGTGTCCTGCCCGTCCCTTGGCCGCACATCACCCCACCGCGCGCTGTTTCATCGCTCTTGCATCATGCTGCCGTCGCAGCCGCCGGTCTGGTCCTGCTTGCCTGGACGGTGAGCCGATCAGACACGGAGGGCGGCACAGCATGAGTGATCGCATCCTCGATCCCCAGACCCTGCTGGTCGACGCTGCCCTGCCGCTTGAGCGGGGGCCGCTACTCGCCCTCGTCACACTCCTGTTGGCCCGGGTGCCTGACGATGCTCCCCTGCCGGTGAGGGATTACGAGCAGATCGCGCTGCTTCTGAACGGGCACGCCCGTGCAGTGCTCGCCAGCGTCAACGCCAGGCGAGCGGGTCTGCCGGTCGGCGGCCCGGCCCAGCATCTGACCTCTGTCGTGGTCGCTGAGGCCGAACGGCGGTTGTCCGCGCCTCCTCGCGGCACACTGCACTGTGTCCAGCACCGTGCTCGCCTCGTGCGCGCGCTGTACGAGCGGCTTGACCGGCTTGGTGCGGAGCCACAGCCCCTCTACGCGGCCTCATCCCTGGGTGACATCGCTCGCTGAGCCGCGCGGCCGCCCGACGGGCCGGGTCGGCCGAAAAGGACGCACCCTGCTGCTCTTTCCCCCGTGGGCGGCAGAGGTGTCCGGGTTCCTGGCGGAGGCTGGTCCCTTCGCCAGGAACCGCTTCTGCGTGATCAGATGGTGGGTGGTTCCGCACGCTCCGGTAGCCACTGGCTGGTGCGCCAAGGCTCATCAGACGCGCGAGCCGATCAAAGATTCTTGCGGTGTCGTGTCACATCCGGCCCCGCAGGATCGCTTGCAGCAGGTGATGGAGTTCAGTTGCTGCGGGTTGAAGGAGGTGAAGCTGGATGGTTGTGCGGAATCCGACTCGGGCGGTGTCGTCGCATCCAACCGCGAAGGTCACGCATCGGCTGAATACCTACTCGGCAGGGTCACCGAGAGTGCTCCATGGCGGCCGAACTGGCGATTTCCGACCTGGACTTACCGACCATCAACACCCAAACCACCCCGACGGCACCAACAACCCCATGCGACATGGCGGAATTTCCTCGTATGGTTCCGGTAGACACAGATGGCGACGAACCGATCACGAAGCGGCTCCGACGTTCCCGCTTCGCGCAAGGCCCGTGTTGGGGGAGGCTCCCGTGACGTTTGTACGTACGCTCCGTGATCGCATTTTCAGGTCGCACATGCTCCCGGTCTGTGCAGTGGCCGTGGCTGTGCTCCCGGTCACGGCCGGATGCGGCGGCGGCGACAAGTCGGATGGAACCCCTACATCTCCTCCGCCGACGTCCACGACGGCGCATACTCCAAGCCCTGACCCAACGGCAGCAGCAAAGAGCCAGGTGATCGCGGCGTACGAGGGTATGTGGAATGCCGCTGCGGCGGCATACCACAACGGCAAGGTGACTAGCCCCGACTTGGAGAAGTACGCGGTTGACAAGGCCCTGGCTGACATCAGGGCCACCGGCCTGTACTACCAGGATCACGGGGAGATCATGAGCGGTCGACCAACCTACTCGCCCACGGTCAGCTCGGTGTCCTTCGCCTCGACTCCCTATACCGCCGACGTCACGGACTGCCTCGATTCCACCCACTACATCGAGGTCGACAAGAAGACGGGCAAGGCCGTAGATCGAGGCGCCGGCCCGTACCGTCATGTGGCCACGGCGGTAGCCCGGTACAACGGCAAGTCGTGGGTGATCAGCAGTGTCACCATCTCCCGGGACCGGACATGCTGACGGCCGTCCGGGCGGCAGGGATCGTGACGACAATGCTCCTTGCTCTCTCAGCTCCTGCGACGGCGGCGTGGGCCACTCCGACTTCACCGCCTGGGGTGGATTGCCCTCCGCTGCAGCCGGACTGCAACGTCAATGCCGGTGGGACCGCGCCACCAAGTCAGCGACCCCCAAGCAGCACCGGAGGCTCCGGGGGCGGGACCGGGAAGAAAGCCACGTGCACTCTGGCCGGCCAAACCATCCCCTGTTACCGCGATGGCCTGGGCTGGTTCAGCTCGCTGAATGACTGCTACTGGCAGCTGATGGCCCCCCAGCCGGCCGCGGACGACCCGCTGAACAAGGACGACAACGGCTATCCCGCCGACGGCGACACGTCCAAGGGCAAGTTCTACTCCGTCACCTGCCCGGACGTGGCGGGGCAGAACCGGGCGCTGGACGGCGGCGACTACTGGCGGGCCACCCCGCCGCCCGGCTTCGGCGGCGGCCCCGACCTGGCCGCGCTGGCCCAGCAGGCCGTGACGAAAATGCGGCTGGAGGGCGCGGACGTCGGGATCGCACCGAAACCCGGCAGCAAGGGCGGCTCGGTGGGGCTGCCGGTGTGGGTGTGGAACGGCAAGGGGCCGCGCACGACCGGCCCGACGTCGGCGAGCGCCACCGCTCTGGGTGTCACCGTGACCGCCACCGCGACCGTGCGGGACGTGGCGTGGGCGTTCGGTAACGGCACCGCGGTCACCTGCGCGTTCCCCGGCGTCCGGTACACCGCGGCGTACGGCACCCGCGCGCCCGATCACAGCGCGGGGCAGTGCGGGTTCGCCGGCTATTCCCGGACCGGCACGTACACGGTGACCGCCACCTCGACGTGGGCCGTGCATTGGGCCGGCGGCGGGCAGCAGGGCGACTTGACGACCACCAGGACCTCGCAGGTCCAGATCCGCATCGGCGAAGTGCAGGTCGTCGGCGAATAGCCGGCCTGCGTGCTCCAGGAGGACCAGATCGTGAGCCAGACCACCAATCCCCTGCCCGGGCCCGCTGCCGGGCACCTTCCCGGTCCGGCCGGGCCACCGTCCCAGCAGCCGGCGGCCGCGCCGCGGTTGCTGCGGCAGCGTCGCCGCCGCCCGGGGCTGATCGCGCTGTCCGCCGCGCTGATCGCCGCGGGCGGCCTGTCCGGGGCGGTGCTGTATGCCTCGTCCGGGCACCGCACCTCGGTGGTGGTGGTCGCCCGCGACGTGCCGATCGGCGCGCAGATCACCGCCGCCGACCTCACGGAGGCGCAGATCGCGCTCGATCCGGCGGTGAAGGCCGTCAAGGGGGCCGGAGAGAAGAAGCTGATCGGGCAGCGCGCCGCGGTGGACTTGAAGGCGGGGTCGCTGCTGGCACCGTCGCAGGTGACCCGCAAGACGCTGGTCGGTCCGGGCGAGCAGTTGGTGGGCGTGAGCGTGAAACCGAACCAGTTGCCGGCGACACCACTGGTGCCGGGACAGAAGGTGCTGGTCGTCTCCACGCCCGACCCGAACGCCGCCTCGGACTCCGGTGGCAAGAGCGCGTCGGACGATGCGCCGCCGCAGACACTGACTGCGACGGTGGTCAAGGTGGGCACCCCGCAGACCGGCACCGGCACCGTGACGGTCGATGTGGCGGTGCCGTCGGGTGACGGGCCGGCGTTGGCCTCGCGGGTTGCGACCGGTGACGTCGCGCTGATCGTCGCGTCCCGGGACGGCAACTGATGGCTGTTATCGCTCTGGCCGGGGGGCTCGGTGCTCCGGGCGTGACCACCACCGCCATGGCGCTGCTGATGACCTGGCCGCTCGAACCGGGGCGCCGTGTGGTGCTGGCCGAGTGCGATCCGGACGGCGGCGCTATCCTGCCCGGCGCGCTGCAGGGCACGGTGGCCAACACCTACGGGCTGCGCAACCTCGCCCTGGCGGGCCGGCAGGGCCAGCTCGCCGACGCGTTCTGGCGGCAACTGGTTGACGTCACCGACGCGGCCAGCCACGACCGCCTGGTCCTGCCGGGCATCTACGACCCGGCGCACGCGTCATCGCTCGCGCCGGTATGGGACCAGCTCGCCACGCTGTTCGCGGGGATCGAACAGCACCATCACGATGTGCTAGTCGACCTGGGGCGGCGCGGCGCTTTTGGCCCGTCGGCGGTGCTGGCGAAGCGAGCAGATGTGGTGCTGATGGTGGCCCGCAACACGCTGCGCGGGCTGCAGAGCGCACAGGTGCGACTGGGCGCGTTGCGGGAGCAGTTGGGCGGCGCCGCCGAGATCGGCTTGGTCCTGGTGGAGGCCGGCCCGTTCGGACGGGAAGAGATTCAGCGGCACCTGGGCGCCGAGGTAGTGGCGGTGCTGCCCTGGCAACCGGAGCACGCCGCGGTCTTGTCGGACGGTGCGGCGCAGCCGCGGCGGTTCGAGAGCGGGGAGTTGATACGTGCGGCCCGCACCGCGACCACCAGGATCCGGCAGATGGTCGCCACCCGCCGCTCCCGCCTCGGTTGGCCTACCGGGGCCGGCGGGCGGGAGGTGAGCGGTGCGCGCTAACCCTCTGCACGTCAATCCGGTTGTGGCGCCGATGCCGCCGCAGTGGCAGGGCCATCCCGGGCCGCCGGCGGTCCCCCCGGTTGCTGCGGGCCGGGCGGCGGCGCCCGGGACGGTCGGGGCTCCGGTGCCGCAGGCCATCGTGGATTACGAGGCGGTGCGGCTGATCAAGAAGGAGGTCGGGGAGCGGCTGACGGAACTGCTGCGCGCCCAGCCGGGGATGAGCCCGGCGGCGCAGGAGCAGCAGGGCCGTGCCCTGATCAACGAGCAGGTCGCGATCTGGGCGGATGCGGCGGCGATCAAGCGGGAGGTGTCGACGACCGCGGCAGAGGATGCCGCGCTCGCGCAGGCGGTGTTCGACCTGCAGTTCCGTGCCGGGCGGCTGCAGCAGCATCTCGACAACACCGCCGTGGAGAACATCTTCATCAACGGCTACCAAGACGTCTGGCTGGACTTCACCGACGGCCGGCGGGTGCAGGTGCCGCCGGTGGCCGACTCCGACGAAGAACTGCGGGAGTTGCTGCGGGATCTCGCCCGGCGCACGACCGGCCAGAACGAGCGCTCGCTGAGCACGGCGGACCCGTTCCTGGCGCTGCGGCTCGCCGACGGGTCCCGCCTGCAGGCGGTCATCGACGTCACCCCCGGCACGTATGTGACGATCCGCCGGCACAGCATGCGCCACGCGGACCTGTCCCACCTGGTCAAGCTGGGGATGCTGGACACGACGCTCGGGTACTTCCTGCGGGCCGCGATCCACGCCGAGAAGAACATCATGATCGTCGGAGGCCAGGCGGCCGGGAAGACGACGCTGCTGCGAGCCCTGCTCAAGGAGATCCCGCAGGACGAGCGGTTCGCCACGCTGGAGACCGAGTTCGAGCTGTTCGCGCACGAGAACAACTGGCACCGCCAGGTCGTGCCGATGGAAGCCCGCGAGTCCAACGGCGAGCGGATCGACGGGCACGGCGCCGGCGAGATCTCCCTGATGGACCTGATGTACCGGGCGCTGCGCATGTCGCTGGCGCGGATCGTCGTCGGCGAAGTCCGCGGCCCGGAGATCGTCGCGATGCTGCAGGCCATGACGAACGGCCAGGGCGGCAACCTGTGCACCCTCCACGCCATCCACCCCAGCGTCGTGTTCGATCGGATCGCGGAGTTGTACCTGCTGGCGCAGGCCAACATGAGCGAATCGCTGGCATACCGGCAGGCCGCGAACGGCCTGCACTTCATCGTGTTCGTGAACTCCGTGGACGAGACCCGCATCGGCGGGCACCGGCACCGGTTCATCTCCCACGTCCTGGAGGTGACCGGTATCGGGGAGGGCGGCCGCCCCGACACGAATCTGATCTTCGGGCCGCGACCGGAGTGGGGCGAGGACCGCGCGGTGCCGCTCATGCACCCGCGGTGCATCAACGACCTGCGTCGCGCCGGCTTCGACGCCGACCTGCTCAACGAAGCCCGCGGCACCTGGCCCGGGCCGCTGCCGCTGATGATCCGGGAGGCGTCCTGATGACCGGGCTGCTGCTGTGGGTGCTGTCCGGCCTGGCCGTGGCTGGTGGAGCGGTCGGCGTCGTCGCCGGCACGGTCGGCACCGACGCCCCGCAAGGTCCTTCCCTGCTGCTGCGTCTGCGGGCCCGTACCGGCCACGCCGACCTGGACGCGCGGATGCGGCGCCGCACCCGCCTCGCAATCGGGTCCGTGGCCGGTCTGGGGGTGTGGCTGGGCACCGGCGTGTTCGTCGCGGGTGTCCTGGTACTGCTGGCCTTCATCGGGGTGCCGTGGCTGCTGGCCCCCACCAAGGGCGCCGCAGTGCGGATCGCGAAACTGGAGGCGCTCGGGGACTGGACGATGCGCCTGTCGAACGTGCTGCGGCTGGGCCGCGGCCTGGACGAGGCGCTACAGATCTCCCGCAAGGGCGTGCCCGACGCGATCGCCGGCGACGTCGGCGACCTGGTCGACCGTCTGCAGGTCGGATGGCGCTCCACTGAGGCGCTGCGCGCGTTCGGGGACGCCCTCGATGACGTGACCGCCGACAAGATCGTGGCGGCGCTGATCCTGTCCGCGTCCGACCGCGGGCCGGGCCTCGCGCAGGCGCTGGAGGACCTGGCGGAGTCCGTCCACGAAGAGGTCGCCAAGCGCCGGGCGATCGAGGCAGACCGGGCCAAGCCCCGTACGACGGTGCGATGGATGACCATCATCACTCTCGGTGTGGCCGGCGCCGGGTTCCTGGTGCCGGGCTACACCCACCCGTACGGGACACTGCTGGGGCAACTGGTCCTCGCGCTGCTCGCGGCCGGGTTCGTCGCGGTCATGGTGTGGATGCGGCAGCTCGCCGACCACCGGCCGATCCCCCGGTTCCTGATCGCCGATCCCCGCAGCCGCGTCGCCCGGCCGGTTCCGGCAGCAGCGGCCACCGGTGCGGTGCCGGGCGCTGTTGCGGCTGGGGAGGCGCTGTGATCCCGATCGGTCCGATCCTGGCCGGGTGCACGGTCGGCGCCGGTGTGGCCTTGCTCGTCAAGGAGTTGGGCAGGCCGGCGCCGGCACTCGGGCCCGCGCTGCAGCGCCTCAACCAGCCCGCCGCGCCGCGGCCGGAGACGGTCAGTGAGGACCGTGACGAGCGGTGGGGGGCGTGGCTGGTCGACCACGTCGGGCACCTTCCCGGCGTGCGCATCCCGCATCAGAATCTGGCGCTGGTCGGGCAGTCCGCGGGGCGGTTCATGCTGACGAAGGTGGCGCTGGCGGCTGCCGGGCTGCTGCTGCCGCCGCTGGCCACGATCCCGTTCCTGCTGCTCGGCTTCCCCTTCTACCTGCCGGCGATCTTCGGGGTGCTGGCAGCCGGGGTGCTGTGGATCGCCCCGGACCTGGCATTGCGGGATCAAGCACGCCGGGCCCGGGAGGAGTTCGCGCACGGGATGGCCGCCTACCTGGACCTGGTCGCGCTCAAGCGGGCCGCGAACATCTCCGCGGAGCAGGCCATGGAGCAGGCCGCCGAAGTCGGGGAGGGCTGGGCGTTCGTCCGTATCCAGCAGGCCCTGGCCCGCTCCCGGGTCGACAAGGTCCCGCACTGGGAGAGTCTGGGGCGGCTGACCGCGGAGCTGGATCTGCCGGTGCTGGACGACCTGGCGGCGATCATGCGGCAGTCCAGCGACGACGGCGCGTCCGTCTACGCGACGCTGCGCTCCCGCGCGCGGAACCTGCGCGGCGAGCTGCTGTCGGACCAGGCCACCGAGGCCAACGCCGACTCGGAAAAAATGACCGCGCCCGGCGCGTTCCTCGCCGTCCTGGTGATGCTCCTCATCGCGTTCCCCGCGGTCATCCGCATCCTCACCACCTGAACGAACCTGAAGGAGAAGGCACATGAACAAGATCGCTGTCCGTCTGGCCCGGGCGACCGGGTGGGCACAGGGCCGGCTGGAGGCCGGCCGGGCCTGCGGGGACGACCGGGGCGACATCTCGATCACCACCATCATCATCTGGGTGGCCGCCGTCGCCGGAGCGCTCGTCATCGCCGGCACGATCGCCGTGGTGATGTCCAAGTACAACGGCCAGCTGTCCGGGATCTGACGATGCGGCGGGTACGGGGGTGGACGGCGGCGATACGGGCGCGCGCCCACGGCGACCAGGGCGACACGTCCCTGCAAATGGCGATCGTCTTCCCCGTCGTCATCCTGATGACGGTCGCCGTGGTGCAGGCCAGCATGTGGTACTACGCCCGGAACATCGCGCTGACTGCCGCCCGGGAGGGCATCAACGTCGGCCGCGGCTACCAGTCCTCCCCCAGCCAGGGCGCGGCCCGGGCCCGCGAGACGCTGGACCGGATCGGCGGCGACAGCCTGCACGGCGCCGGGGTGTCCACCGACGGCAGCACCGCGGACACCGTGACGATCACCGTGTCCGGCACCGCGCTCTCCATGCTGCCGTTCGTGCCGGGCCTGCACGTCTCCCAGTCCGCGTCCGCGGCCCGCGAGCACTGGACCACGCCGTGAACCGCCGGGCCGTGGCCAGGCTACGGGCCCGCGGGGATCGCGGCAGCGAGGCCATCCAGGCGGCGATCGTCACCCCCTTGCTGATCGGGTTCCTGTGCACGGCGATCGCCGCCGGCCGGCTGGTCATCTCCGACGGGAAAATCGACTCCGCCGCGGAAGACGCCGCACGCGCCGCCTCGATCGAGCGAAGCGCGGGTGCCGCCCAGGCCGCAGCCGACACCGCGGCCGCCAAGTCCCTCAATGACCAGGGCATCAAGTGCGCCAGCGAGCACGTCGCGGTCGATGTCGGCGGCCTGAACGTGCCGGTCGGGCAGGTCGGCTACGTGCACGTCACCGTCCGGTGCACCGTGAACCTGTCGGACCTGCTGCTGCCCGGCGTGCCCGGATCCAAGACCCTCACCAGCTCGTTCACCTCGAGCGTTGATGCGTACCGATCGAGGCAGGGATGAACGCCACAGCGCGAGGCATGCGCCGCCTGGCCGCGCGCGAAGACCGCGGGGGGATCGCGGTGTTCACCGCGATCGTGACGATCGCGCTGCTCGGGATCATCGGCCTGGTCATCGACGGCGGCGGCAAAATGAACGCCACCGAACGCGCCGACACCATCGCGATGGAAGCCGCCCGCGCCGCGGGGCAGGCTCTCGACCCCGGCGCGGCCGTCACCGGCACCGCCTACCGCGTCGACCCGCAGGCCGCGACCGCCGCCGCGCAGGCCTTCCTCCGCCAGGCCGGCGAAAGCGGACGCATCAGCATCTCCCCCGACGGCACCACCATCACCGTCACCATCCACGCCACCTACGCCACGAAGTTCCTGCCCGCGGCCGGCATTGACTCCCTGCCCGTGACCGGGCACGGAAGCGCGAAGCTCCTGCACGGCGTGAACATCCCCGACTAGCACCAGCACACCCTCAGAAGGGCCCCCGACGATGCCTCAGCCCTCCCCCACCAAACCCGCCCGCCGCGCCGGTTCCAGCTCGGCCGCAGCACTGCGGGCCCTGGGCAGCTTCGTCGTGCTGCTGGCCCTGCTGATCGGCCTGCCGCTGCTGCTGTGGTGGGCCACTGCTGTTGTCGGCCCGGACGGCGTGCGCGCCCTGGGCAACCTCGCCTCCACCCGGGACTCCGGGCAGGTGTTCCTGCTCGCACTCGCCGCGATCGGATGGATCGGCTGGGCAGCCTTCGCCGTCTCGGTCCTGCTGGAAATCCCCGCCCAACTGCGCGGCCGCAGCGCACCGCAACTACGGGGCCTTCTCGGACAGCGCACCGCCGCGACCCTGGTCGGTGCGATCTTCCTCGTGCTGCCGGCCGGCACCGCGCTCGCCGCGGCCGCCGCCCCCGCCGCGCACGCCGCAACCCCCAGCTCCACAGCCGCCGTCCATCCCCGCGGCCTGGCCCAGCAGGCCGCGGCCGCTTCCACGCCCCACACGCCCTCCGAGCACCGTCCGGCTTCGGTCTCGTACACCGTGCAAGAAGTGCGACCGGCGGAGAGCCTGTGGTCGATCGCGCAGCAGCAACTCGGCGACGGCAACCGCTGGCAGGAGATCGCTGACCTCAACACCGGCCGCACCATGGCCGACGGCACCACATTCCGCGCCGACGCGCCGATCCAGCCCGGGTGGGTCCTGCACCTGCCCAGCGATGCACACGCCCAGGACGCGAGCAGCAACTCGACAAACAGCGAACCCGCCGGCACACACGCCACTTACACCGTCGCCCCTGGCGACTCCCTCTCCTCGATCGCGCAGCAGCAACTCGGGGACGAAACGAAGTGGCCCGACATCTACGCCCTGAACAAGGGCCACGTCACCGACCCCGATCTCATCTACCCCCGCGAGCACCTGCAACTGCCCGGCACCGCGCCCAGCAAGCAGGGGCCGCCCGCTGCTCACGAGACACCGCAGCACAAGGCGCCATCGACCACGACCCCGCCGCCCGCCACGCCCCCACCGGCGGACACCGCCCCGAGCACCGCGCCACGGGCCAGTACCGCTCCCGCCGTCACGCCCACGCAGCAGCCCGGCATCGCGCCGGCCCCCGACCGCACCCCCGCCACAGCCGCGACGACGGGATCGACTACTGCCGCGCACACCACGGCGACCGGAAGCCGCATGCCGCTGTACGCACTCGGCGGCGGCCTGCTGGCCGCGGCCGTGCTGACCATGCTCGGGCTGCGCCGGCGCCACCAGCAGCGGCGCCGCGGCATCAGCCGCCGTATTCCCCTGCCCACCGGCAGCGCGGCCGCCACCGAACAGGCCCTGCGCGCCACCGAACACCCCGACGTGCCGCAGTTCATCGACAGCGCGCTGCGCACCGCCGCGATCGGCCTGGCCGCCGCCAGCCGTGTTCTGCCTGACCTGTCCGCGGTCGTCTACGACGGGCACGGCCTGGAGCTGCGGCTGACCGCACCGGCCGCTCCGGTCGCCCCGTTCGCTGCGGTCGACGGCGATCTCGCGCGCTGGCGGTGCTCCGTCGACAGCAACGAACTCCTCCCGGCGGAGCGCATCGACACGGTCGAGGCCCCCTACCCGGCGCTGGTCACCCTCGGCTCTACCGCGACCAGCACCGTCCTGGTCGACCTGGAGCACTACGGGCTGGTCGCGCTGACCGGCCCGCACCGTCGCGCCGTGCTGCGGGCCCTGGCGATCGAGCTGGCTACCTCCCGATATGCCGAACACCTCGATGTCGCGGTCACCGGCGCCGGCACCTGCCCGGGCCTGGCGCCGCTGGTACCGGAGTGGTTCACCGCTTACGACACCGTGGACGCCGCAATGCGGGCCGCGCAGGATCATCACGCCATGCAAGCCCGTGCGCTGGCCGACCTCGGCGTCGACGGGCTGCGCGGCGCCCGGCTCCGCGATGACCAGGCATCGGTCTGGACGCCGTACCTGCTGCTCGCCGACGATGCTGACGACGACACGACCGGCGCGCTCGCCGAGCTGGCCGACCGCCGCCCCCGTACGGCCGGTGCGGTCGTCACCGCCGCCGGCACGGTTGCCACCACACCGCTGCCGCCCGGCGGGTGGCTGCTCGACACGACGGCCGGGCAGGTCCGCCTTCCCGACGTCGATCTGACGGTCCACTTGCAGGTGCTGCCCGATGACGCCTACAGCGACGTGATCGCGCTTCTCGCCGAGTCGGACGAATCCCGGCCCGATGTCCCGGCCCGGCCGCCGACGACCGCGCCGGACGCCCTGCCGGATCCCGCCGCCGCGGCGGCGGCCCCGCCGGTGACGGCCGCTGCGGCGGCTGTTCCGAAACTGCACGCCGCCTCCCGCTCCGGCCGTGTCCAGCTCCCCGAGTCCCATGACGGCGACAGCGACAGCAACGCCGGAGCATCGCTGGACAGCCTGATGGCCAGCTTCGCCGATCTCGAAGACTCCGTCGAAGGAGCAGCGGACGAACCCGACCCGGAGGTGACCGCCGCTGTGGCGCCTGCGGCGGTACTGCCGCCGGCGCCCCGTTCACCTGAGCCGGCGGCGCCGTCTGACCCTCTGATCCGGGTCCTGGGCCCGGTCGACATCATCGGTGCCGGCGGAACCGCGGACACCAAGTACGTGCGGACCCTCACCGAGATCGCCGCGTGGATGGTGCTGCATCCTGGCCTGGACCACCATGCCCTCGACGAGGCGATCTGGCCTGGCCGCGAGGTCTCCCGCAAGACCCGCAACCCCTGGATCTCACGGTTGCGGACGCTACTCGGGACCGCGGCAGACGGCACCAAGTACCTGCCCGCGATCGCGACCACCGACGACGCCCGCTACCGGTTCGCCGACCGGGTCACCAGCGACTGGCAGCTTTTCCAGGACCTCGCGGCCAAGGGGGCCGCCAGTTCCGGCGACCATGCCGACGACCTGCTGCGGGCCGCACTGGACATGGTCCGCGGCCGCCCGTTCAGCGGTGTCCCCCCGCGGAAGTACGTGTGGGCCGAACACCTGGCGCAGGACATGATCGCCGCGATTGTCGACGTCGCGGCGACGCTTGGCGAGCGGCGCCTTGCACTCGCCGATCCGCGGGGAGCCCTGTGGGCGACCACCAAGGGCTTGGACGTCGCACCGGAGGCGGAGCACCTGTACCGGATCAACTTCCGCGCCCACCACGCCCTGGGCGACCATGAAGGGCTGGAACGGGCCGCCGGGCAGCTTGAGCGCCTGTGTGACGCCCTCGGCAGCGACATGGAGGACGCCACCGTGGAGCTGCTGCGATCGCTGCTCGCCTCCGCAGCTCCCCTGCGGTAGCCGGCCGCTGGTTCTACCCACCGGCCAGCACGCAGGCAGCCGCCGGATGTCGGGGAATCCGGTCGCACCCATGGCGACGTGATGAAAGTGCGGTACAGTTGTCTCGTTGGCGTTCGCCACGCCGAATCCCACTGGCTGCGGCTCAGGAGACTTCCCATGGCACCCCGACTGACCCCCAAGCGTCTCGCCGCACTCCGGTTGGCCGCAGCCCACCCGAAGGGGAACATCAGCTCGCTGATCATGACGGTCACGGGGGAGAAGTCCTGGCTCAAGGCCTCAGACGAGATCGCGCTCGAGGAGTCCGGCTTCGCCGACTCGATCGATGACTGCGGCCACATCCAGGGCGCCGCCGATCCCGAGCGCGAACACCGCTCGCACCCGCACTTCTTCCGCATCACTGACGCCGGCCGCCAGGCCGTCGCCGACGCCGGCTGACTCACCGCCGGGAACGAGGGGTTCGGGGAGCGCCGGGGTCATGGGCGCCTGCTTCTGAACCCGTCACGAGACCAGGAGATCCATCATGAGCAAGTACACGCCCGTGGACATCACACCCCCTGAACTGCAGCCGTCGGCGCTGACCCACCACGTGCCCGACTGGGCAGAGGCCGCGCCCACACCGACCGACGTGCACGACTGGGATCGGCGCCGGGAGGCGGCGCTCGTCCCGTTCGAACTCGATGACGTGCCGTCGGAAGCGGATCAAGGAAACTGCGGACGGCCTCAGTGGTGTCGGGTTCGGGCCGGCGCCGATCCGCACGTCGATGCCGAGGTGGGCGCAGGCGCGCAGCCGGATGCGCTGCGCCGCTGGAACCGGGGCGCTGCCGCCGCCCGGAACGGGCTTGCCGGGCATTGGTGATGTACGCCGTGAATCGACTCCCCAATTGGGGAGTCGCATTCCGCACCCGGCCTGGGGCCCGGCTTGAGAGGGGCCTGACCTGCGGTGCAACCGGGCGGTGCAAGCATGTGAGCAACCGGTCCGAGCCGGGGTGCAACCGGGGAACGGCGGCGGCACGGCGGGAAGCCGTGCCGGAATTCGCCTATTCCATGTGGTCCCAGTGATGGTCTGGGGGTGTTGCTCCCTGTACGGGCTATTCCATAGCTGCTCTGCGGCTTTCCGCCCGGTCGAGGATTCGCGCCGCCGGGTCCGCGCTACGAGCGGGCGGATGTCCGGCCTTCCTGGCGGCGGAACTCGCCGAGGTACTTGCGGGCGCTCCCCTCGGACAGGCCCGCTTCCGCGTGCATCTGCTGGGCGAGCCGGTTGGCGGACTGGCTGCGTTCGGCCGGGGCGAGGTTGTCGAAGAGGGCCCGCAGCCGGGCCTTGCCGTCGGCGGCCGGTTCCACCTCTGCGCCCGGTTCCACGTCGGCGGCTGGCTCGGGGTGGAACAGTTCCAGCTCGTCCTCCGCGTCCTTCGCCGGCGGCTGCGCGGGGACGCGGGCGTGCACGGTCAGGCCTGGGCCGCGGCTCGACCGGGAGGCCGGGGTGCCGGCGTACGGCGCCGCGGCCCCGGGCTGGAACTCGGGGTGGAACTCGGGTTGGAATTCCACCGGTGCAGTGTCGCCGCGTTCGTTGTTCCACCCCGGGGCCTGTTCCACCGCGGGGCCGGGCGCGGGCTGCTGCTGTTCCAGTTCCAACGCGGCGGGCTCCGCGGCACCGGTCTCCGCAGGGGGCGTTCCACCGTGGCCAGCCGCCAGGAGGTCGAGCTGCTGGGGGCTGGGCAAGGTGCCGTGCTCGCGGGCGTAGGCGCGGAAGGCGTGGAAGAGGGCCTCATCGGCGACGACTTCGCCGACAGTCCCGGGGGCCGCCGCGGCGCCAGGTTCGACCGTGGCGGAGGAATTCTCCGGCGCCGGCTCGGGCGCGGGTGTCGCCGGGGCCAGTTGCGTCGCCGGGGCCGGAATCATGATGCCGGCGGCTCGAAGGCCTGCGTCGGCGGTCTCCGCGAGCGGCACGCCGTACTTGGCGAGGCGCAGCGGCATGATTGCCTCAACTGGTGCCCGCCTGCGCCAGGCGGCCCCGTACCGGGCGCGCAGCCGGGCCCGGTAGACCAGGCGGTCCTGCTCGCGGCGGATGACCTCTTCGTACGACCGCAGTTCCCACAGCTTCATCCGCCGCCACAGCCGGAAGGTCGGTGCCGGCGCAAGCAGCCAGCGGGTGACGCGGACGCCCTCCATGTGCTTGTCGGCGGTGATGTCCGCAATCCGCCCGAGCGCGTGCCGAGCGGCCTCCACCGACACCACGAACAGCACCGGGATGATCGCGTGCATGCCCACGCCGAGCTTGTCCGGCCAGGCCGCGGCGCCGTTGAAGGCGATCGTCGCGGCGGTCAGCAGCCAGGCCGTCTGCCGCAGCAGCGGGAACGGGATCCGCAGCCAGGTCAGCAGCAGATCCAGGGCGAGCAGCACGACGATGCCCGCGTCCACGCCGATCGGGAACACGTTCGCGAACCAGCCGAAGCCCTTGTCCAGGGCGAGCGAGCGCACCGCCGCGTAGGAGCCGGCGAAGCCGATCCCGGCGATGATCACGGCACCGGCCACGACCACGCCAGCGAGCACGCGGTGAGCGCGGGTCATCTGGACGGTCCGGGCCTGGCGGGGATGGCTCACTGTCTCGCTTCCCGTTCTCTCTGGAAATCGTTGCTCACTGTGTCACTTCGGGCGCCGTGCTTCATCGAGTCCCCGGCGTTTCGACCGGTGCCGTAGCCGGTGCTGTCCTCGGCGGCCCTTCGGGGCTGGTCATTCGACCCACCCGCGGACTTCGAGGTGGGTGATCTGGGCGCCAGGGTCAAGTCGGCCGGTCTCGACCATCCACCGCTGGAAAGCGGCCGCGACGTCGCCGCTGGCGGCCTGGACGCGGTCCGCCCACTCCTGAGCGTCGAAGCCGGCCTCACCGAGCCCGGGCCCGGCCGAGTTGCCGTAGGCGCGTTCCTCGGTGCCGTCCTTGCGCTGGACGACGCCGCGGCGGACGCCCGGGGAGTCGCCCCGGCGGCCGGAGTCGATCAGGAACGCGCCCTTGCGCGCCCGGACGGTGAACGCCAGCTTCCCCCCAGCCGCCGCGGTCTTGGCGACGACCGGCCGCAGCCTGGAAGCACCCGAGCCGATGTGCTGCTTGCCGGCGCGGGCGGCGGAGGAGCGGCCCGGGGTGCCGATGACGTCGCGGGCGCGGACCCGGGCGCGACCGCCGGCGCGGGTGGTGCGCCGCTGAATGTGGGGCTGCGCCACCGCCTTGAGCTGGTCGACGGTGGTGGCGTTGCCGGTCTGGAACTCCTGGACGGCGTAGGTCAGTGCCTCCACGAACGACGCGCCCTTGCCCTTGGTGAAGAACTGCGAGACCAGGCTGGGGTCGCGGCCGATGATCGCGGCGATGTCCTTTCGTGTGAACTCGCCTTCGGTGATCAGCACGTTCGCCAACCGGGCCGCCTCGTTCAGCGGGTCGCCGCTCTGGGTCACAGGACATCCTTTCCGCTGGTGGTTCCGGTGCCGGCCGTGCGCCTGGCGGCCCAGTCGGGGTCCAGGGCGGGGGCGGGTACGCGGGGTTCGGCCTGTCGTGAGGCACGGACGTTGGCCCGTGTCCGGCGGGGGTGGGCCGCGGACAGGTAGGCGATTTCGACGGCCATGATGATCTGTGCGGCCCACCAGGCCGGGCCGTGCGGGCCGCCGACTTGGCGGTCGGCCCACTGGTCCAGGCGCTGCCCGGGCCGGATACGGCCGGACCAGTACCCGGCGGCCAGGACCACCGCGGCCGCAACGACGGCGAGGACGGTCGTCATTCGGCTTCCTCCGGTCCGCAGACGTGGTCGGAGTAGGCCGGCATGCCGTCGGTCACGTACGCGTCACCGCTGGCCCCGCAGTTGTCGCAGCTCCATTCGGCGTACCAGGTGGGGTCCTCCTGCCCGGCGAGGTCGTCCTGGTCGGCCTCGGGGGTGTCCTCGTCCGCCCAGTCGTCGTCGCCGGAATCGCCGCAGGCGTGCTCCCACCGGCCGAACCAGCGCACGGTGCTCGTGTCGGTCGTCACTGTGTTGCCCCCTGCCGGAGCTGCTCGCGCCCCAGTGCTCGCAGGTCCAGCAGTTCCTGCTCGGTGGTCGGTGCGGGGATGGGGCCGCCGAGGCGGCCCTTGAGCAGGTAGTCTCCGGGCTGCCGGTGGTACGGCCAGTCCACCTGCTGCGTCGTGTAGATGGCGTCGGTGCGGAATGCCACGACGCTGCGCGGCGGGAGGTGGAGGGCGCCGACGTGCACGCCGTCGTCGCGCATGAGCATGTCGAGCAGTGCGGCCCGGGCGCCCGACCACACGCCGGCGGCCCACTCGGGGTGGGCGTTGGGGTCGCGGGAGAAGCCGCTGACGCGCTGGAAGGTGATGTTGTTGTCGTCTTCGCTGATGATGCGGGCGCCCGGCGGGAGGTCCTGGTCGCGGCCCGCCGGGACGGTCCCGGTGATCATGCGGGGGCGTTGGGCGAATCCCCCGATCCCGTAGAGCAGGACCGAGCGGACTGCGCGGGAGGCCAGGTAGGCGGCGGTGCGCTGCTGGGGGTCGGCGTGCAGCTCGGACTGGGCGGTCAGCGACTCCCAGGCAGACTTCAGCCGGGTCGACCACTCGTGCAGCGGCTTGCCCTCCTCCCAGACCAGGCCGTCGAGGATCTCCACCTGCCAGCCGTGATCCCGCGCCAGCTTGACCTCGGGGCCTCCCGCCCAGGTGGTCCAGGACTGGCCGGGCTGGTCGGGATAGTCCCAGGCCCGCTCGCCGGGGATCGGTGCCGGCAGCATGCCCACGTGCTGCCAGTCGTGCGGCACGGTGACTTTGATGTTCCAGTGCGAGGGCTTGAACAGGGCGCTCGTCTGCTCCTTTTCGGTGAGGCCGGCGAACGCCTGGCCGGTCAGGCGGCGCGGTACACCGACGCCCCCGCGCCAGCAGTGGCGGGCGTAGGCGAAGGTCCTGTCGTACTCGACCAGTTGCGGCAGCTCGTCCGGTACCTGCGGGGGGGTGATGAGCTGGGTGCGGCCCTGCCCGGCCGTGGCGTGCAGCAGGCCGCGGATTTCCTCGCTCATCACCGGATAGCCGTCGGCCCAGCGGGCGCCGGCCTTCGCCGGGATGGTCCGCGTCCACAGGTCCCGGCCGGTCTGGCTCGGTGAGCCCATGAGCACCACGTCGTTCCAGTGCGGTTTGAGTGCCTGCCACAGCAGTACGAACGCGTCGCGTACGACCGAGGGGCTGGCGCCGTCCGGGTCGAACCACTCGTGGACGCTGCGGATCTCGGTGTGCTGGTCGCCGCGCTGCCACCGGCCGACGGGGTTCCGCTCGTGGACGAGGTGGCCGGCCATCCGGTCCTTGCCGCGGGAAGACTCCACGCTCCAGCCGATGATCGGGGCGTTCAGCCAGGCCGCGACCGCGTCGCGCAGGTACGGGTACCGGTCGGAATCGCGGTGCCAGGGCGCCCCGGCGGTGATGAAGATCCGCTCCACGGTGTCCGGGACGGTGGCGTAGACGGCGGTCAGGATCTCTCCGGCAGTGGCGGTGCCGAGGTCGAGCCGGACGGTGTGGTCGCGGTAGACGAGCACGCCGGTGTCGGTGTCCAGGAATGCCATCGCGCGGGGCTGCTGGGTGAAGTTCGGTCGGACCGAGGCCAGCCCCTTTGTCGAGGCGAACCACCTGTCCCCGGCGGGCCCGTCGGGGATCGAGGGCAGGGTACGGAAGGTGTCGCCGGGCGGTTGCTCCGGCTGCCGGGAATCGGGGGCAACTGCGGGTGCGGCTTGCGCGGGCGGGGCGGTCGGCGCCGGTTCGGGCTCGGCGGGCGGAGTCGGCTGGGGTTCGGTCCGGGCCGGGGTCGCGGCGGTCGGGGCGGTTGTCGGCGGTTGCTCGGGCTGCGTGTCAGCAGCCTGGTCCGGTCCGAGGGCCGGAGCGATCGCCACGACGTCCAGGATGCTCAGCCCAGCCGCCGGTGCGATCTTGTCGGCGGACGCGGTCGCGTGGCGGGCCAGCGCGACGATCTGCTTGTTGCGGGCGGACTCGAGGCCGGCGAGCTTCTTGCGGACGGCGGCGATGTTGTCGCGGACGGCGCGCAGCTCCCTCATGCCCGCGGTGTACTGCTGGTTGTCCATCAGGATTCCTCCCCGGCAGGGCCGGTCAGGGGCTGGCGTTCGGCGATCGCGGTGACCTGCCGCTCGTACTCGCGCCACAGCAGCGCGGCCGCGTCGGCCGGGTCGTCGTGCTGCAACTGGCGGCGGAGGTACTGGTAGGCGTCGTGCACTCCCGCCAGGCGCGGGTAGCGGCGGTGCAGTTCGCTGCCGCCCTGGGCGAGGTCGTAGCGGTGGTGCCGGTAGGCGCGCGCCAGGTCCTGGTCGGTGGGCTCGGCCGGGGCCTGCTCCATGGCGGTGTACAGGGTCCGCCGGGTGACCCCTGCCCAGGTGGCAGCGGTCGTGAGTTCGATGACGCCGGCCCGGGTTCCGGCGTGGTGCTGCTGGACGCTGCGGTGCCCGAGAAGCGCGTGGCCCATCGCGGCGATCGCGGCGCGGCGGGCGGCTTCCGCGTCTGCGGCCCGCTCGCCGGCCTCACGCAGCAGTCGGCTGGTGCGGGAGGCGGAGGTCAGCAACGCCAGGTCCGCGGCGTACGGCTCGGCTTCTGACTCAGCCATGGCAGCTCCCGTCCCGTGTCGATGATGTTGTGTAGTAGCTTCTCATAAAAGCCGAGATATGTATAGTTGCTATACATCACGTAGCAGCCATGTCAACGAAGCGGCTGTAGTGACCTTGGAAGGCGACCGTGATCGTGGCTGTCGGGCCGTTGCGGTGCTTACCGACGATCAGGTCGGCCTCCCCAGCGCGGGGGGAGTCCTTCTCGTAGGCGTCCTCTCGGTGCAGCAGGATCACCATGTCGGCGTCGTTCTCGATCGCGCCGGACTCGCGCAGGTCGGAGACCTGCGGCTTCCTGTCCTGGCGTTGCTCGGGGCCGCGGTTGAGCTGGGAGAGGCCGATGACCGGTGCTTTGAGTTCCTTGGCCAGCAGTTTCAGGCTGCGGGAGATGTCGGAGACGTCCTCCTGGCGGGAGGAGTTGCGCCGGGTGCTGGCCGGGGTGACGAGCTGGAGGTAGTCCACGATCACCAGGTCCAGGCTGTCGCGGGCGGCCAGACGCCGGCACCGGGTACGGATGTCGGGCAGGGACAGGCCAGGCGAGTCGTCAATGTGCATCCGGGCCTCTTCGATGTCGGGCACCGTACGGGCGATGCGTCGCCAGTCGTCATCGGTGAGCGCCCCGGACCGCAGGTGGTGCAGGCCGACGCGGGCCTGCGCGGAGATCACCCGCATGCCGATCTCGTCCTCGCTCATCTCCAGGCTGAACACCGCCACCGAGCGGCCGTGGTCGATAGCGGCGGCGCGGGCAAAATCGATGGCTAGCGTGGATTTGCCCATAGCAGGCCGGCCGGCCACCACGATGAACTGGCCCGGCTGCAGTCCCCGGGTCAGGGAGTCCAGGTCGGTGAATCCGGTCGGCACGCCGGTCATCTCGTCCTCGCGGCGGGTACCGGCCTGGTCGATCACCCGGGCGGTGATGACCGACAGCTTCGACCCCGGCTCACCGGCGCTGCGCTGCTCGGTGACGGCATACACCTCGGCTTGCGCGGTGTTGACGATCTCGTCCAGGTCGCCCTCGGCCGCGTAGCCCATCTGCGTAATGCGGGTGCCGGCCTCAACCAGCCGCCGCAGCACCGCGCGCTCGTGAACAATTTCCGCGTAGTGCCCGGCGTTGGCAGCGGTCGGTACCGCGTTGACCAGGGTGTGCAGGTACGGGGAGCCGCCGATGCGGGCGATCTCGCCGCGCTTGGTCAGCTCCGCGGCCACCGTGATTGGGTCGGCCGGCTCGCCCTTCCCGTACAGGGCCAGGATCGCCGCGAAGATCGTCTCGTGCGCGGGCCGGTAGAAGTCCGCGCCCTTCACGATCTCGCTCGCGTCCCCGATCGCGTCCTGGGACAGCAGCATGCCGCCCAGCACGCACTGCTCCGCATCCAGGTCCTGCGGCGGAACACGCTCGAAGCCGCCGACGGCCGGTCGTTCCTCGGTTGCCGTCACGCGTCCCCCCCTCGGCTGGTCACACGGTCGACGTCCGCACGCAGCGAGGCGAGGAACCCGTCCCGACCCAACCGCCGGAACTCTGTCGCCGGGTCGGGCCGCCCCTGCCTGGTCTGGTCGGCCCGGCGCTGCAGCCTGCACTCGGGGCATTCGTCCAGCGTGAACGTGCCTCCGCCGTGGCCTGGCTTGACGCACTTGCCGGTCTGGTCCGGCGCGGCCGGGGCTGGCAGCCGCCGCTGAACGGCTTCACGCAGCGGCAGGTTCGGCACCCGCTTGCGCTCCAGGGTCACCGGGTAGTTCTTCACTCCGCCCGGGTTCAGCGTGAGCTGGCGGGCCAGGTCGTCATCGAGCTGCCAGCCCTGGGCAGCCACTTCCTCGAGAAGCCGCGGGGCGATCCGCTCGGCGTCCTTCCGGCCGCACGCCCACGGGGCGGGCAGCAGCATCAGGAATCGCTTCGCCTCCGCGAGGTCTTCCGGTGCGAAGCACACCGCCTCCTCCTCCCCCGGCGCAGCCGGGCCGCCCGTCGACCCTGCGCCGTCGACGGGGGGTAGGGGGGAGGAGGTTCCTCCTCCTCCGGAGGGGGGGTGTGGGGGGGAGACGGTCCCGCTTCCCGGAACGCCGGAAGCGGTCCGACCTGCGGGAATGCGGGGGTTACCGCTTCCCGGAACGCCGTGTCCGGCGTTCCCGGATACGGCGTTCCGGGAAGCGGTCCGACCTGCGGTTTTACCTTGCCTTGGAGGTTCGGGCGTTCCCGCTTCCGGCGTTCCGGGAAGCGGTGTGACCTGCGGCTTTGCGTGCGGGAAATCGGGGTGGTCCTGGGGGGTCCACGGGTCGCTCGGCTGCGTGAACTCGGGGTGATAAGCCGGCTGGCGGTAGACCAGGTAGCGCACCGAGCCGAAGCGGCCCGGCGCGCTGCCTTCCTCCACCCGGTGGACGAACCGCGCCTCGATGAGGCGGGTCACCGACTGGTAGACCGCATCCCGGCCCACCAGCTCCTTCGCGTTCTTCGCCGACCGGATGCCCTCGACCTGCAAGGCCTCCCACAGGTCCTTCACTGTGACCGGCCGGTCCTCCTCCAGCATGAACAGCAGGTGCAACAGGACGACGTAGTCCAGGGCGTGGGTGAGGCCGGAGCCGTAGACCATGTGCCGCATCACCGTCGTCGCCGGTGCAGGCTCTGCGCCGCGGCCGAAGGTGGCCGTTTCCTCCATCACCGGCCCACCCCCGCCGCGCGCGCGTGGGCAGCTCCCGTTCGGATGATGGCGATGTGCTTCATAACCGCTGCAAGCGCGGTTCGAGGCCTCGATGTGACGAGGAGACTCAAAAAGATCAAAAAAAGTTGGCGCGGCCGGGCCGGAGCCTGACCAGGTGGGTTGTACAGATTTGGCACGTACGGTCCCTCGATGAGGGGAGCCGTCGATCAGCTAATCAACGTGACGCCAACCACCCGAGCCCGTTGCGGCTGGGCATCGACTGCGGATCACGTCTATATTTTGGGTAGGTGACCACACGGGCCCTGTGTCCGAGGCACCCGGCGCGGTCACCGCGCTGATCTACGACTCCGACAGCTTGCCGGCGGGGAGTCGCTTCGATGGCCGTTCCTGTTGACGCAGGGGCGGCCATCACTCGTTTCAGGGGGCTAGGTCGAAGTTCATGGCGGGCATTCTCCTCCAGGAGACGGTGGCGGATGGCGGGTGACGCGCATCAGTCGGTGCCTTGGTCGGGGGACAGTGTGATCAGTTGCGGTCCGGCTCCCCGCACGTCACCAGCGCGTCGTTGGAAGAGAGCGCCGCTTCCGCGCCCTTCGACCGTGACGGTTCTGAGGTGCTCAAAGCCCCTGCTCGCGTAGAACTCTTGGAGCTGCTGGTTCTCGCGCCATGCGTCCAAGCGCACCCAGCGGGCCCCTTGGTCGGCCGCCATCTGACTCGCCCAGTCCAACATGGCGCCACCCAGCTCGTGCCCGCTGCTGTCCCGGCGGACGACCATCCGGTGTACGTACACGGCCGGCTCCTCTGCCTCTTCGCTCGTCCAGAAGTCCGGGTCCGGATGGTCATCCACCGTGATGGTGGCGACCGGCACACCCTGGTCCTCGACCAGGAAGCACTCGCCCGCCTCGATGTTCTGCACGATGCGTTCCAACCGCGGCGCGTACTGCCACTGATCGATCCCGCGCTTGCCGAGCCAAGAGGCGGCGCCAGTCCAAAGCGAGGTCACCGTGTCGAGGTCTGCCTCGCTGGCAGGTCGGATGACGAGCTGTCCGCTTATAGGAGGTTTGGCCCGCTCGTACGTGATCACATGGCGGTCGCCAGGGAGGCAGTTGATGACCGTCCGCACAGGTCTGCCGCTTGCCGTGTAACCGGTCGTCACATGCGAGGCCACGGCCGTGCCGGGGCCAAGGTGGAGTCTCTCGACTTCCTCCGGAGTCGGCATACGCACGTGGATCTCATCGATGGCCCTCACCTGCGGGTATCCCAGCTCGGCCAGCACAGTGTTGGCTCCGCGTGTGATGTCTGCCGGATCCATGATCTCGCTGCCCTGGACCAGGTCGAGCGGGAAGTAGCTGTCGTTGGTGTTGTAAGGCACTCCGTCGATGTACCTGACGCGCCGACGAACTGCTGTCAACTCCCCCTCCGCCAGGCGGAGCCGATCCCGGACCTCGGTGGTGGGCTTGATGATCGACACTTCGATCTTCTGGGTCGCCACGCGCCCTTCGTCGCTCAACTGTGCGACAAAAGCGTCCATCTCGGATGTTAGGGGTCGCCGCCTGAACTCCGCTTGCGGGCGATAGACCATCGGCCTCCTGGCGCGCACGAAGTGCCCGCGCGGTCGCTGCGAGACGATCAGCCCCTCGTTGATCAGCACGCCCAGACCCTTGACCGCCGTCGTGCGAGTCGTGTCCCAGCTAGCCGCGATCTCCGCTTCCGTCGGAAGTCGGTCGCCCTCGCGCAACGAGCCATCACTGATCTGCGCACGAATCTGGTCGGCGATCCGAAGGTAGAGCGCCCGCGGCCTGCTGCTAACTGACATGTGATCTGTGTACCTTCCTCGCAATGAGTAGTCAATATAGCCGATCTATTCGGCGGGGCTTGACCTTGGGGTGGCTGCGGGTGCAGCATCGGTCTCGGAACCGCATTGAGTAGTCAATGAAGTCCAAGTAGTCGAACTATGCCTGAATCCATGGCAAACGGCCCCCCGGGAAGTCTTGGCGGATGCCCCGGGGAGCCGCGCACAGGCCGTCCAATCTGATGGGAGAACGACCCGTGAACACCATCTTTGCAGCCCCCCGGCGCACCGCGCAGCAGCGGTCGGCGCTGCTGGCTGCGGCGTACGAGCGTCACGCGAACGCCCTGATCAGCTACATCAGCAACGACCTGCTGGCCGGCGCGGGGGACCAGGGCGAGGACCTGGCCGCGGACGTCTGGCTGCGGGTGACGGAGAACCTGGACCGCGTGGACGAGCGGGTGCTGGAGCTGTCCTGGCTCCAGATGATCGCCCGTTCGGTCGTGACGAACAGCGCGGCGGACGGCCTGGAGATGCTGGTCGGCTTCACCGGTGACGAGCCGGAGCTGGAGGCCGCCCACACGGGTCAGGCCCTGGCCCAGACCGAGTACCTGTACACCGACCGGCTCTTCACCGGCGCGACGCGGACGGGCATGGGCACGAACCTCGCCTCGGCTCTGCGTCCCGAGCTGGACGAGGTGCAGGTCGCATGAGCGCGGTGGGTGCGACGTCGCCGGGGGTGACGCAGATGCGTCGCCGGGCTCTGGTGACGACGTGGACGTGCTCGGGGCTGGCGGTGTCCGGCACCGCGTGGGCCCTGGGCCTTGAGACGGAATGGTGGAAGCGCCTGCTCCTGGCGCTCCTGGTCGCGGGTCTCGCCGTGCTGGACGAGATCGACGTGGCGCCGGTGCTCGATGTGCGCATCGAACTGGCGCGGTGCCTGTCGAGTCTGGGCTGGCTGCAGATCCCGATGTCGGTGGCCGGCGGTGCCTGGCTCCTGGGGCTCAACACCCCGGTGCTGAGCCGAATCCTGCTGGCCGTTGTGATCGCCGGGGTGGTGGCCGTGTACCGGCTCTCGCCGTCGGCCCCGGCCCGGACGGAGGGAAAGCGATGAGCACGACCATGTCGTACCGCGAGCAGCAGCGCGCGGACCGTGCGGCCGAGCGTGAGCAGGCCCGCGAGGACGCGAGAGTGCGGGCCGAGGCCGAGGCGGACCTGCGGCGTCTGGACATTGAGGCCGAGGCGAAGCGGCGCGAGGCCGACCGTCTGGACGCGGCCGCTCGGGCCGAGGCCGCACGGGCGGCGGAGGAGCTGAAGGCCCGCCAGGACACCGAGCGCCGCGAGCAGCAGCGTCTGGCGAAACTGGCGGCCGACAAGGAGAGGGCCAAAGCGAAGGCGAAGGCCCGCGCCGAGCGCCGCGAGCGCCGGGCGGCGGCGGTCAAGGCGGTGCCGGCCTGGCTGGCGGAGCACCTGGACCTGGCGGCCGCGCTGGTGGTCATGGGGTGCAGCATCATCCCCGCCCTGATCTCCCAGGCCGCGTCCCTGTCGGACACCGGGATCACGTCGTCCATGGGCTGGGCCGGCGGTCTCCTGGTCGCCCTGCTGCCAGTGATGCTTGAGTGCAGCGCTTGGGCGGCGACGGCCGGCGAGGCCAAGGCGATGAAGTCCCGCCGTTCGCCGTGGCCGTACCGGATTGCCGTCTACGTGTTCGCGTCGCTCGCGGCGTGGATCAACTGGCAGCACGGTCAGAACGTCGGTGGCGACCAGTACGGGACGCTGCTCGGCAGTGTGCTGGCCGCGTCGTCCGTCGTGCCGATCGCGGTCTGGCAGCTCGTCCAGGTCGGCCGGCACCGGGAGTTCAAGGACGAGATGCGTCGGGCCCGGCAGCACGACCGGGATGTCAAGGCGACGCGTGAGGCCCGCCAGAAGGAACTGCCCGAGGTGTGGGCGACGGCGGTCCAACTGCGCGCGATCGCCGGGCATCACAATCTGACGGACGAGGATGCCTGGCACGCCGCCTACGCGGTGCACGAGGGTGCCGGCGACGACGTGCTCGACCCCAAGCTGCTGGTGCTGCTGTCCACCGAACTGATCGGTCTTCGGGCCGATGCGGAGGACCGTCTGGCGCTGGTTCTGGCCGACCTGAGCGCGGCGCGTGGACGGCGTCTTGAGGCGTCCGCCGGACTGTTCAAGAAGGACTCCGAGGGGTCCGTGAACGGGGCCGCGAAGGGGTCCGCAACCCCCCCTACGCCGGTCGCGCGAAGGGTCCAGACGGGCCTCCTGGACAGCCTCGGGAGGCCCCTGTATCAGACGGTATCTCCGCAGATCAACCCGTCTATCCCCCCGTCCGCACACACGTCTGAAACCGCGCCCGCGCGGACGCGCGGTACCACGCCCGCCCCCGCGCGTAAGGCGCGCGCGAAGAAGCCCGCGCGGACGCTGTCGTCCGGCGCGCGGAAGGCGGCGGCGCACACCGCGCGGACGTCCTCGCCGGAGGAGCGGGTAACCCTGGACGCCTGGCTCGCGGACGAGTTCAGGGACGGTCGCGGACACACCTGGCAGGACGTCCGGGACAAGACGCTGGCACTCCGTGAGGAGGCCGGGATCAAGGGCACCCAGGACCCGAGCCGCTCCTGGTGCTACGCCCGGATCGCCGCCGCTCAGAAGTCCACCGGCATCCGCATCGACGTCACCTCTGACCAGAAGGCGAGCGCGTGATGACCCGTCGCCCCCGACTCGTTGACCGCAAGCACGCCGACGGCTTCCCGACGTACACGTGGAAGACCGCCCCGGACGGACTGTCGACCAAGGACCAGCTCAAGAGCCGCGGACTGAGGCCCGGCGGTCCCATCGTCGCCCAGATCAAGTGGCGGTCGAAGAAGCGCCACGGGAACTACCGGCACGCCTGGCTGTACGAGACCGACCTGGCCCTGCCCAAGCAGCCGATGACGCCGGCGAAGTGGGAGGCCGTGGGCAAGGCGCTGCGCGCCCGGCGGATCTGCCCGGAGTGCGGTGTGGAGAAGCACTACACGATCAGCACGAAGTACAAGGCCTGCAACGAGTGCATGCCCCCGGAGTACGCCGCAGCAGCCTGACCGCACCGCCCGCAAGTCCCCCGAATCTGCACGGGGCCGGCCCGCCTGCCAGCAAAGCCCGGCCCCGCCACCTCACAGGAGGCGTGAACAGAATGACCGAGACCTACCAGGAAGGAACAGCCGCCCCCACCCGTTGGGATGACCTGCGGGTCGCGGCCGAGCTTGTTGTCTCCTCCCAGTTCGGCTCCACCTCGATGCTGCAGCGCAAGATGCGGCTCAACTTCTCCGAGGCCACCGCGGTGATGAACGACCTGGAGGACCTGGAGGTGGTCGGCCCGGACAACGGCGGCCGGGCCAGGGAGGTCCGTATCCGGCACACCGACGGCCTGGCTCCGATCTTCGTCCGGATCGGCGTGGAGGAACTGGCCGAGTCGGCCGGCAACGTCCGCACCCTGCCCAGCGTGCTGCACCCCGCCGCCCCGGAGGCCACTGTCCTCCCGCCGGCGCCCCGCCAGGACACCCCGGCGCCGGCGCCGGTCGGCATGGCCAAGGTCGACGTGACCAAGCCGGCCGCGCCCGCGGCGTCCGCGCCGGTGGAGGGCACGGTCGTCAACACGGGCCAGCGCCTGCCGGACGACCCGGAGGGGGACGCGCCCTGGATCAACCCCTCGCTGCGGACCAAGGAAGGCCGGCGTGCCCGGGCGGACTACCTGGCGCGGCAGAGCCGCCGCCGGGCCCGCCGCTGGGTGTCCCGCCAGCGGACCGCACACGGCGTGCTTCCCCGCGCGGTCCGCGGACAGCGACGAGTACGCCGCTGGGTGATCGGCATGGAGGGCGCGAAGGCGCGCGCCGACCTGGCGCTCGCCCACGGTTCCGTGGACGCCGCGCGCCGGGAGGCCCGCAGCGCTTCGATCGCGATCCGCGACCGCCGGGCCAAGCTGGCCACGGCTAGGACGGCCCAGATGGAGGCATCGCAGGCGGTGATCGTGGCGCAGTCCGCGCGGAGCCGGGCCCGGAACATCGTGCTCACCCGCGCCGCGGCGGCGTACGGGCCGGTCGCGCTGGTCGACGGGCTCATGGTCGTGGAGGCCGGCGGTTTCTGGGGGCTGCTCGCCGCGGCGGCCGCGAACATCATCGGGGCGTCCTTCCTGGGCCGCGACGTGGAACTGACCGAGGACCAGCTCGCCGCGCTCGAGGCGGCCGAGGCCGGTGTCCCGCAGCGCATGGAGGTCGGCATGACGCCGAAGATGTTCGAGCGCATGGTCAAGGAAGCGCTGACCGAGTCCCTGAAGGTGTCCGTCGCGCAGATCCGTGTGGAGCCCCACGAGTGGGGATTCATGGTGTACGTCTGGCTGGACCGGATGACGCCGGAGAAAATCTCCTCCCAGCTCGACCTGCTGGAGGGATGCCTCAGCGCCCGGACCGGCTCGATTCTCCTTCAGCAGTCGGCGCAGGCCCGCAACGAATGCGTAATCCGCTTTCCCGGAAACGATCCGTGGCGATTCGTGCCCCCGCTCCCGTACCGGGCGCCGCATTCGCTGACCACGGCCGATCTGCACACGGCGCAGATCGGCGCGGACATGGCCACCAAGCCGCTCGCGCTGCCGATGTCCCGCACGAACATCGACATCGTCGGCAAGTCCCGCTCGGGCAAGTCCACGATCCTGCGGGCGATCCTGGACGCGGTCACCGCAACCGACGACCAGATCATCATCGGCATCGACCTCGGCAGTGCTGGCAGCGGATTCGGCGGGCTGCGGCCCGCCATGCACGCGGTGATCACCAACCCCGAGGACGCGCAGCGCGCCCTGCAGTGGGCGCTGGACATCGGCAAGGGCCGCCCCGCCCTGTTCGACCAGCTCAACATGGGCCAGAACTGGCAGACCTCCCACAAGCGCCCCGGCATCAAGATCATCGTGGATGAGTTCCCGGCGCTGGTCCGCGTGAGCCGCAAGGGCTACTACGACGAGGAGGCCAAGCGGAACGTGCCGTGGGAGCTGGACACCATGCTCGCCGAACTCGCCATCACCAGCCTCAAGTCCGACGTCACGATGGTCATCGCAGGCCAGGGTGTCACCAAGGAGAAGATCAAGGACAACACGTGGCTGACCGAGCTGCAGGTGCAGGTCCTGGCCGCGTGCGACGTGGACGACGTCGTGCAGATCCTCGGCGGCGGCGCCATGGCGCAGGGTTGGCGCCCGGACCGGCTGCTGCCGGCCATGGCAGAGCAGGTCAACGACGCCTCCGTGGCGTACGTGATGGCAGGCGCGCAGTATTGCGAGCCCATCCCGTACCGGGCGTGCATCGAGTCGGATGAGGAGCTGCTGCGCCGCGGCATCGAGCGCGGCCGGGCGGGCCTGGTCGACATCGACGCGGAGTCGGCGAAGCTCAGCTCGATCAGCCTGTCGAGCCTGATGGCCGACTCCGACGTCCAGGTCGCCGCCGGCGCGCAGTCCGCGCTGATCACCACCATCCGGCAGATTTTCGCCGACGCGGGCGACCCGGCCGGCCTGTCCCGGGAGGAGCTGGCCGACGCGCTCGGCCAGGCCGAGCCCGCCCGGTGGTCGCTGGAGGAGTTCGACGGCGACGACGAGGCGGAGCAGACCGAGGCGCGGGTCGCCGCGGTCCGGGCAGCGATCGACGCGGTCCTGGCCCCCACCGGCCAGACGTGGGCGCTGGAGAAGTACAGCAAGGCCCTGCCCCGCGGGTACCGCCTCCGCGACCTCAAAACGATCACCGGTGAGGACTCCCCCAAGTCCTGACCCCGACGCCGGAACCGGGACGGAACCGCAGGTCAGCGTGGCGGAACCGGCCCGGAACCGGCCGGGAACCCCCCGCCGGCACCGGAACTGGTTCCGGTCGCCCGACCCGGGTTCCGCCCGTGATCACGCCCCTGACCTGCGGTTCCGTCCAGTTCCCCGCCCGTTCCCCGCCCGAAAGATCCACAGGAGTCCGTTATGACCTTAGAGCCTGGTCGGCCTTCCGAACCGGCCCACGGGTACCACCGGATCGCCACCGAGCGCCACTTCCGCTACCTGGAGCTGGAGCAGGGCGCGTTCACCACCAAGTGGGCCACGGTCGACGCCTGCTGCCAGTTCTGCGGCACCGACACCGGCCTGGTGCTCATCCTCGATGAGACCCTCCACTCCCACGTGCTGGTCCTGTGCCCGCTCGGCTGCGACCCGCTCGCGGACCTGCGCATCGACCGGCAGCACTTCATCACCTACTCCCGGCTGCGCGGCTACGCCGACCCCAACCCGGACCTGCTGTGGATCATCGACGCCGGGTTCGGCGAGGAACCCCCGCCGCCGCCCGACATCGCGCACGACCTGATCGCCGGGTGGGGCTACGCCGCGAAGAAGGGCGGCAGGGCGGTCAAGGCGGAGGTGAAGGGCGCGATCCGGTCCCGCCGCCGCACAGCAGCCAAGGCCGCCCGCAATGCGGCATATGCGCCGGTCGCGGCGGTCCTGCGCACCGCGTGGGGCTGGCAGGCCGGACCGACCCCCACCCCGCCCCCTCGCCCGCGGCCGGCACCGAAACCGCCGAAGACGCCGCCGGTGTCGGCGTACCGCAAGGCGCTCGGTGTCGACGCCCCCAAGCGCGGCCCGAAGTGCCTGGTCTGCCAAGACACCGGCCGCATCACCGCCCCGGGCATCTCGATCCCCTGCACCGAGTGCGCCGGCCCGGCCGCTGCCGCGATGGCCGCCGCGGAGAGGCGCGCCGAACGCGCCCGCCAGGGCAAGGACCGCCGCCGCACCCGGCCCTCCCCCGCGACCACCACCGGCCCGGGCCTGGTCAACACCGGAACCGTCAACGGCAGCGTCCAAGTCGCCGGCGTCAGCGCCCACTCGGTGCAGATCAGCGGCAACCAGGCCGTCATCGACGGCCAGCCGGTCAGCATCAACGACCCCCGCGTGAAGAAGGCCAAGGCCGATGCGGCGAAGGCTGTCGGCGGCGCGACCCGGCGGGCCAAGGCGGCCGGCGCCGGCGGCAGCCGCTCCACCGTGACCGTCAACGGCCGGCAGGCCCCCGAAGGCCACAGCACCGACGCGAACGGCAACTCGATCTACGTCAACACCGGCGTGGCCAACACCGGCCGCATCAGCGGCGACGTCACCAGCACCACCTCCCCCGAGCCCACGACCTGAGAAGGGAATCCCCGCCGTCACCACCGTCGCGCGCCTCCTGGCCAGCCACGGCAGCCTCACCGGTGACCAGGTCCGAGCCCTGACCGCACGGCTCAACCCGACCAGTTTCCGCTGGGCGACACCACAAGAAAACTAGTGCCCACTTTTTGTAGGCACACCATAGACATGCCTACAAAAAGTAGGCATCATGGGATGCGCGGGCGGCACCGCCCACCGCAACGGACCGCAGAGAAGGGACTCCTGATGGCCACTCAGCACACACACCGGCCGAACTTCGGCCGCCAGGTGGCCGACTGCCCGCGCTGCACCGAGTTGGTGGCCGGCGCCGAGCCCATCGCCTGGGGCTCCCGGCCCGCACCGGAGACCCCGACGGCCACGACCACCAAGCACAACCACCAGGTCGTCTTCGGCCGCCGAATCGACGGCTGCCCGCGCTGCGCCGAACTCACCGCCGGCGCCGAGCCGGTCCGCTGGGCGCCCTCCCGCCGCGAACGCGAGCAGCAGGACGACGCCCTCCGTGCCGCCGCGATCCGCGAGCACTTCGCTCCCAACGGCCCGCACTCGACCGCCACCTGCGGCCCCGTCTGCACCTTCGGCGACTGGTGAGCACACCGCCCTGCCCCCGCCCCTGCCACCGACACAGAAACGAGCCCCACGTGACCGAGACCGCCACCACCACCGTCACCACGATGAACCTGCGCCGCCGCCGCGGCGTCAAGCCGCTCCGGGCCACCACCCGCGCCCTGCGCTCGTTCGCCAACCACGCCGAGCACCTCGCCCTGCTGGCCGGCCTCGCGATCGTGATGAAGGTGGAGTTCCACGTCGGCCCGTCGTGGCTGGAGCACACCGGCACCCAGGGCGTGCTGGTCGTCCTCGCCCTCGCGGGCGTCGCCGACCTCACCCGCCGCACGGCCTTCTTGGCCGCCAACCAGATCGACCCCGACATCGAGGACGGCGACGCGTTCTGGGCGGTCAGCCACCTCCTCAAGGAGCTGGGCATCGACGTCCGCGGCGGCGCCCTCCCCTACGAGGTCATGAGCAACCTGCAGACGAGCCACACCCTGCCCCGGCTGTACGCCCTGCTGGACGACCTGGCCGCCGCCTTCGCCGACGACGACGAAGACGACGACGCCGACGCCATGCGCGAAGCCGCCGCGAGTATCCGCAGCGCGTCCCGCACCCTCGGCGACCACCACGCCTGACCCCGCCCCGGGGCGGCCGCCATCCCGGCCAAGGAAAACCGGCCGCCCCGGGCCCGGACCCGCACAGACAACCCCGACCAGGAGAAACCGTGTCCGAGAAGAACTTCCCCGCCCCCGCCGCCGTCGGCCCCGTGCTCGCCACCATCACCTTGCCGATGGGCAAGGTGAACGTCACCGTCGACCCCGCCGCCACCATCGCCCGTGCCGTCGTCAGGACCGCCGACGCCACCGGCCCCGCGGCGGACGCCGTCCGCGACTCCCGGGTCAGCCAGGACGGCAACCGGCTGACGGTCACCGTGCCCGAGATGCCGGGCGGAGGCTTCAACCAGGTCGTCACCAACGTCAGCGGCCGCACCACGGTCTTCCAGAGCAGCCGCTCCATCAGCTTCGGCCAGACCGTGACCGGAGTGAGCATCGTCAACGGGCGGGTCATCAACGGCGGGATCTCCGGCGGCGGCATGACGGCCGTCAGCCCGATCGAGGTCCTGGTCACCCTGCCCGCCGGGTCCGGCGTGCAGATGCGCGGCTACAACGCCGACCTCACCGTCACCGGCCCGCTGGCCGCGCTCGACCTGGACACCCACAACGGCACCCTGCGCGCCGGCATCGTCGGCCGCCTCAAGGTCCACGGACACAACGGCACCAACGAGGTCGACGCGGTGACCGAGTGGGTGGACGTCGAAACCCACAACGGCAACACCTACATCGGCGCCTACAGCGGCGGCGCGGCCAAGTTCACCGGCCACAACGGCAACGTTGAACTGTCCGCCACGCCCATCGCCAGCGGCCGCATCGAGGCCCGCTCCCACAACGGCAGCATCCGGCTGCGCGGCGTCTCCGGCCGCGCGCACCTGGACGTCGTCACCCACACCCACAACGGCCACATCAGCAAGTGATCTCCCCCGGGGCGGCCGCCATCCCGGCCAAGGAAAACCGGCCGCCCCAGGCCTCCCGACCCGCCAGCGCCGCACGACCGAGAAGGGCTCACACCATGACCGAGAACACCGACTACCTCGAGCGGGCGGCCGACCTCGCCCAGCAGGCCCGCACGCTGCTCAACCGGAGCGACACCGACTACTCCCAGGCCCGCGCCAAGGTCGAGCTGGGCGGGCTCTACGCCCAGCTCGCCGCGCAGGCCGGGCAGCCGGCCCGCGTCCCCGCCGCCGAGGCCGCGCGGGAGGCGGCCACCCTGCTGCGGACCGCCGCCACCCCCGCCGACGAGGCCGAGGCGTGCGAGGTGCTCGCGGCCGTGCTGGACATCGTCCAGACCCTGCCCCGGCTGTTCAACGCGGTAAGGGCCATCGACCGGCCCGACAAGGCCGCCGAGTCCCTCATGAACGCCAGGGGCCACAGCGACAAGCTGGCCTACTCCCTGACCAACGCGCACGCCGCCCTGTGCCGCGCGGCGTACGGCGCCGCCCCGAGCCGCAACTGAGACCACCCCGGAGCCGGTCGCCATCCCGGCCAGGGAACCGACTGCCACCCGTCAACCGCTTCACCTCGCACTACTGGCCCCGGCATCCAGCCGTGAGGGCGCCCGAGCGAATCGGGCCCGGGGCACTCCGGACCGCCCGGAATGCACCACCAACCCCCAAGAGGATCAACATGAACCCGAACTTCCAGCTCGCGACCATCGACGGCACGACCTTCACCCAGGGCGACACCAACCCGTTCCCGCTGGGAGCGCCGACTTCGCTCCTGGAGTCCATCGACGCCGATGGTGACTTCGTGGTCCTGGAGTACCAGGGCGGCTTGATCGTCTCCATCCCCGAGCACCAGGTGCGGTACGTCCTGGAGATCGAGCCCACGGACACCTCCCGTGAGGACGCCAGCACCATCTGATCCCGCCCCGGGGCGGCCGCCATCCCGGCCAAGGAAAACCGACCGCCCCGGGCCCGAACCCGCTCCGGACCGGAGCAGGAGGAGCCCCCATCCTCCACTACCGAGACGGAGCCCAGCAATGACCCCCCAGTCCAACGACGATCAGCACGACCAACAGGCGGCGAAGGCGGCGGCCAAGGCGGCCGCCGCGGCCCGGCTCGCGGAAGCCAAGGCGAAGCGCGACAAGGCGAAGCAGGAGGCTGACCGGGCTTTCTGGCGGGCCGTCAACGCTGAGATCACCAGCAAGGTCCTGCTCCAGAAAGAGGCCTGCGAGGCGATCGGCTACGAACGCGAATACGTCCGCAGGCAGATCAAAGAACACGTGCAGAGCGACTGAACGCACCACATCGGGGCGGCCGCCATCCCGGCCAAGGAAAACCGGCCGCCCCGAGCCCGAACCCGCTCCATCCCCCAGACCGGAGATAAGGAGTCCTGACGTGAAGACCTGCGTCTTCTGCGCGATCGTCGCCGGGGAGGCCCCGGCCCTCATCGTGCGCGAGTGGCCTGACGCCCTCGCGGTCCGCCCGCGCAGTGGCGGCGTCCACCCGGGCCACGTCTTCGTCCTACCGCGAGTTCACGTCGAGGACGCCAGCACCGACCCGGACGTGACCGCCGCGGTGATGCGCCGGGCCGCTGAGCTGATGGCCGACCACCCCGCCGCGAACATCATCACCAGCAAAGGGGAAGCGGCGACTCAGAGCGTCTACCACCTGCACATCCACGTGGTGCCCAGGGAGGTCGGCGACGGACTGCCGCTGCCCTGGACCCCGCAGCACGCTGCCCGAGCGGCGGCGGAGAAAGGGGAAATCCAGTGACTGTCAACCTCGTCATGGCCCGCGAACTCCTCCCGGCCCCGTCATCCCCGTCCGTGTTCCTCGCCGGACCCACGCCGGACAAGAGCGCCCCGGTACCGTCCTGGCGGCCCGCTGCCGCGGCGGCCCTGGACGCGCAGTGGACCGGCGACCAACCGCTGACCGTGCTGAGTCCCGAGTCCCGGAACGGCGAGCGCGCCGACCGGTACGAAACGCAAGTCGACTGGGAGACCGACGCCCGCGCGGCGGCGATGGCGATCCTGTTCTGGATCCCCCGCGACCTGCGCACCCTCCCGGGGATGACCACCAACGTGGAATTCGGCCTGGACGTCAGCAGCGGCAGGGCGGTGCTGGGCTGCCCGCCCGACTGTCCCAACCCCGAGAGGAACAGGTACCTGATCTACGTCGCCCGCCGTCACAGCGTGCCCGTCTGCGAGACGCTTCCTGACACCGCGGCCGCCGCCCTCGCCTTGGTCGGTGCCGCGTGCTCCCGGTAGTCCGGAAAAGCTCGGTCGCCTCCCGCCCCCGGCTGGAGCCGTTCACCGCGCTGCTGCCGGTCGACGCCGGCCGCGGTGCGCAACCGCCCGGTTAGCCCGTACCCCTTCCCGACGTGATGAAAGTGCTGTACAGTTTTCTTGTTGGCGGTCGCCATCCCGGCCAAGGAAAACCGACCGCCACAAGCTCCCCCGAACCCGCTCGCAACTGAGACTCCAGGAGACCCGTATGCCCACCGCCACGCCTCCGGCCGTGAAGTTCAGCCTCGCCTACGCCCTGCTGCGCGCGGCCGCCGACGTCGCCGACCACTGGGTTATCGCGGCATCCACCGTGTCCACCGTGTCCCGTGTCGCGCGAGTGGAGGTGGCCCGATGACGAACATCGACCAGACCGCGACGCTCGCAACGTTCGGCGCGGTGTGGGCGGTGCTCTCCGTCGGCCACAACCTCGCGGATCACGTGATCGGGCAGACAGACCACCAGGCCGGGAACAAGGCGGCGCCGTCCGCGACGGAGGTCGCCGACGGCGTGAGCCCGCGGCGGGGCTGGGGTGCGTGCCTGGGGCACGTCGCCCAGTACCACCTGGTGATGGCCGTGCTGCTGGCCCTGGTCTGGGCCGTCCTTCCGCTCCAGATGTCCTGGACCGGCCTGACGGCCGGGCTCGTCCTCTCTGCGGTGACGCACGCGTTCTTCGACCGCCGGTGGCCGGTCCGCTGGCTCCTGGAGCGCATCGGGTCGAAGGGCTTCGCGGAGCTGAAGGCCGCGGGGATGAACGGCATGTACTTGACCGATCAAGCCCTGCATCAGACGGCACTCCTCGCCTCCGCGCTCCTGATCACCCTGCTGTGAGCTGGAGTTCTGACAAGAACGGAAGGAACTAACGGCATGAACACCGCCGGACGAGACCTGACTCTGATCACGACGGCCGGGGCCGTTGACTTGATGGCGGCCGTCACCGACGGCTCGCCCGACACCGTGCTGGGCCGCACGATCACGACCGTGGATGTGGTCTTCACCTCGCGGTGCCGGGACTGCGGACAGGCCGAGTGCCGCGACAGTGCCAACCTGTGGCGCGACAGCTGGGAGCTGGTGTCCGCCAGCCCGAACTTCGCGAGTACCGGGTGGGGCAAGTGGGCCCGCGAGCACCCCGAGGAATGCCCCGAGCGGCTCCGGACGATCGCCCGCTACCTGACAGCCGGCGGGGCGGTCGTGACGGTCACCAACCGGCATGAGTCCAGCTGCCCAGGCTGCGGACAGGTCGATAACGGTGACAGCGAGCCGTCCGCCCGCGCGTGGGCTCAAGGCCATGCCGAGCTGTGCCGCGCGATGCCCGTCGATGGGGACGGGGGCCGAGAGTGAGACACGCCAAGGAAGCAGCGACAAACTGGGTCCAGAGCGACTTCTGCGCCCAGGCCAAGGGCGCGACCGACGCCGCCACGGTGACCTTGCCCACCGCTGTGCCCGCCACGTTCCGGTCCGCGGCCGCCCTGGCCGCGGCCGTGGACGAGGCATTCGCCGAAGCTCTCCAGGAGCTGCTCGGTGCCGACGCCGGCGCGGACGCGCTGCAGGTCGGCGCCGAGGCCGAGGCGTACCTGAAGAGCCTGAGCCCCGCCGAACCGGCGCCGCCCAGCCGCCCGTTCGGCCTGCCCAACATTGACACCCTCATCCGCGCGGCCGGCATCGCCACCGGCCCGAGCCTGCCCGACCCCCGTGTCCCATCGCCCACCGCCCAGCTCATGAGGCAGACCGCGAAAACCGGCGGACGGCTCGCCGGGCGTGCCGCCTGGTGGCTGCTCAAAACCACGGCATACGTCACCGCCGTGGTGATCCGCAAAGTCATCGTCACCGCCGGGGAGCTGCTGTTCGGCACGACCACGCAGCCGCAGCAGGCGCCGGTCCCGCCGGCGCCGCGCGGCACCGGCCGGGTCATCGCCCCCAGCGACTTCCTGCGGGCCACCAGCGCTGAGATCGAGCGCCGCGGCTGGACGCAGTACGCGATGGAGGACATGCACGGCCGGGTCTGCATGCTCGGCGCCGAACGGGCGCTGATCCAGTCCGGCACCGGCACGTGGCGCACCGCACGTAACGCCAACGATCACATCCGCGCCGTCACCGGCTCCCGCTCCGTACCCGCCTGGAACGACAGCCTGCGCCGCTACGAGTCCCAGATCCACGCCGCCCTGCTGACCGCCGCGGCTCGCGCCCGCGCCGCCGGCGAATAGCCACCAGGAGGAAGTTCGTGAACAGCATCACTCCCGCTGCTCAGTTGCGCTACCTCTGCGCACAGTTCCTGGCCGCCACTCCCAGCCGCGAGTGCACCGCCGCCGCAGAAGCCGCCGCTGCGCACGTCCGTGCCGCGTACCCCAACACCCTGGGAGTTCTGGTCGGCGAAACCAGCCACTGGACCGCGTACCGAGGCTCCTACACCCAAGGCCTCTACGAGCAGTTCGAGACATGCGCGGTGGCCTGGCTCGGGGACGGCACCTGGCTCCACCACGAGATCAAGGACGGTTCTCCCGACATTCACCGCCTGGCCCTGATCCTCCCTTGCAGTTGCGGCGCGGGCTACCGCGGTTACGTCATCGGCCTGCACCCCATGAACCCGCGCTCCGGCAACGAGGACGACCTCGCCAAGCTCCTGGACCGCCTGTCCAGCCACAACGAGCAGCGCCACCCGCACTCAGTTCGCCCCTGCTCCTCCCAGACCACCTGGATGTGAGGAACCCATGCGTGCACGACTTCCCTGGATGAGCTTGGCGGACCGCCGCCGCTGGCGTAGCGCCCGCACCGTCACCGACCTGGGCCAGTGCATGGCCGACTGGCTGGAGGGACGCATCGCGTCCTGGCCCGGTTACCAGCCCAACTTCGGTCCGGACGAGGAGACCGCCGACCTGGTCCCGATCCTGGCCGCAGTCAACCACGCCGGCTACCTCACCACCGGCTCCCAGCCCGGCCTGGAAGGCCCCGGCTTCGACGGCTCCCACTGGCGGCAGCGCGCCGCGGTCGACGGGCACATCAGCGACCCGGTCCTGCTGCGGGCCATCGTCAACGCCGCCGACACCGCCGGCCTCTTCATCGGGATGCAGGACATGATCCCCGACCGCACCGACTCCGGCCTCATCGTCACCACCGTGGACGGCGAGCCCTACACCTGGTTCGGCGACCGCCTGAGCTACCGCGATCTGCGCACCATCTGGCCGACCATCCACCGCGAGGCCTTCCACGCCGTCGGCACCTCGGTCCACCTGACCCTGGTCAGCCCGGAGTTCGGCGAGGACGGCCAGTACCTCTGGAAGGTCCTGGAGGAGGCCCTGGCCGCGGTCGCCGACCTCGACACCAGCGAGCCCGCGTGCATCGTGTGCGGCTGCACCGACGCCAACCCCTGCCCGGGCGGCTGCGCCTGGGTCGCGGGCGTCCAGTCCGCCGCACTGTGCACCGCCTGCCGGGGCCAGGCCCCGGACGACCTCACCATCCACGTCCTGTAATCCCCGGGGAGACACCGCCATGTCGATCACCGTCACCGGCTACCAGCTCGGCTTATTCGGCAACCGCCGCCTCGTCCGTGAGGCCGAAGGCTACGCCCGCGGGGCCGCGCCCCTCGTCACCCAGGCCGTCGGCCAGTTGCCGGGCTCGGTGACGATCACCCTCACCAACGAGCGCGCCATGATCACGCTGTCCACCCGGGCGGACGCGTCCTTCGCGCCCGGCGCGAGCGGCCTGGTGAAGGTATGGAAAACGCACCAGCAGCGGCGCCACGGCCAGGGCGCGTTCGGAGTCACCTCGCTCGACCCCAGGGGCGGCATCGCCATCGGCATCAGCGTCACCGCGGCGACGACCGCCCCGGACCTGGCCGAGACGATCCTGCACGAGATGGTCCACGCCGCACAGCTCAACGCCCCCGGCGCCCGCGAGATGCACATCCGGCACCTGCGCCACTGCTACCGCATCGAGCCGTGGTCCCGCCGGGACGCCGCCGACTACGACGCGGTGATCGACCGCCGTGAAGCAGAGGCCCGGGCACTGGAACCCTTCGCCGCCCGCCTCCTGCGCTGACCCGCACCGCCCGCAGGAAATTCGCGTCCGCCCGTCACAACGCGGCCTCGCACCGCGCTTGCAGCAGTTATGAAGCACACCGCATGGAGGAGCCCCCGATGCTCACCGGTGATCCGTACCTCGTCAGCTTCCCCGTCACCGACACCGACAGCCACACCGTCGTCTGGCACTGCTACGTCGTCAAAAGCTGCGCCAGCAGCTTCGTCGCCGAGCAGCAGGCCAGGGAGCGGGCCAGCTCCCCCGCAGAAGTCGCCGCCCGCCACGGCCTGGCCCTGCCCGCCCGCTGCGAGGTCCGGCATGCCATCGACCGCCTCGGCGGCCCCGTCTTCTAGCTCCGCCCCGGGACGGCCGTCAACGGCCTGGTAACCAGCCGGCCGCCCCGGGCCCCAAGCCCGCACGAGACGAGAGAGGGAATCCCATCATGACGTACCTGCAACTCGCCCTCCAGATGGGAGGGTTACCGCTCGCCGCGACCATCGGATGGGCTGCCCACGCCCACCGGTTCCGCCGCGACCTGGACGCCGCCCGCCGCGACCCGCTGACCGGACTGCACACCCGCGCCGGCTGGACCGCGCAGGCCGAGCGGATCATCAGCGACCCGGCCGCCGCAGTGCTCCTGATCGACCTGGACCGCTTCAAGCGGATCAACGACCGGTACGGGCACGCCGCCGGCGACACGATCCTCACCGCGGCCGCCTCCCGCCTGACCGCATGGTGCCGCCCGGGCGAGATCGCCGGACGGCTCGGCGGTGACGAGTTCGTCGCCGCCGTCACGGGCCCCGGCCTGGACGCCCGCCTCGCCGACCTGCAGGCCGCACTCCACCAGACCGTGGCCATCGACGGCCGCCAGATCCAGCTCGCCGCCTCGATCGGCGTCAGCCGCGTCGCGGACCTCCCCGAACCGACCGTCAGCAGCGCGTTGGCCGCCGCCGACACCGACATGTACCGGATCAAGGGTCGCGGCCGCCGCGGTCACCGACTCCTGTCCGCCGTCCACCTCGCCGCCTGACCACCTCTGCCGAGGACCGCCCATGGCACACAACGGAACCCGGGCCGGCATCCCCAACGCGCCGGCCGCCCCGACCGCGACCATCCCCTTCCCCGCCATCCCGACCACCGCCCCGTGCAAGCAGCACCCCGACTGGTACACCCACGAGGAGAGCAGCAGCAGCCAGGCCCGCCAGGACATCGCGGACGCCCGCCTGGGCTGCGCCGCCTGCCCGGCCGCCAAGAAATGCCTGCTGTGGGCGCTGGCCAACCCCGACCTCACCACGGTCGGAATCTGGGCGTCCACCACGCCGTACCAGCGGACCGTGCTGCGCAACCGCCTGGTGAACCGACTCGGCCGCAACTGGGTCGACGTCGTGCAGTTGAAGGAAAAGGCGAAGGCGGAGCGGCGCGCGGCCGACCGCGTCGACCCGCCCAGCGTCCACCACCAGGCCCTCAACGACCTGCACATCCAGGTCACCGGCAGGCCGCTGCCGTGGCAGCCTCGCCGGCCGGTCAGTGCCGAACTCGCCCAGGCCCACCGCGAGGTGCTGGCACAGGCCCTGCGCCCCCAGGGGGTCGCAGCATGACCGACCAGCGCAAAAACGTGAACGCCAGCACCAGCAGCCGCTCGTACTCCTGCCGGCGCTGCGACACCGCCTGGACGGGGTCTCGGTCCTGCTGGAGCTGCGGCAGGCCCGCCACCACCCGCCACCGCAACCCGGCGTTCGCCCTCAACTCCCTGTACCGCTCCGTCGACCGGAAGAAGACCGTCTGATGCTGCCCATCGCGGAAATGATCGGCTCCTTCGCCGCCGGCGCGTTCGTCAAGCGGCGCATCAACGAGACGATCGCGCTCGACAACCTCCCCGAGCCCGTGGCCCGGCGCCTGGTCTGCGAGCGGATCGCCGACGGCGACCCGCTGCTGCTCGCCGCACCCGGCCAGACCTGGGTCTTGCGCCTCGATGTCCGACCCGACGACGCGCCCGCCCAGGCCGTGTACATCACCTCCCGCAGCACCGAGGACCCCACGGTCGTGGTCAGCGTCCTCGACCCGGGCTACGAGGGCACGCCCTTCGAGGTCCTCCCGATCGAGGTCCTGGACCTGTTCGAGCTGCAGGCCTGGCAGGCCGACCCGTACTCGGTCCTGTTCGAGGGACAGCAGTGACCGCCCTCGCCCCGTACCCGACGCTCACCGGCCGTGAGCCGTGCCGCGCCCCCGACGTCAGCCCGAAAACCTGGGACGGCGAGGACGCCGACGCCACCGCCTACGCGCAGGCCCAGTGCCTGGCCTGCCCGGCCAGGACGCAGTGCCTCGCCTACGCCCTGGACCACCCCGCCGAGACCGTCACCGGCATCTGGGCCGCCACCACGCCCGAGCGCCGCAACGCCCTGCGCGCCGAGTTCTTCCGCACCCCCACCACGACCACGGAGTCCCGATGACCAACCCCACCGCCCCCCAGCAGGCCGCGGCCGTCGACATGCTCACCAACAACGTCCCCGCCCCCCAGATCGCCGCCGACACGAACCTGAGCCTGGGGCAGGTCACCGCCCTCGCCGAAGAGCACGGCCTGACCGCCGCCCACCGCCAGCAGCGCGACAGCGCCCAGATCGACGCCCTCCGCTGGGGCGAAACGCACGGCAACAAGACCACCCGCGGCCTGGCCGACCGCACCCGCGCCGGCCTGCAGCGGCTGCGCGACCTGATGGACGCCGAGCAGCAGACCGCCGAGGCCGAGTCCGAGGTGACCAAGCTGAAGCAGCAGCTCGCCGAGGCGGAGGAGAAGCTGCGCGCCGCCCGGCGCGGCGGCAAGCCCGCGGCCTCGCCCGTCACGGCCCCGCCCGCCCCCGCGGGATCCAGTAGCCCCTGGCCCGAGGACAGCAAGGCCGTACGGCAGGAGATCCGCGAGTGGGCGGGCACCCGCGGCTACCAGGTCTCCGACCGCGGCGTGATCCCCGCCCACGTCGTGACCGCCTGGCGGAACCGCGACGACGCCCCCCAGCGGCAGGCCGGCTGACCGCTCCCGCCCCGGCCCGCACGGGCCGGGGCGCCCAGGCCCAGCCGCGTCCCGCCACCACCAGGAGCACTCCGTGAGCGCCAACTCGCAGGTGGGCGGCACCACCCCGAAGGCCGGCGGCCGACTGCTCGACGGCCGCACCTGGGGCCAGTACCCGCCCCGCCGCCCGCCCGCCACCGCCGACTGACCCCCGTACCCCGAACCCGCCCGCCCCGACCGCGCCCGAGGCACCCCGCCCCCAGCGCACACGCAGTCCGTCCTCTCTGGGAGATCCCCATGAAGTACGTGCTCACCCTCACCGCCCGCCACAGCGACGGTTCGACCTGCCACCACGCCCCCACCGACCGCGCGTGCCCCGGCCGCCGCCGGTTCCGCGCCGCCTGCACCTCCCCGACGCCCTGCCGCTGGTCCTCCACCGGCGACAACCCCGACACGGCCGCCGACGCCGGCCGCAACCACCTCACCCAGCACCTCACCCGGAGCTGACCCATGACCATCACCGACCACGCCACCGCTCCTACCACCGACGCCGAACCGCGCACCCTCGCCGAGGCGTACACCCCCGTGCCGTCGGTCCCGCGCCTGATCGCCGACATCAGCGCCGAGACGTTCCTCACCAGCTACGCCAAGGCCCGCGGCCAGCGCAACTTCCACCCCGAGTACGTCGCCGACCGCGAGCGGACCGCCCTGCTGCTCCGCGCCGTGATCGCCGACATGTTCGCCCTGACCGACCCCAGCAACTCCCAGGCCGCCGCCGACGCGGGCACCGCCGCGAACCGCTACCTGCTGTCCACCCTGTGCGGCGCCCGCCCGGCCAACGAGGCCCGCGCGAGGGTCCGGGAGGCGTTCCACGCCTGGGAGAACAGCGAGGCACCGCACCCGCCGAACTGCGACGGCGGCTGCGGAGGCACCGGCGAGGTCATGGAGATCCTGATCTACCAGGACAACGGGACTCCGCTGCACCAGGAACCCGTGCAGTGCCTGCGGGGCGAGCCCCAGGACCCGCACCCGTACGACTGCATCTGCGGCGGCACCGGCACCTACTGGAACGACCGGGAGCGGTGGGTCTGCACCGGGTACGAACCGCGGCCCCTGCCCGAGCCGCCGGCGGTCGACCCGAACGACCCGTGGTTCAACGACCCCCCCTTCTGACCGAGCACGAGCAGCAGCTCGAACAACTCGGATTCCCCCTGTGCGCCGCCCTGCCGGAGCGGCGCACAGGGGGACCGGAAGCCCAACCCCGCCAGCGCACTTCAGTCCCCACAGAGGAACCGCCATGAAGAGCTGGAACACCCCCGACCACCGCATCGCCGACACCGATCACGGCACGCTGCACTTCGCCGGCGACGTGACCCTGGTGCTCGCCGACTGGCAGCTCACCGAGAACGCCCCCGACGCCGACGGCCGCGTCTACGCCTCGATCCGCGGCTGGCTGGCCAACGGCGCCGGCAGCGGCCGCCCGGACGACCGGTACACGCAGCCCATCCAGGCCGGCCGCGCCCGGCTGGTCCGCAGCGAGCTGCGCGGCCGCCAGGCGCTCACCGACCTCGCCGTCCACATCGACTACTACAACCCCGGCCGGCCCTACCCGAAGACCTGACCTCCTGCTCTCCGCTCTGACCAGCCACTGACCAACCCGCTACAGCGGCGGCCGGGCCGACAAGCGCCAGGCCCGGCCGCCCCCTCCCCGACCGCCGCGCCGCCCAAGCAGACCAAGGACACCACGATGAAACTCACCATCCCCCGCAGCGCACTGGCCCACGTGGTCACCTCCGCCAGCCGGGCCCTGCCGCACCGGCCGCCGATCCCGGTCCTGGCCGGCCTGCTCCTGAAGGCAGCCGACAACCAACTGGCCGTGTCCGCCTTCGACTACGACACCTCCATGACCGCGGCCACCGGGGCGGCCGCCATCGGTGAGCCCGGCCAGGTCCTCGTCTCCGGGCGGCTGCTCGCCGACATCGTGAAGTCCCTCCGCACCGCCGACGTCACCCTCCACACCGAGGGCGTCCGTCTCCTGGTGGAGTCCGGCAGCGCCCGCTTCACCCTGCACACCTTGCCGTTGGAGGAGTACCCGACCCTGCCGCTGACGCCGGCCGTCTCCGGCACCGTGAACGCCACCGCGTTCGCCGAGGCGGTCGCCAAGGTGACCGTCGCCTGCGCCGCGGACGACACCCTGCCCGTCCTCACCGGCGTACGACTGGCCCTCGAAGGAGAGGAACTGCTCCTCTCCGCCACCGACCGGTACCGGTTCGCCGTGCAGTCCCTGCCATGGGAGCCGTTCAGCGGCGACGCCACCGCGACCGCTCTGGTGCCGGGAAGCTCCCTGCTCGACATCACCAAGGCGCTGCCGGAGGCCGGCAACGTCTCGCTCGCGCTGCCCTCCGACGCCGGCATGGTCGGAGTCACCGCCGACAACCTCCGCGCCACCACCCGGTGCCTGGAGGGCGACCTGCCGCAGCACAAGAAGCTGTTCCCCGACGAATTCCCGAGCGAGGTGACCGTCGACACCAGCGAACTGGTCGCCGCGGTCAAGCGCGTCGCACTCGTGCTGGAGCGCAACACCCCGGTCACCCTCGCCTTCCTGGGCACGTCCCTCACCCTCACCGGCGGCACCAGCGACGACGCCTCCGCCGAGGACCGCATCGCCTGTGAGCTGGACGGCGCCCCCGTGGACATCTCCTTCAACCCGGCGTTCCTGCTGGACGGCCTCGCCACCATCGGCGCCAAGCAGGCCCGGATCAGTATCAGCGCGCCGACCAAGCCCGCGCTGCTCCGCGCCGCCGGCGAGCCCGACAACACCGGCAAGTACCTGATCATGCCCGTCCGCATGAGCGGCTGACCCGCTCCACCCGCCTGCTGCCAGCCCGGCCCCCGAGGCCCCCGACCCCGTTCCCAGCACCTCCTCCCGGAGACATCTGCATGTACCCGCCTGCCAGCGCCCTGCAGTCCGCCCGCATCCTGTCCATCCAGCAGCCCTGGCCCGCCGCGATCATCCACGGCAAGTCCCCCGAGAACCGCTCATGGCAGCGGAACTACCGCGGCCTGCTGATCCTGCACGCCTCCGCCGCACTGGACCGCCAGGCCCTGACCGACCCGCGCATCACCACCGCACTCGCCGGCATCACCGCCCTTCCCCGCGGCGCGGTCGTCGCGGTCGCGACCCTCACCGACATCCACCGCGACAACCAGTGCTGCAGGCCCTGGGGCGACCCGGGCGCTTTCCACTGGACGCTGACCGACGTCATCGCGCTGCCCACCCCCGTCCCCTGGCGCGGCGGCCTCGGCCTGCGGCACGTCCCCGCCGACTCGAACCTGGTCTCCCTCATCACCCGCAGCTTCGCCGGCGAGCCCGGCGTCCAGCACCGCGAAGGGAACGCTGCGTGAAGACGAAGACCGGCACGGCCACGCACCGGCCGGCAACCAGGCGCCGCCGGTTCCATCACGACGACCTCATCGCGGTCGACCTCTTCAGCGGCTTCGGAGGCCTCACCAAGGGCATCCAGATCGCCGGATTCACCACGATCATGGCGGCGAACCACAACCCGTACAAAGTCCAAGTCCACGAGGCGAACCACCCCGAGGCCGAACACTGGATCGCCGACCTGGTCGACCCCGACGCAGCGGACTACCACTCCGCCCGCGACCTCCCCGCAGCCGACCTGCTGGTCGCTGGCGTGAGCTGCGTGAACCACTCGCAGGCCAACACCGAGAGGGCCTACGCGCAGGGCCTGGCCCTGTTCGGGATGGAGGACCCCGATTACGAGGCCCGGGTGACGCGCTCGGAGCGGGACCGGGCCACCGCGAACTGTGTCCTGCACTACGCACAGACACACCGGCCGCGGATGATCCTCGTTGAATGCACCACCGGGCTGCAGTCCTGGGGACCGCTCCTGCCGGGCAGTAAAAAGATCGGCGACGGATCCACCTACCGGTGGTGGCTCAAGCAGTTCGACCTGCTCGACTACAACCACACGGTGCTGTTCCTGAACAGTCAGTTTTTCGGGGTGCCGCAGTCACGCGATCGCGGCTACTGGGTGTTCGTACACAAGTCGCTGCCCATGCCGGACCTGGAGCACCGGCCCGTGTCGCGGTGCCACGGCTGCGACAAGGACGTCGAAGCGGTGTGGACGTGGCGTACCGGGATTCCGCCGACAGGGAAGGTCGCCTACGGCGAGCAGTACGAGTACCGCTGCCCGTCCTGCCGCACCGCGGTCGTCCCGCCGACGACCCCGTCGATCACTGCACTCGATCTCAGCGATCTCGGCACCCGCATCGGCGACCGGCCAATCAAGACGTTCAAGGACGGCCACCGCGGCCCGTTCGCCGCCTCAACGATGGCCCGCATCGAGCGGTGCCGTCAGAAGTTCGCGGACTTCCCGGCGATCCTCATGCCCGCCAAGGGCGTCCACGGTTCGGAGCGGCTGCTGCTGCAGCCCTTGGCGACGCAGACCAGTCAGCAGGAGACAGCGCTGCTGTCGACCGGCCACGCGCTGTGGGATGAGCCGGCGCTCGCGCTCGCCGTCGACAACTACCAGGGCGCACCGCGCGGGGCGGGTGAGCCGCTGCCCACCCAGGTCGGCTCGGAAACACTCGCCGTGGTCTCCTCCGGGGTCATCCCGTACCGCAAGCACACCGTGCCCGCGGTATACACCGAGCCGATGTCGACGTTCACCGCCGAACAGATCCCCGGACTGCTCACGGCGGCCGGCTGGTTTAAGCAGAACGGGACCAGCCCCAACCACGGGACGGCACCGCACCCGGTAAGCGACCCGCTCGGCACCCTCACTGCTCACGACACGACGGCACTGCTCACGGCTGGGTGGGGGCCCGCGCTCTCGGAACTGCCGATCGAAGAGTGCTTCTACCGCATGATGACCGCCCACGAGATCGGCAGAGGCTGCGGCTTCGACGTGGATTTCCGCGACTACCGCGGGACCTTCACCGTCTGGGGCACCGCCCGCGATCAAGTGGACGGTTTTGGCAATGCCGTCAGCCCGCAGGTCGGGGCCTGGATCGGGGTGCGGCTGCGGGCCGTCCTCCACGCCGACACGGTAGGGGCTGCCGCGTGAAGCCTCAGCCCGACAGTTACATCACCGCGGTGCTCACCACCGCCGAGCAACTCCACAGGCAACTGGCCACGATCGAGCCCGGGCTGCTCGTCCTGATCGGCGCAGCCGGTTCGGGCAAGTCCACCGTGGCCGCCGCTCACAACCGAACGGCTGTCGCGGTCCACCTCGACACCCCCCTGGCCGTCTGCCAGGCCCGCAATCGCGCCAGGCCCGATGGACCGCGGGTTCCTGACGACACCCTCGCCTGGCAGCACGAGCACGCCGTGAGCGCAGTCCTCGGACTGCAAAGCGAGGGGTTCGCCGCCGCCTTCACCCTTCGCACCGCCAACGCGATACCCCGGGAGAATTCGTGACCACCACCCACCATGCCCACCAGCAGAGCACGCTGACCGCCCTGCGCCTGGGCCTGCTCCGCACCGTCTACCTCAGCTACGACCGGCAGGCCGCCCGCATCGCGAGCGTCGCCGACGAAGCCCTCGAACTGCTCGCAGTGTCCGACCCGAAGGCCGCGGAGGCCCTGTCCGCCCGTATCCGCAGCGCCGGCATCGTCGGCCTCACCACCGACGAACGGGCGCTCGAGCACGCCGCCGCTCTCGGCGAGGACGTCGCCACCTGGCCCGGCCGCCGCGACGACATCCGCGACCAGTTCACCTACGGGCTGGGCGGCACCGAGGAGGCCGGCTCCCCGCGCGGGCGTGCCCGCACCCTGTGGTCCAACCTCCTCAACCACCACCCCCAGGTCGCCGTCGCACTCGCGCAGCAACTGCGGGCACTGCCTGACACCTGGCTCCAGGACCTCTTCTCGACCGACCAGCCGGACGACATCGCCGCCCCCACCGACCCCGACCAGGCACCAGAGGCGGCCCCGTACCACCCGGACTCCGAAGAGTGCTGGGCCTGCGCCGAAGAAGGCACCTGGTGCCGCTGGCACCGCGGGAACGAAGCAGCCTGGGACTACTTCACCGAGCTGATGAGCGCGCTCGCGACCGACCCCACGACCCAGCAGATCCTCGCCGACTCCGCCGCCGGCGGCCCCGAGTCCCTGCACACGCTGCCCGGCCTGGCTGCCGCCCTGCGCGACATGTGGGACGAGGAAGAGACTCGCTACGCCGTGGACAGCCGCCTCAACGCCCTCGCCCGGGCCCAGAACGACAACAACTGACCGCTGACCGCGGGGGTGCCCGAGCCCGAGCTTGGGCACCCCCGCGCCGACCCGGAAAGGGCACCTCATGGAAGCAGAACTCACCCGGTGGGCGACACGCCACGGCCTGGCCGTCGACAGCAGCACCACCCCGACCCTGGACGGCAGCGGCGACTCCTACGCCGTCTTCAACGCCGACCGCACCCACCGGTTCGCGCTCACCCGCCGGTGGGCCGCGGGCGGCCGCACGGCGGTGTTCGTCATGCTGAACCCGTCAACGGCCAAGGCCGCCGCTGACGACCCGACGATACGGCGGTGCATCAGCGCCGCCCGCCGAACCGGCCACCAGGCGTTGCTCGTGCTCAACCTTTTCAGCATCATCAGCGCTGATCCGGCGGTCCTGGTCAGCGACCCCCAGCCCGCCGGCCCCCTGACCGACGACGCGCTGACCAGCCTGGCCCACCTCGGCGACACCGTCATCGTGGCCTGGGGTGCCGGGCACAGTGCCATACACAACCGCGCGGACACCGTCGTCCAGCTACTGCTCGACCAGCGCCTGGAGCTGGCCTGCCTGGGCACCAACCGCAACGGCACCCCGAAGCACCCGGTGCGGTTGCCGGAGTCGAACCCCCTTATCGTCTACCGGCTGCCGGCCCGTGCAGAAGGCGGTATCGCATGACCCCGGCCCGGCTCACCTGCAGTCGCAAACGCGGCTCCCGCAAACCGCCCGGCGCCCGGGTCGTGGACTACCGCACCGCGTACGGCAACCCCTTCAAGCACGACGGAACCCCGGCCGGCCGGATCGCCGCAGCACTGCGCTTCCACGCCTTCCTCCAGGAGCGCCGGAACCCGCCCGCCGAGTGGACCAACCCCTTCCCCGGCTACCCCAGCGACGAACAGATCCGGCAGCAACTGGCCGGACGGGACGTGATGTGCTGGTGCTCCCCCGGCGCCCCCTGCCACGCAGACGTCCTGATCGCCACCGCCAACCCCCGCGGCTCCACGTCGGCGGCCGGCGGCCGCGAGCAGCGGCGCTGCAACGGCTGCGGCCAGGAGATCGGCGACCTGACGCACTTCGAGACGCACCTGCGCACGGCGGGCTTCCCGCTTCCGGACGTCCGCGATGAATGCCCGGCCTGCACGCCCGCCGGCACCCGCGGTACCACGCCCCAGGCCCTCCAGCTCGGGGAGGCATGACGTGGACACTGCCGACGACCGCAGCGCGATCCTGCGCTACGACCAGCTCACCGCCCGGGTCTACGGCGAGCACCGGATGCCGCCGGGCACCCGGGACCTGATCCTGGCCCTCGGCTGGGTGACGCTCCGGGATCCCCGGCGGCACGACCCCACCGTCACCACGTGGGCACGGACCCGGGAGGTACTGAACGCGGACAACGCCACCATGTCGCGGCTCATCGGCGGCGATGCGCCCCGGTACGAGCCGGACTGGAACGCGGGCCCGCACGGCTGCCAGGCGCCCATGGTGCGGGTGGACAGGCTGTGCGGCCGGTCCACCAGCGTCAGCTTCGCCGAATTCGACCCGGTGACCGGGTGGTTGACGCCCTGGGGGTTCTGTTCCCGCCCCCGGTGCCAGGAGTACATGCGGCCGATCGCGGAACGAGCCGACGGCAGCAAGGCCAAGGCGCCCGAGCCGATCCCCAACACCGGCGGGCTCCTGCCGATCTTCTTCGCCTCGGACTGGGAGCGGCGCTACTTCAAAGCCGCCGAGACCCGGGTGCTTCCAGGCCTCATCGGCTGGACACCACCGCCTTACGGACTGTCGGCGGACGAGTGGCCCGAGGTCCCCGGGGAGCACCGGCCGGCGGCGTTCCCGAAGCTCCGGCTGATCGCCGCCGACGGGGAGATCGTCCTCCGTAGCGGCCCGGCCCTGGTCCCGGCAGGAGACGCGTGATGGAGGAGTTGTACCGCGGCGGCCGCACGGACGCATGGTCTCCCCGCGATCGCACGAAGTCCCGGTTCACCTGGAACCTGCGCACGGGGCAGCTCGTGGTGTGGAACCGGCAGCCCTACCGGGTCGTGGAGGTCAGCGAGCGCGCGCACGTCGACTGGGGCGCCGACTACCGGGAGGCATGGATCGAGGCCGACCAGCCCGAGCCCAGCACGTGGGACAACCGGCCGATGGCGATCGTCCTGCAAGACGAAGAGCACCCCGATGCCAAGCCGCTGCACCTGGTGGGGCCCGCGTACGGAGGATGGAGCCTCCTGCCCGAGCACTACGCCCTGTGCCGCCTCTGCCATGAGCTGCCGCCGTGCCGGCACGTCCACAACGAGGCCATCACTGAGCGCGCCGCAAAACGGTTCGAGAAGGAGATGGCGATCCTTCCCGGCACGTGCCACGCCTGCCAGGAGCCGATCACCCAGCGGCAGAAATCCGTACGATTCACCGGCCCGAACCTGATCAGACCCGATCTCGGCGACGACTCCGTGGTCTTCCACCTCCGCGGCGCGTGCTACGGCTCGGTCCAGGCGTACGACGAACGCTGGGCGAAAGCCACCGGAGAGCCCCGCCGGTTCTACTGCCAGGGAACCCGCGCTGTCCACCACAACGGTGAGCAGGAGTGCACCGAGGGAGCCACCTGCCCGGGAGACGTCGACCATGCCATGTCGGTGTGGCACTACCCGGGCGTCAACGCCTCCTACTCGGGCTGCTGGTGCCTGGTCGACAACGCGCTGACTCTCGGCGGAACGGAGGCAGCGTCGTGACAGGTGCCCGCTCCACCCGTTCGCGCCTCCGCCCGAGGACCCGCGGCGTACCGTGGTCTCAGTACCGAAGGAGACAGACGATGACCGCGCAGCCGCTGGACGCACCCACGCCGCCCCCTTCCCCCACCGCAGGCGCTGATCTCCGCACCCGGATCGCCCGATCCGCCCGCGCCGAGCGGTGGCTGCCCGCGTTCGACCTCGAATGGAAGCAGGCCCTGGAGACCGCCCGGGCGACTCTCAGCCTGGCCCAGCTCTACGCGGTCATCACCACCTGGCAGCGCCGCCTCGACTCCGAGACCGTAGTCGACGCGTTCATCGCCAGCGGCTACGACACCTCCGACGGCATCGCCTTCGAAGACGTGGCCGGTCGGTGAGCAACAGCGCCCTCCCAGCCCGTTTCTCCCCCGCCGCGGCAAGCTACTTCGCCGCCCTCGAACCCAGCGTCCAGGAGCTGCTCCGCGACGTCCTCGATATTGCCTCCCGCGCACCGATGCACTGGCCGGCCTGGGACGCCGCAGATCCCGAGGGGGCGGATCTCCGCTCGGCCACGGTCGGCGCGCTGACCGTCATCTACTGGATCAACCGCATGGACCCGGTCCACCTGTACGTGATGGACATCGTCTGGCTCGGCTGAGCCGAGCAGCGCCAACCGATATCGACTCCCCAATTGGGGAGTCGATATCGCCGTTTACGTCCTGCAACACGTCGTGCACGGTGGTGTGCCATAACTCATCCCATATAGCGTGCTAGTCACTGCGCTAGCCAGCCCGGAGAAGCGCCCTCCCAAAGGTGAGGCCGATCGGGTGGATGACGTCGCGCCCTCCGGCGGTTCTCCGCAGATGCACCCGCACCCACCACCTCTCATGGTGATCGTCTTGTCGTATCAGTGACACGAGGTGATCCCTGTGCCCACGGCCTCCCCGCCGCTCGATGCGGCGAACCTGTCCGCCGTACGGCGCGCGCTCGATCGCAGACTGCAGCTCATGCGCGCGGGTCTGCACCAGGCCAAGGTCTTCGTCGTCGTCAACGGCAAGGGCGGCGTCGGCAAGAGCAGTCTGGCCGCGGCCCTGGCCGTCGCCTGGGCGAAGGCCGGGCTGCGCGTCGGGCTCGTGGAGATGGACGAGCAGGGCAACAACGGCGAGGACCTCGGTTTCACCGGCAGCGTGCTGGCAGACGGGGGACAGGCCCAGGCCGCCGCGATCCTGGACGGCAAGCGCCTTACCCCAACCGGCCAGGTACGGCCCCGCCTGTCGGTGTTCCCGGGCGGTCCCGTCCTCGAGGACGTCCTGGAGGAGCTGTACTGCCAGCGCCGCGCAGCACGACGTGCCGACGACCCGGCCGGGCGCCTCGCCTGGATGGGCATGTACGCCGCGGCGATCGACGCCGTCCGCGACGACTACGACGTGATCATTCTCGACGTCGCACCCGGCTCCGAACCCCTCCAGCTCCAGGCACTCGTGGCCGGCGACTACGTCCTGATCCCCAGCAAGAGCGACCCCAGCTCCCGCAAGGGCCTGCGCACCGTCGCACGCCGCTTCGGCCAGGCCCGGGACATGAACCCGCTGCTCCGGCTGCTCGGCGTGGTCGTCTTCGCCACCAACTCCTCCGCCTCGAAGGTGCAGACGAACATCAAGGAGCAGCTCGTCGGCGACCTGCGCGGCAGCGCGCCCGTGTTCGAGCAAGTCATCCGCTACGTGGAGTCGGCAGCCGTGGCCTGCCGCACCGAAGGCAAGGTCCCGCAGGAGCTGCGGACCTCTGCTGCCATCGCACCCGCCGTCCGCCGGTCCATGGCCGCCCTCGCCGGCGACTACCAGTCCCTGGCCATGGAGATCATGCAAGCCAAGTCCGCGGCGGACCGGACGGCCAGCGCCAACCAGGAGGAAGCAGCGTGAGCACCACCAGCCCGGCCCTGCGCGGCGGCCTGCCAGAGAAGGACGGCGACCTGGACGCCTTCGCCGCGGCCACCGTCACCGCCTTCGCCCCGCCCCGCCGCAGCCTTCCGGCCTCCGCACCGGCCCAGGCCGCCGACACGCCCACCGGGCCGCCCAGCACGCAACCAGCCGCCACAGCCGAGCCCGAACCACGGGAGGCACCGCCAGCCGCCCAGCTCCCGGTGGCAGCCTCCGTCCCGAACACCACCACCGGCTGCACCATCAACGTCAGCGCCGACGTCCGCGCGCGCTTCGCCCACTACCAACTCGTGCAGAAGGTGGAGACAGGTCACGAGCCAACCAACGCCGTTGTCGTCCGCCGGGCCGTCCTCCACGTGCAGAAAGAGAAGCTCTTCGGGCAGCTCCTGACGTGGCTGCGGCAGGGACAGCAGGAGATCCAGGAGGAAGACCTGGACCCCGACGGACTCTTCGGGGAAGCACCGGAGCGACGCACCGAGCGCGGCCGCGTCAAAGACAGCACTCAGCAGTCATTCCGTCCCAGCCGGCGCGAACTCGCCGTGATCGATGCGCTCACCGCACGCCACGGGTTTCCCAGCCGCAGCGACTTCCTCACCGCGGCTCTCGACTCGTTCCTGCCGGCGCTGCCCAAGGCCAAGACCAGGACGCAGAGCACGAGGTAGCCGTATACGCGTGACGGCGGCGCGGGAGACGAGCTGTCCTCCCGCGCCGCCGTCACGCTGCCGGCAGCTAGCCAGCCGGCGGAGCCTTCACCGTGGCCGCCGCACGCATCTGGTTCAGCACCTGCTTGATCTCCGATACGGTCTGCCCGGCTTCCTCGGGTGACTCCGCGAGCGCTCGCCGGACTCCGGCCTGGGTGAGCACCTTCGCGGTCTCCTTCAGCGCGGCCAAGGAGTCGATCAGGTTCTGCATGTCGGCGGAACGGGTGGGCTGTTGTGGACCTGAGTCCGAGGCCGGCTCTCCCGCCGGGCCGGCAGAGGAACCTGCGGCAGGGGCGGACGCCTCCGGCGCCGTCGTGCCGCCCTGCCGCTGTGCGTGCAGGAGCTGCCCCACGATCTGGTGGACCTGCGCCGGAGACGCCTCGCTGTCGAGCGGCGGAAGCTGCTTCACGACCTTGCGGAGCGCCTTCGCCGTGACCCTGCCTCCGTCGCGGGCCACGGCGTCGTAGACGGCCACCGCCGCGTCAGGCCCGGCAGCGCTCACGATGTCGGTCAGCTCGCGGACCTGCGACTCACGCGGCCGCCAGCCCAGGGCGGCAAGTTCCTCACCGATCCGCCACCCCGCCATCAGCCGGTACGCCTGCGACTCGGCGATCTCCCATTTGTTCCAGACGTACTCGGCGAAGTTCGGGGTGCCGGAGTTGCGGTGCAGGTTGCCGCGGCTCATCGCCTCCAGCGACTTGCCCGCCACCCAGAAGGCCCGGTGCAGGTTGTCCATGCCGGCCTGGCACGCCGCAAACTCCTGCTCCTCCTGCGGTGACAGCTCGCCGTCACCGAGAGGGTCGTGCGGCGCGGGGATAGTGTCGAGGGTGGTCCCGACCGGAGCCTGCACGATCACCGCGGCCTCCTGGGCGACCGCGGCCATGCCGCCGCCCAGAAGACCTACCGCCGCCGTCGGCGCGACGCTCGGCTCATCGTCATCGAACAGCCCCATCAGGCGGCCCTCCTGCAGAAATCGATGATCTCGTTGTTCAGCGTGTTCATGTCCTCGGAGAGACCGACGATGGCCTCGGGGACGACATCGGCGACCTTCGCGCGGCCGGCCGCGACGTCGTAGCTGCGTGCGCTCGCAGGAAGCATCGCGGCGTACTCGGAGAACAGCAGCCCCTTGTTCCGGGCGTTCCGGGCGGGCTTCTCGCGGTATCCGACGACGGTCGACAGGATCGGCGTCGTCTCGCCCAGTACCTTCCGGATGTCTTCCTTCACCTCGTTGTGCAGGGACGTCGCCGTCGGGTTCGAGGCGTAGAGGAAGGCGCCGGCGACCCGCAGGTGCGGGTTGACCTGCTTGCGTACGGCCTTGAAGTTCCGGCTGATGCGCCGCATCCCCTTTATGGAGGAGCTGTCCGAGCGGGTGGGCACGACGAGGAAACGGGCCGCGCCCAGCGCGAGCTGCTCCAGCGAGTCGTTCTCCGGCGCCGAGTCGATCACGATGTGCTGGTACCAGCGGGCGATCGGTGCGAGGGAGCGGGCCAGCGACAGCGCCACGCCCGCACCGTCGGTCATCATCCGGTACATCAGCAGTTGCTGGACTTCTCCCACCGCCTCGCCGCCGGGCACCACATCCAGGTTGGGGCGTACCTCGCGGACGGGCACCAACGGGGACCGCCCGTGGATCGACCGGTACAGGCCTTCGCCGTCAAGGATCGGCTCGCCGTCCGGCCTGATTCCGCGGCCGAATTCCTTGATGCCCAGATCGTCGTCGTCCTGGCTGGTCACACAGACCAGGAGGGTGCGCTCACCGCGAGCGGCATGGTACGCAGCGAGGTGCGAGGCGATCGTGCTCTTCCCGACGCCGCCTTTCCCCGTGGCGATCACGGTGCAACTGGCTGGCGGCTCGATCCCTTCCATCGCGTCGCTGAGCACCGACTTGCCTCCCTGCTGCCTGCTGAGTAACCGCCGCTCCCGTACAGGTGCAGCTCACGGCATCCTGACACACCCGCCCGTACCGGGGCGGGGCTGTCGGCCGCGGACTCCCCAATTGGGAGTCGCGGGGAGCCCCGGGATCACATGAGCGTGCCCGCCCTCCAGGTAACGAAGGGCGGGCCCGCGGTCGCGATGTTCTACTGCTCGGCCGGCCGCATCGGGAGGTGGCTGACCGTTGCCAGCGGCTGATCGTCGTCGTCGGTGGCGGTGGCCAGCGCCAGGACCTCGGGGCCGGCCCGGTAGAAGTTCACCGCGCCCACCCGGTAGGCGACCTCCAGAAAGTCCGTCTTGACCAACCGGTTCACGCTCTTCGAGACCGAACCCGGGCTCAGGCGCAGCGCCTCTGCCACGTCCTTGGCCACCTCGCGGACCGTCTGCCCGATCGGTGCCGCCGTGAGGTAGTACGTGAGGACACGCCAGTCGGCACCCGGTGTACCTGCGGTCAGCAGCAGCAGTTGCCGCTGCATCTCCGACGTCAGCTCGACCTCGTGTCGCACTTCCGCTGGGGACGTCATCAGGATGCCGCCTTCCTCTTCACCTCTGCGTTCGCCGGTGCCGGAATGACCGGGAAGCGAACGTCCTTGACGGCCTGCACTTGGTCCTCAGCCGCGCCGTCGAACCCTGAACGCGGGTTCGCCCGGTAGAACACGATCCGCCCGACGCGTTCCGCTTCCAGGAGAAGACCACCTCGGTTGAGCTTACCCACGCGCTTGGCGATGGTATCCGGGCGGCCGCCGATGACATCGGCGATCTCCTTGAAGGTCATCCGGAGAGGTTCGGTGCCGTCGGGGGAGAAGCCCAGGTAGAAGAAGAACACGTCCCGGTCCCCGGCGTTGTACCCGCTGCTCTTGTCGTAGAGCCGTTTCACCAGCTCCTTGGGGACGTTGACGTGGCGGCCGGGGTTCGGCCTCCAGTCGTACCGGATGCCGGTCTTCGGCCTCTCGAAGAACTCCAGTTGGGTGATCTCTCCGGTGTCCCGGTTCACGGCTGTGCCGCGCCGCACCGGGCTGGGTCGGCCCACGGACCCCCACCTCGCACTCTTGCCTATAGGAAATCGGAGTTCCGACCGTATCCACTCCGATTTCCTATAGGCAAGGACATCCGAGATCAAGCTCGCTGGCGTGTCACCGGCCCCGCAGCGCTTGCCTATAGGCAAGCGCAGTATCCTCAACTGCTATTGGAAACGCCTCCCCAAGCTAGAGTAGATCGCTCTGACCAGCGGAAACGCCGAGAGCCTCTAACTACGTAGGAGAACCCCGGCGGCGACGTGCCGCGCCGTCTCGCCGGCCCAAGGGCCGGAGTGCCGTCGCAAGCGACGGCGCGGGGGCCGCCCCGCACGCGGCCAGCGCCCAGGCGGCGCTGGACCCGCCGATCTGCCGCCTGCCCTCAAGTGCTCGGGCGCTTCGCGCCCTGCGCGCTTGACCCCTCGGGCCTGGCGGCCCTCACTGGGCAGTTGCCACTGGATGACGTGCCCGCTGCCACAGCGCAGCAGCAACAGCAGCCGGCGGGTACTCGTGCCCAGGTCGTACGGGCCTGCTGTGTTGTCGTGAAGGTCCGTGATCAGCGGACGGGGTGCGGTGCAGCGGTGTCTCGGATCGGTAGTGGTGCAGTTCCTGCCCGGTGGGGGAGGAGGGGTGTTCCTGCTTCGCACTCGCCTGCTGGTGGTCGGTCGGTCCCACGGTGATCTTCGCCTCTCACCAGGGCTACGCAGGTAGGCGCACCCGAGGGATCGCCTATCGGCCGGTGGTCGTGCGGTCGCTGAGTTGCGGACAGAAGTACGTCGTTGTGTGTCGACGGGGCGTCTGTGAGCAGAGGCGAAGCTCGTGCTGGAGACGAGAGCGGCCGGCGCCCAATCCGCCGAGGCGGGTGGCAAGGGCGCCGGCCAACCGAATGCACCCACGTTCCCGGGAGAGAACCCAGTCACATGGACTACATGACCGAGTGTAGCCAGACGGGAGATACGACGGCCACATCCTTGCCGTCCGTGATGAAAATGCAGTACCGTTTTCTTGTCGGTCTCCGGCCGGCGACTTCTTCCCTCCACCGAACCTCCCACAAGGCAGCCCAGCTCCGGCTGGGTGAGTACGAACCGCCCTCATCGCCGCCGGCCGTGCGCCGGGGGCGACTTCGCCCTGAACCGCGGCCCCATGACGGGCCGCACGCATCGGAGACCGCGATGATTCGCGCTGGACGCCGTGAGTACGTCCGCACCATGGCCGACCTGGCCAAGGCCCGCGGCGTGAGCCTCGGCACTTTCCGGAACACCAAGCCGCACACCGTCGCCGGCCACCCGGCACCCATCAGCTCGACCGGCGCCCGGGTGCTCCTGTGGGACGGTGAGCAGGTCGACGCCTTCTACGACCCCGACGTCGAAGAGATCCCTGCGCTGCCGGCAAAAGACTCGGACGAGGACCTGCTGGACCGGCACGAGGCCGCGGCCGCACGAGGCCTCACGCCCAAGACCTGGGACAGCTACAAGGCGGCACCGCGGCTCCAGGACGCGGTTGTCGTGGTAGGCGGCGTCGAGCACTGGCCCCGCGCCGTGGTGATGTCCTTCGTGCCGGTGGAGCAGCGAAAGAAAGCAGGTCGGCCGGCGGGCGTCGGCGACCTGGCGCCGCGTGACGAGCTGCCGGCCCGCGTCGATGAGTTTCTGGCCGACAACCCCGCCGTCAGTGCGGCCCAGGTAGCGCAGACGCTGGGAGTACACCTGCACACGGCGCAGCGAGCACTTGCCGATGCACGGGGCCGGCGCATCGCCGACCTCATCGAGTCCGAGCAGGAGCTGAGCGCGGAGGAGGCGGCACGCCGACTAGGCTTCCCCCCGGGGGTCATCCGCAGTGCGGCGGCCGCGGCCGGCACAGAGCTGCGCATGCGCCAGGCCGTGCCCTACCTCGGGTCGGTGTGCGACGCCCTCTCCGCGGCGGGGATCACGTTGCAGGGCAGTCCGCCCAACCTGCAGGTCCTGGACGGCGGTGTGTGCGCCGCGTCGGTCGTCCTGGCCGCCGGCGGACCAGTGCCGGCGCTCGTGTGGGACGAGCGGTGGGGCTGGAGAACGGCACCCAGGAGACGGCACCCGGTGGACCGCGACCACTCCAGAGCGCCGGAAGGCGAAGGCATCCGGTACCTCGGAGGCGGGACCACCCCCGAGCCGGCCGAGCTGCTCACGCGACTCCGCGACGGGCGCAAGGGCAGCAAGAAGTCGCCGGCAGCCGCACCGAAGGGGAACGGGTGAAGCACACGGAAGGCGGTGTCGCCGGCGAACCGCTTGCGCGGTCGCAGGTGCTGACCACAGCAGACGGGGTGATGCGCCTGGAGGTGCAGTTCATCGCCCAGGCCGGGCAGTTCGGCCAGCGGCGGCCCGGCCGGCCGGTCCCGTTGGTGCCACCGGCCGAGGGACCGCCAGTTCCGCCGGCGAACGTGGACGAGGTCCTGGCGGCGGCTGTACGGATCGCCCGCACCTTCATCCCTGGGGGCACCTTCGACACAGCCACCTCCCGCGAGGTTCTCAGCGTCGTCCTCACTGCCGTACGGGAGAAAGAGCGGGCCGACTATGTTGCGCGGCTTGACGAGTTCGCCGCACGGCACCACGACCGTCTGGAGCGGCTCTTCCGCGAGTACGGACCCGGCAGCGGTTTCGAGGTGCACGGCAGATACGAGCTGGCGTCCCAGCCGGAAAGCATCGTGATCTGCGAGCGGCTCGATGCCGCGAAGTTTCTCCTGCAGGCCGCCTGGACCGATGAGCTGCCCGAGCAGTGGCTGAGGGACATCGCCGAGGCATGGGTCGTCCATCTGGCCTGGTGAGTGAGGCCAACGTGCAGTACCGGTGAGGCGGGAGAAGGCAGTGCTTTCTCCCGCCTCACCGCAGGTGGAGGCGTTTCCCCACTCCCGGCGATGATGTAAGTGCGGTACAATTCTCTTGTTGGTCGACGGTGGCAGTCGGCCACGACCGAGAGCACTCGCACCCATCCATCAGGGAGTCCCCTGTGCTGAAGCGCACCACGCAGCAGTCGACCACGGCGACAGTCGCCGACCTGCTGCGGGCCATGACCGGCCGGTTCGCCGTCACCATCACCTACGCCAAGCCCGAAGAGACGTCGATCCGCACCATCGAGATCCACGACGTGCTGACCTCCAAGGACGGCCGGATCATCGTCCTGGCCGCCGACCGCGGCGGCGTACGCACCTTCCACCCCGAGAAGATCGACGCCTACACCCTCCTCCACCGGGTTCCCTTCACCATGGCGCCGCCTGCCGGGTACGACCGGCCCGTGCCGGTCCCGCGCAGCACCGCCCAGGTCGTCGCTCTGGAACTGGGCCGCGACGACTGGAGCGGCAAGCCCCTGGCGCGAGCTGCCTGACCGCCCCGGCCCGCCCCCTCTCCCGGGGGCGGGCCCCGCGCGTCCCTCACCAGCCCCGCCACCTCCGGGAGCGCCGCCATGGCCACGAACAGCCCCTGTATCACCAGCACTTCGCCCCCTCCTCCCACGTTCCTGCGCAAGCAGCGCACGGTCCTGTCCTACGGGCTCGGGGCCGACAGCACCGACATCCTGCTGCGGTATCTCGCCGACCCCGCCGGCCACGGGCTGGAGCCCGACCTGTCCGACCTGGTGGTCGTGCACGCCGTCACCGGCGACGAATGGCCCACCACCTTGGACTACGTGAACCGCCTGGTCCTGCCCCGGCTCCGGGCCGCAAACGTCCGGCTGGTGCAGATCGCCCGCGGCGGTCCCCACGACGCCGACGGCGTCCTGATCCTCAGCGACTCCCGCGCCACCGAGCGCATCCTGTCAGCAGGTCCCTGGCGCCTGTCCGACGAACTCACCGCCGCCGGGACCATTCCCCAGCTAGCAAACGGACGCAGAACGTGCAGCATCCGGTTTAAAGGATGGTGTCTCGATAACTGGGCGGAATCCGAATTCGGAAACGAATCCTACCGGCGGGTGATCGGCTACCACTACGGCGAATTGGGACGCGCCGAAAAGGACTCGGCGATCCAGCGGAAGGTGAACGCCGAGGCCGGCCGGACGATCTGCGAACCGCACTACCCGCTCATCCTCGCCTGCCTGGACCGCGCGGCGATCGAGGCCCACGTGCTGCAGCAGCTCGGCGAGCCCATCCAGAAGTCGTACTGCACCTTCTGTGTCTTCAGCGGCGTCTGCGCGTCCCGCGACGTCCACGAGGAGCGGCTGCGCGGCCATCCGCACCTGGCCGCCGACGTCCTGCGCATGGAGCACGTCAGCATGGCACTCAACGAGAACATGGCGATGTACGGCGGCGACTCCCTGTACCGCCGCCTCTCCGAGGACGGCCGCAACACGGAGATCATGACCGCGTTCGAGCAGTCCCTGGACCAGGCCCGCTACGCCGTCTACGAGGTACGCCGCATCATCCCCGTCGGCCGGACCAAAGACTGCAAGACCTGGCACGGCCCCAAGTGCACCACTCCCCGCTGGTGGTGCCGCCAGGAACGCACCACACGCTGCCGGCGCCACCACGGCGTCATCAACGCAGCCGGCGCGGAGGTCACGCCGACGTACTGCGACGGCCCGGACGGCTGCCGCGGCCCGGTCAAGAAGGGCCAGGCCTGGCGTTCCCTGCGCACGTTGTGGGAGGGCGACCGCGCCACCGCCCAACTCCTGGTCCGCCGCTACGCCCAACGGCACGGCGCGCACCTGGAACGCGGCGAGCTGTCCGGCATCGAACGCGCCCACTACGTGAAGCCCGGCGACAGCTACCCGTCGACCGCGGGCTACCTGGTCGCCGCACCTGCGGGCGCCGTCGACAAGCAGCGGCCGAGATTCGAGACCAAGTGGAGCGAACTCACCGGCCGCAAGGGAACCTCCCTGCGCCCACTGCGCCCGCTTCCCCAACCGGTCCGCCGCAGGAACCCGGGACGGCCGCCCGTACGCCGCGCACGGACCATCGCCGGCGTCACGCTGATCGCCTGAACACCCTCACCGGACGCGGGTGACGGTGACGACCTGGTGCCTCGTGGTGCCGGCCAGCGACTCCACGGTGATCCCGCGCGCCGTGGTGTACAGGACGCCGTCGGGCGTCCGGGCCGGCACCCCGGCCGGAGCTTCCCGCAGCCGGGCCGCGGCTTGGGAGGCCAGCACGGGGGAGAGGCGCTGGGTGAGCGCCAACCGACCGCCCGGGGGAAGCTCCACGACCAGGGCCTGCGGCCGCCGGGGCGTCCCGGTGTAGCCGACCACTTGAAGATCGCGGGGCTCCGAGTGCCGCATTTTCTGCCAGATGCGGTGATCACCCCGGTAGGCACTAGATGCCCGCTTGATCACCAGCCCTTCGACGGAGATCGCCCGCAGACTCTCGTACCAGTGGAGCGCCACGTCGGGGTCGTCGGTGGCCGGCACCGGCCTGATCGGGTGCCCCAGCGGCTCCACCAGCTCCAGCATCATCCGGCGCCGCTCCGAGTACGGGCGCGATCGGACGTCGCCGTACCGGGGATGGGCCAGCACATCAAACACCGCGTACTGGGCGGGCAACCGGCGGGACAGGGCGAGCGCCCGGGACGGGGAGGACGCCCTGCGTGCCTGCGCGGCCGCGAAGTCCAGCGCTCCGTCGCGCCAGACCACCGCCTCGCCGTCCAGAACCGTGCCGGGGTCGAGCGCAGCACCCGCGGCCGCCAGGTCTGGCCAGGACGGCGTGATGATCCGACCGGACCGCGCTTGGCAGTCGACTGCCTCCTCACCTCGGAACATGATCATCCGCAGGCCGTCGTACTTCGGCTCGTACCACAGGCCCGGCCCCCGCGGCAGCACGGAGACCGGCTGGGCGAGCGCGACACCGACGGGGATCTCCACCCCTCCAGCGTGCGCCGGAAAAATGGACATCGCGCGCGGTTACCAACCCGGCGAGCCACCGCGCTACGGTGGAGGCCAGCCCCAAATCGGCGCACTACACGGGTTTGCTGTCCAGGACCCTCATTCGGACTCCAGGGGTCGAGATCATTCGTCCGATTGGGAGTCCCATGGCAACCGACCTGTCCGACCTGTCCGAGCCGACCACCCCGCCGCCGCCCAGGTGGTCCCGCATCCTCGCGACGGCTGCGTCCACTGTGACCCTCCTGGCCGGGCTGCTCACCGGTTCGCTGACCGTCCTGCACGACATCGGGCTCCCGCCCGTGGACCACCGGCCTGCTGAGCCGACCGTAACCGTCGTGATCGTCTGTCCCGGGCGTCCGGCTCTCCAGTGGCCGGCGAACGGAGGACGGAGTGGACCCCCGGACGCCCTTTCCCGACCGGCGGCCGCCGGTGAACGAGGACGGGTCGACTGAGCGACCGCGCCGGCCGGTTCCTCGGGGCGGAAGGGGCGCGTCACCCTTCTATGCGTGATGGAAATGCGGTACAGTTTTCTTGTTGGTGATCGTGGCAGTCACCGGCACCGAACGCACCCATTCCTCCCTCCCGTCCCGAGGACTTCATGGACATCCGCATGCGTATGCGGCTGCTGGACTCTGTCCGGCGAGCCGACCAGGCCCAGGCGGCGCACACCGCTGCGGGCCGCGCCCTGACCAGGGCCACCGAAGCCGCCGTCAAGGCACTGGCCGACATCACCAGCCGCGAACAACTGCTCGCCCAGGCCGGCACCGACACCGAACGTGCCGAACGCTCCGACGCCCTGGACGCGGCACGAACCGCCTACATCGACGCCAGCCGCCGCAAGCTGGCGGCCCGGCGGAAGTCCCGCCGCACCTTCCTCGCCGCCCGCGCCGCGAACCGCGCGCTGGGCGAGCACTACCGCCGCTACGCCCGCGGGCGCGGCACCGCAGGCCTGCGCCGTGGAGGCGTGGCAGCCGGCCTGCTCGATGAACTGGCCGCGCTGCCGCTGGAACTGCTGCAGGCCGCACACGTGATCCTGGTGCAGTCCTCCGCGGGCAAGGACAGCGTGGTGATGCTGGACCGGATCGTCACCTGGGCCCGGCAGGCCGGCGTCCTGGACCGCGTGGTCGTCGTTCACTGCGACCTCGGTGACGAATCCGAGTGGCCGGGCGTGCGCGGCCTGGCGCAGCGCCAGGCCGAGCGGTACGGGCTGCGGTTCCTCATCGCCCGCGCAGAGGACCTGGACGCCGAGCCCAACGACGCCGGTGAGCGTCCGGCACTCGGACTCCTTGGCCTGGTCAAGAAGCGCGGCATGTGGCCGGATGCCCTGCGGAGGCTCTGCACCGCCACGCTAAAGCGATCCGTGGCGAACCGGCTCCTCACGAAGATCCTGGACGAGCTGGGCCTGGACGAGCAGGCCGTCGTCATCAACTGCATGGGCATCCGTGCCGCCGAGTCCCCGGCCCGAGCCAAGAAGTCGCCGCTCAGTATCGACCTCCGCACCAGCAGCTCCAACCGCCTCGTCTTCGTGTGGCACCCGATCTTCGACCTCACTGAAACCGAGGTCTGGCAGCGCATCGCCGAGCACGCGCTGGAGTACCACCCGACCTACGACGCACTCATCCCGCGCCTGTCCTGCGTGTTCTGCGTGCTCGCAGGGTTCGACGTGCTCGTGCGCGCCGTGCGGCTGTGCTGCGCGCTGGGACTGGACCTGCCCGCCCGGTACGAGGACCTGGAGGCCGGGATCGGCCACCAGTTCAAGGCCCAGTTCACCATCGCCGACGTCATCGCCGAAGCCCGCCGCCTGGAGACCGAGGAAGGCCCGCTGGCCTGGAAGCGCGGCGACGCGATCGCCCATCACCTCGGCGCGGCCGCGGCCGCCGACTACCTGCGCCGCCTGACGGGAGCGGCCCGATGACCGCTCAGGCGACCGCCCCGGAACGGGAGTCCTTGCCGTTCACGGACCTGGGGGAAATTCCGACGGCATCCGACTGGTGTCAGCGCTGGAACGGCCGCCGGCACTCCTGGCGGCATGTCCGCGAGGGCGGGTTCGACCACCGCCACTACGTGGTCGAACCCTTGGAGGAGAAGGTGGCCAAGGCCTTCGTGCTCCGGCACCACTACTCCAACCGGTACCCGTCGGCGCTCAAGCGGCTTGGTTTGTACAAGGTCAGCGGCGGCGAGCGACGACTGGTCGGCGCCGCGGTGTTCGGGGCCCCGGTCAGCGATGCCGTGCTGAAGCTCCCGTTCCCGAATCTCCGGCCGTACGTGGAATCTGTCGAGTGCTCGCGATTCGTCCTACTGGACGAGTGCCCGGCCAACTCCGAGTCGTGGTTTCTCGCTCGCTGCTTCGAGGACCTGCTCGTCGCTGGTGTGCGCGGTGTCGTGTCGTTCGCCGACCCGGTCCCCAGGCGCAACGAGGACGGTCACCTGATCGCGGTCGGCCACGTCGGCACGATTTACCAGGCCAGTAACGCCGCCTACACCGGTCGCGCGACAGCCCGCACGGTGAAGCTGCTGCCCGACGGCACAGTGCTCAATAGTGGCGCAGAAGGTGCGCCGCCAGGAGCCGGGCCACCAGTACGTCGAAACCATGCTCATCTCGATGGGGGCTTCTGCGCCGCGCGCCGGCACCAAGCCGGCCGTCTGGCTGCGCGAGGCCCTGGTGCAGGTCGGCGCCCGGAACATCCGGCACCGCGGCCCGCACCGCTACGTTTTCCGGCTGGGCAAGAACCGGCGCGAGCGGGAGTCCATCGAACTCGGGCTGCCCGACCGCAGGCCCTACCCGAAACGCCCCGACCCCGTGACGGAGACGACCGGCGCGCAGTCGGCGGCCACGCTGTGACCGGGCTGAGCGAAGCGCGGCGACGGGCGCTGCTCGCCGCCGCGGCGGACCCGGACGGGCTGCTGCCGAAGGGGGTCAACCAGCGAACGGCGATCGCCCTGGAGGGGCTCGGCTACATCGAGCGATGGCCACTCCTTCTTGGGGGGCCAGTTGACGATGCCCGCTCGATGGGCGTCACCGGCGCCGCCGCGGTGATCCTGGCCGGCCGGGCCTACACCGACCTGGCGCGCACCGTGTGGCCGACCGCCGAAACCCCTCTCGCCGGCGTAGGCGGCATGGGCAAGCAGAAACAACTGCTCGCCCGCATCGCCGCCGCAGTCTGAAATGCCCAACTCCGCAGCACCGCTCCGCTAGAATCGGGCCCGCAGTCGTAAGGACTGTGGGCCCGGCTCAAGGCCCGGTGTGTTCGGCCCAGACCGGACGCGCATCACCGAAGGTGCTCCGCACCGAGCCGCCCACCACATCGCATCACCCTTGCTGGCCTCGCTCTTGGCGGCCGGTGAGTCTGGGATCACCGCGAGCCGCGGAAACGAGAGCTTGAGATGCCGAAGAACCACGCGCGCAAGAAGGCCTTGGCCGACCTCAAGGACGAACTGGGCATCAAGCACGCCGACGCCATCGCGCTCCTGGACCACCCCGACGCCGACGAGCGGGACACCCTGGTCGAGTACCTGGAGACGTACATCGACATCACCACGTACCGCGATGCGGTCGACTACCTGCGCCAGGAGCAGAACGACCCGCGCAACCAGGTCATGTGCAAGCGGTGCGGCTGGACGAACGGGATGGTCTGCCCCGAGTGCGAAGAAGGCTGCGGCTGCTCGGTCGGCTGCACCGGCTGGCGGCACGGCGACTACGACGGGGACCTGGACGACGACGACCCGTACGGCTGCCCCGAGTGCGGCGCCGGCGGCAGCGGCGACCCGTACGGCGAGTGCGTCTGCTACGACGACGAAGACGAGGCGGCATGACCCCGGCAACCGACACTGAGGGAGCTCTCCGCGCCGTTCGGCGGGGCCTGGCCGTCTTCCCGCTCCCCGTCGGCGGGCGCGTCCCCGCACCAGGCTGGCAGCAGCTCGCCATCCGCGATGAAGCCGCGCTCCCCGAGCTGCTGGCCGACGGCTGCAACGTCGGCATCGGCTGCCGGGCGAGCAACGTGGTCGCCCTGGACCTCGACACCCACCATGCCGAAGGACCGGCCATCAACGGCATCGAAACCTTCCGCACCCAGCTCGACATCCGCGGCCTGGACGACTGGCCCGCCACCTTCACCGTCATGACCCCGAGCACCGGCCTGCACCTGTACTTCCGGGTGCCCGCCGACTGCGCCATCGGCAGCATCTCCGGCGGGCGGTCCCCGCTCGGACCCGGCATCGACGTGCGCGGGCCCGGCCGCCACAGCGGCGGCTACCTGGTCGGCCCCGGGTCCATCGTGGCCGGCCTGCCGTACACCGTCGTGCACGACGCGCCCGTCGCGCCGCTGCCCGGCTGGATCGCCGACCGGCTCGCGCCCCGGGAGGCGGGCCGGTGAACTGGGACAACGCCATGTCCGTGTGTACGTACCACACCGCCGGATTCACCGACGGCGAGCTGGACGCCCTCGAGGAGTACCACGAGCGCCACGATCAACTGGGCCTGCAGGCGTACTTCGACCCCGAGGAGGAGCGGCTGGCCGACGCCGACGACCTCGCTGGCTTCTTCCGCGAGCGCGCGGACAAGCTGACCCGCTGGCACCACGAACTCACCGCCCTGTTCGCCGACCCCCGGCTGGAGAACGAGCGCCGCCGGGACAACCCGTACGGGCCCCGCTACGACGAACGCGGCGAGGGTCCGTACTGCGCGGCCGTCGCCCGGTTCCTCAACATGGCCACCGAGGACTACCACCGTCACCGCCGCAGCTTCGAGTACGCGGTCACGGTATGGGCACTCGGACGGACCGCCCCGGACACTTACCCGCCCGACTCCCGCTCCCTCGACCTCGAAGACCGGGCACTCCAGCTCTGGGGCTGACCGCCCTGGGCCCACGTGATACCCGTCGCACCTGTACGTCAGGCGACGGGAATCCACCGTCTCCAACTCCACCCGGCCAAAGCGGCCCTGGCCCCGCCCGTCCACGGGCAACCTCACATCACCGGCCGCCCATGAGGAACAGGGCCGAGGCGGGATTGGCCAGCTCTTTTGCCAACTGCTGGCTGCCGGCGCCAGCGGCCCGCAGTTCTGCCGCCACTTCGGCCACAGCAGCCTTCGGGTCCTGGCCATCAACCACGACCTTGTCCTGTTCGGCGAGCATCTCCAAGACGTCGGCCGTCTGCTCGAACGCCTGCGGGAGCCGCTCGACCAACTGCTTGAGCACCTGGACGGTCTCCGACAGGACCGGCGCCGACAATGCTCGCGCATCGTTCAGGACGACATGGTTGAGCTGCTCGATCAGGTCTCGCGCCTGACGCGCCAGCTTCGCGGGGTCCGTCTTCGTGGCCATGCTTCCACTCCTCAGCTCTGAGACAGAGCGGCCAGTCTCCCAGGTGGAGAAGCGGCGCCATCGCAGATCACACCGGCGCCCGCCCCTGCCAGCGATCGAGAGGCGCGCGGCCGGCCCGGGGAGCCGCGGCTGGGAGCCGCAGCCGTACGGGGGCGGGCCGGGGGCTCTCGCCCGCGACCGCGAAATTGCCGTCGTTCACGGGGAGTTGGCGCCCATACCATCACGGGATGAGCGAATTGGTGCCGAGACCCCGGCGCAGCCTGTTCTATCGGCATCCGCTGCGGCGGGCCCTGCTGGATACGTCCGTGCTGAGTACGGACGTGATCGCCGCGACCCGCCGAAAGCAGCCGTCCAGTTTCGAGGCCGGCGCCCGGGCGGGCACGGTCCGGGCCTTCATCCCGGCGCACGTGTGGGAGGAGATGCCTCGCGTGCTGGCCGACAGGAAGCGCGAGGGTGGGAAGTTCGACCTGGACCGTGCACTGGGGATCTGGTTCGGCCGGTACGCGCCCGTGCTCTTCGTGGTGGACACGGATAGCTTGCCGATGACGCCCGAGGCCGAGGTGCTGGCCCTGGAAGATCCCTCGGATGTGGGGATGCTGCAACTGGCCGCTGTAATCGCTCCCGTGGTGCTGATCGCCACCGACGACGACCTCCTGCGCAGCAATCTGGCATCGGCCGACTGGATTGCCCTGCGCGCCGCGCTGGGGAAGGTCGGCGTCACCGAGGGGTCGATGCACGACTTCGAGCAGGCGTCCGGCTTTGCCATCAACGGGCTGACCGCTGCCGTGGGGGGCGCAGTCCGGCTGGCCCGCGCCAATCCGGTCGCTGCCGGAGCGGTGGCGATGGCGGCGGGAGCGGGGGCGCTGTACTGGAGGCGCCGCGCCGCAGTGCTGGAGCGGCCCGCTCGTTCGGGGCCCGGCGCCTTCATGACGGTGCTGGCGGAGCTGGGGACGCGCCTCGGCAGGATTGAGGGGCGTCACACACAGGGCGAAGAGGTCTGGCAGCGCGCCGAGCTGGGTGTACCGGGCGATTCCTTGCTGCACCAGGTGGCCCGCACTTTGGCGGAATCGCCCCAGCCCATGACCCGCACCGCTCTGCTGGCGGTGTTGGAAGATCCGGGAAACGCTTCGCACACCGCGCGTATGGCGGAGCTGCGGGAACTGCTGGTCGGTCACCCGATGTTCGTGGATGCCGGCCGCGGCCGCTGGCAGATCGGGCGTCGGGGGGCGGAGGCGCCGCGGCCCGGCACGGCCCAGCCGGACTCTGAGCGGGGCACGCTGCCGTAAGAGCGCACGGTCCGACCTGACGGGCCTGGGCTCCGTCACCGGCCTGCTGGGGCCGACGGGCGCTGGCAGGCCCTGGGCACGATCGGCTGGCGCTCGTTCAGGAGCAGCTACGCCGTGCGGCGCTGCGGCCCTTTTCTCCGGGGCGGGGGCTGCCCGGTTCGCCGCCGGGGCGCGCGCCGGGCCTCCGCTTCGCTACGCCCCGGGCCGAGCGCTCCGCGCTCTCGCGCGCTGCGGGAGTCGGCAGCCGGGCCCGGGCCGCTCCGCGCCCGTGCCCTCGCTCCGCGCTGCCGCCCCCCTTGCCCTCGGCGCTGCGCGCCTCATGTCTCCGGTGCTCCCCGAGCTGCCCCCGCCTCGGGTCGCAAAACCCCTCTCGACCTGCGGGAATTCATCGAAAGACACGGCACATCATCTCCTCTGAGTGATCTAAATGCGGTACAGTTGTCTTGTTGGGAAGGCCTCGTGGCAGGGCCTCCCGGATCCGAATTCACGCACCCAACTCAGGGAGATATCCGTGCCGTTCGACCTCGACAACCCGTTTGAAATCTCGTGCTTTTCCGTCCTGCACCCGGACCGCTTGGTCCATGAGTCGGTGGGCAAGCCGGATGTGACGCTCAACCTCGCCGAGGTGCTGGCCGGGCCTGCCCCGTACGCCACCCTCGTCCTCGCCGACGGCATCGAGCTGCACCACCAGCCCGCCAGCACCGAGCCGGTGAACACCGTCGCGGCCGCACTGGCCGACCGCTCCGGCTACGACGGCAGCGGCATTCGGGGCGTGGTCCACCTGACCGGCTCCAGCGGCGACACCGACCACGCCGTGGGCATGACCGACGGCGACTTCATGAGCCTGTACGAGCTGCTCGCCTCCATCTGCAACGTCATGGGCGTTCGGCTATGGCGCAAGATCCGCCCCGCCGACCTGGTGACCATCCGGTACACCGACCTCGCCACGGGAGACCTGTTCTGGTTCGGCGGGACGTCGCACCGCCTCATGCAGGTCAAGGACTTCCCGGCCGGCCAGGAGAACAAGCTCAGCCCCGACGCGAAGGTCATGGTCTTCGACGACGGCGAAGAGTTCAACTGGTACCCCGACAGCAGCTTCCACGACCGGGCCGACCGCGCCCCGTCCGGGTACTGGCAGCGAACCGGGAACCAGCTCCTGCCCGCCGACGTGTAGCCCCGCCGGGGGCGGCGGCAATGCCGCCCCCGGCCACCCCGCCCAGCCCTCCCCACCTTCCTGGAGCAGCCATGCCCGACACCGAACACCCGCGCGGCCGCGATGTGTCCGCCGCCCTCACCGAAGTCCGCACCGTCCTCTCCCGCGCCGAGCACGCCATCGGCAGCCTCGAACGCGGCCCCCTGGAGCACATGTACGACCCGACCGGCTGCATCCCGCTGTCCGAGGGCGGCCGGTGGAAAGTCGCCTACGACCCCGACCACGACGCGATCACCGAGGCGCTGCGGGCCGTGGTGGCCATCCTGGAGCCCTGGCGGCGCACCGGCCGCCCGGCGGGCACCGAAGCCCAGCGCAACGCCCAACGGCACGGTGTGACGTGCGTGTGCGGCCGCCTGTGGGCGAGCCGCCCCGGCCCAGGCCACGCCATCTCGGGCACCTGCACCCGATCCGGTGAGACCGCCCCCCAGCACACCGACTGAACCCCGCCGGGGCGGCGGTGATGCCGCCCCGGCCTTCCTGAAAGGCGGCAGACATGTCCTCCGATCCGCACACTTCCGAGGACGAGCCCCGCGTCACGGTGGCCGTCCAGCTCGATGTCACCGAGACAGTCAGCTACGGATTCCGCGCCGAGGTCACCATCCCCGCCAGCGTGGCGGCAGACCCGGCCGAGTTGCATGACCACATGGCCCAGGACGAAGAACTCTGGCTGGACAGCCTCGATCCCACCGGCGCCATGGGCGGCAGCATCGACGTTCTTGAACGGGCGATCGACTCCGTCACCCTCTGCGCCGCCGGTGACGGCCCGGCCTCCGAAGTCCCGCGCGGGGCTATCCGCGATGGAGGGCCGCTCGCACCAGGCTGCTCGCCGAAGGGCAGCCGGGAGAGGGAAACATGAGCACCACGTACACCGTCGTCTGGGAGATCGACCTGGACGCTGACGACCCCGTCAGCGCCGCGCGCAAGGCACTGGTCATCCACCGCGACCCGAAGTCCTGGGCAAGCGTGTTCACCGTCCACGGACCCCAGGCGCGCTCCGTCACGGTCGACCTGGACCCGGAGGGCACAGACCCGTCCGGCAACGGCGCTCCGGCCGTGACCCCGGACGCCTGCCCCGCATTACCGATCAAGTCCTGACCTGGAAAAACAGGGGCGCGCTCGCCCCATAAGTGATCAAAGTGCGGTACAATTTTCTTGTTGGGAAAGCTCCGTGGCAGGGCCCCAACGACCGAAGCACCCACCCACCCACC
>NZ_AP018367.1 GCF_016756395.1 Streptomyces sp. SN-593
CCTTGCGCAATTCAAAACCATGCTCCGGCGCTAAAGCGCCGGAGATTTGAAAACCTTGCTTATTCGCTTCGCGAACAAGCTGCAAAACTAAATACAGAAATGCTCTTTCTTTCCTCGATTTAATCGCCTTTGCGCAGTGAATTCGAATTGGCCTAAGAGGGCGCCTGGGGAACGGGGACGCGCGGTGGGGCCGCCTCCTTGACTCGTTGACTCTTCTCGGATAGCTTTTTCCCGTAAGTCACATGTGACTTACGGGACATGGAGTAATGTGTTACCGGCGTGCGGACCAGAGCGAGAGGACGACGATGCAGACAGACCGGATCATGACTTGGGCGGGCCATCACCCAGAGGTGGCTGTCCCTACCGCCGTAGCCGGCGCCTTGGGGGTCGCCGTTGTTGTGTGGCTGCTGCAACGCCGGGTGTCCAGGGCCCTCAAGGGATGGACACCGGCTCCCGCGCAGCGCGCGGGCATCGCCGGCATCCTGCTTGCGACCGGCCTGGAGGCGGACACGGCCTGGCGCTTCGCCGGCAACCGGCTGGGGATCAGTCATCCCCTGGAGCGGGGGCTGCTCTTCCTGGTGGGTGAGACGGTGCTCTTCACCTTCGCTCTGATGGCGCGGGCCAATCTCCTCAATGAGGAGAAGCGGCGAGCTGGTGCACCCGGCATCTTGGTGTGGGTGATCTGCGGGGCACTGGCTGTGCCAGCGATCTCGGAGTCGGGATCGGTCGCCGCGGCGTGGGTGAGGGTGCTTTTTGGCCCTGTCGCCGCGGCGCTGCTGTGGCACTTCCTCATGGGGATCGAGCTGCGATCCAGCCTTCCCAGTGCCCAGAGCATGGGCACCTTCTCCGTCCTGATGCGGCACTTGCGCGAGCGTGCCCTCTCTCGCTTCGGTGTCATCGAGGCTGACCGCACGGCGGTGGACATGGCGCGTGACCGCGCTGTCGTCCGGGCAGCCATCCTGTCCGAGCGATACCAGACGGCCAGTGGCCGACGGCAGGCGCGTCTCCTCCGACGGCTCCGCAAAGCGCTTCGTACGGCTGGGGTGGCTGGCGACCCCGGTCGCCGTGAGGCGCTGCTCGCCGAGATCGCCACGTCCCGCTTTGCTAAGGACTTGGGCACTACTCCGGTCGACTCACCCTGGGCGGACACAACCGCAGCAACGCCCGCCCCTGCTGCGGCCCGCACCCGTCCGCGGCCCGTCTCACTCCCGGTGCCTGCACAGCGAGAGCTGGAGGCCGACGACGAGCCCCGCACCCTTCCCGCCAACGCGTCGACCACGCATGAACCGCAGGGCGATCGACCCATGGCGGTGGATACTGACAGCTTTTTCAGCACCAGCGACCTGACCCCCCAGGCCGCCGTCGAAACCCGCGCCGAGCGCGAGCGGCGCCAGGCCGAGGCGCAGCGACGCGCCGACGACACTTACGCGAAGGCAGTTGAGGTCGTGGTGGAACTGGTGCAGCAGGGCGCGCCGCTGAGTGGGCCTCAGATCGCTGAGCAACTTCCTGTGGGCCCGCGTACCGTCCAGCGCTACATCAAGCGCATGCGGGAGGAGGGAGTGCTCCCCCAGGAGTAAAACCCTTCTGTCCGCTCGCCAAGGGGCGGTGACCCGGTCGACCGGGTCACCGCCCCTTTTTCGTGGATTGCAAACTTCTACCCTTGAGGCATGAGCACTGCACTGGTCGCCGTCACTGTGAAATCACCGTTCGGCACGCGGGACCGAGTCAAGGCCGCTGTGGCCGAGCAGCGAGCCGTACGGCTCGCCTTCGCTTCTGATGTGCGGTGGGCAACTGCCGAGCTGTCCAGGCGCGAGGCGGCCGCTGTTCGCGGACAGCGGCGGGCCGCGCTGGCCGAACTGCGCGCGGCCGGCCAACTACTCGACTCCGTCGACCGGTTGGCCGTTGCCGGCACTCGGCACGAGATGCGCGAGCGCAGGTGGAACATCGACTGGCCGCCCGTGCCCGCCGAGGCGCTAGACATCGGGCGCTGGCCGGGTAGCCGCGACGGCGGCTACCCGGAGTCGATCCCGTTGCGGCTGCCCCTCGACCTGGCCGAGCAGGTCCGGGCCGCCTGCTGGCACACGTCCGCCGACGCCATCGGCCGACTGCGCGACTGGCGGGACCGCTACCCCGACGCCATCCCGGGCCGCGACGTCGGGCCCACCGACGCTCTCGCCGAGTACGAACGCTTGGCCCAGCAGGTCACGACCGTCGGCGTCGTCTACCGCGCCGGCCTGGAACTCGGAATCGCTCAAGCCCTCCAAAAAACGGATTGCAAACTAGAAAAGAGCAGGTCAGAGAACTTTTGACGATTGCGCTGTCCCCTGGGACGCGCTACCGTCCCTACAGGATCGATTGCACTAGGTAGTTACTCGACGCCATGGAGAAACGATGACCACACACAAGAAGCCCCCATCAGGAGAAACCCCTAAGCCGAGTGAGCCCGGTGATCTCGGCCGGTACCGCATCGTGGCGCGGCGTACCGACGACACCCACCCCGGGGCAACCACGCTGACCCACTTCACCTACGCCCGGTCAGCCGAAGAGGCCATCGCGAAGGTCCGCGCACAGCACGAGGGCCCGGGCTGCGTGTACGGGGAGCAGGGTCTGTACCGCGTGGTGGAAGTGACCGACGAGGGACCGTTCCACGAGGTGCGGCAGCAGGAGGAGGCGCGCCGACGGTACCTGACCACGATCATGGATCACGCCAAGTACACCCTGCGCGGTGGCCGGGAGGTGGACAACCCGCATGAGGGCCAACTCCGGCTGCTGAACGACTTCTTCACCCGCGCGGTCGTCTTCCCCGAGCCGCACGACGACGGCGTACGACCGCAGCCCCACCAGGCGACCTTCGGGTGGACCAGCGAGCGGCCCTTCATCGAGCACTCCAGCGACCCGGGCCGGGCTCTGGCGGTGTTCCTCCTGGCCTACTTGGACCACCACGGCATGGCGCTGGCGCCGGCCGGCACCCCGGCCGCGAGCGAGATCGACCTCGACACCATCGAGGCCCTGCACGCAACCGCCGACCTCCCGGATGAGGCCCCGAACGTCGCCCGGCCCGTCGAGGACCGCAGCAGCGAAGGCCAGCGCAGCGCCCAACGGGAGGCAGACGAGGGAAGCGAGGCAGTCCCCGAGCTGATTGAGCAGGTCTCCGACCTCTGCGAGCAGCACTTCGCGGCCGTCACCGGCAGCAGCTCGGAGCAGTGGGAAGCGGAGTCCCGCGAGGTGGTGGGGATCGCGCTGCGGACCGTGAAGCTGGCCGACCGCGACGCCTACCCGCAGGTGCTGGAGGAGTACCTCAACACCAACCGGGCACGCCTGGAGCGGCTGTGGGCCCGCTACGGGCCCGGCGGGATGTTCGCCGACGAGGTTGTGCTAGTCGACTTCCCGGCCTGCTACGTACTGTGCGAACGCATCGAGGCCGACCCCCTGTGGCTCAACTGGGCCTGGGCGCAGGAGGACCAGGAAGAGACCGCCCTGGAGCGGCTGCACGACGCCTGGCTGTACGACACCGGCGACACGGACGGCGGGCGATGACGGCTTGACGGCTCCGGGCCGTCTGGGCCGTCTGGGCCGGTCCGCCCGCGAGGAGGCCGTGATGGTGCCGCCGGGTCCTGGACGCGCTGGGCGAGGCCGGCGGCCTGTGCACCGCCCGCACGGTGAACATCGACGGCGACCTGATCACCTGCACCCTCGACGCCGGGCACTACGACCCCGGCACCAAACCGACTTTCAAAAACGGACAGCCGGCGGCTGGCACACCGCGGACGGGACGATCTGGAACGACTCGGGCGCCGCCTGCACCCCGCACACGACCGGCTGATCGACACCACGGAGGAACGATGGCCACCACCCGTAAGAAGCGGCCCGGGTTCGGGCCCATTCAGCTCGCCACCCACGTACGCCTGGCCGACTGGCAGATCGAACGGGGGAGGACCCGCGGACTCGTACCTGCGCCCGCGCTGCCCTCGGGGCGCTGGTCCGATGAGCAGGCCGCCGATCTCGCCGAGCGCCGCGACGACGTGATCGAGGCCCTGGGCGACCACCCGGGCTACGGAGCCGGCCGGGCCACGGGCATGCTCGCCGATGCCTTCGGCCTGGCCGACGAACAGATCGAGCTGTGGTCCTGCGACATCGAGGACCTGGCCGAGCACGGCATGCTGGACGCCGTCGGCGAGTACAAGGGCCACACCCTGTACGACGCGCGGCAACTCGCCTCCCCCACACCGGAGATGGGCGCGGCGCTTCGCGAGATCATCGCCACCCGCAGGGCGTGGCTGGAGGCGTCGGAGCGCACCCGGGAAGCCGCGGGCCGCTGCGGGTTCGAGGTCGCCGAGTTCGAGCAGGCCGCCCGGACCGCCGGCATCACCGCCGGGCGGTTCGGGCGGTGGGCGCTGGAGGACGTCGAGCGGCTGGCCGGCAACGAGGAGCTGGCCGAGGACGTGCGCGCCGCGCGCCTGGTCGGGCCGGAGTTGGCCGCGCAGCACCTGGAGATCCGCCGGCGCGACTTCGACTACTGCGTGCAGGCCGGCTGGGTGGCGCCCGTCTCCAGCTCGCTGCGCCGGTACGGCGCCCGGCGGGAGGTCGAGGTGCCGCTCTACCGCGTCGGGGACCTGGACGCGCTGCTGGAGCTGCCCGACGTCGACTGGGAGCTCGTGCGCGCGACCCGGCCCGGGCGCCCCTCCCCGCTGCGGGAGTTCGCCGCGCTCCCCTCCTCCCGCGCCGACAACGTGCACGCCCTCGCGGCCCGGATCGCCGAGCGCTACAGCGTGCCCGCCTGGGCCCACTACCACCCCGGCCGCGACCAATGGACGCTCAACTGGCTCCCGGGCCCTCACAGCGGCAACCAGTGCCCCACGCAGACTGACGTGGAGCAGCTGCTCCACGACAGCGGACTGTCCACCGCCGACGTCACCCTGCTGAGCGGTCCGATCGCGACCGTCCACTGGGCCCGCGCCATGCTCCGCCCCGGCCGCGCCGTCGTCCTCGACACCGAAACCACCGACCTGCCCGGCAGCGTGGTCGAAATCGCGGTGCTGGACTGCGCAACGGGCGAGGTGCTGCTGAACACGCTCGTGGACCCGCAGAGCCCGGTCTCCGAAGGCGCTCGCGCCGTGCACGGCATCGCCGACGCCGACGTCCACGGCCAACCCACCTTCGACCAGATGCTGCCCGACCTGCTCACGGCCACCGCCGACCGCACCGTGCTGGCCTACAACGAGGCATTCGACCGCGAGTGCATCGTCAACGACTGCCGGCGCCTGGGGCTGTCCGCCGGGCACCTCGGCCAGCTCTCGACCTGGGACTGCCTGATGGAGCGTCGGTCGGACTGGGAGGGCATCTCCCGGTGGCTCCCCCTGGGCGGCGGTCACCGTGCCTTGGGAGACGCCCAAGCCGCCCTGCGCCTCCTCCACGACCTGGCCCAGCCCCCCGCCTGGGCCCTCCCCCAAGCACATCCGCACCGCACTCAACACGAAAGCGCCCAACCAACCCGCCAAGGTCGCGTGACCATGGCCATCAAGCTTCGACGCGCGACTCAGCGAAACCCGCCCGACATACGCTGACGAAGCGCTACCGCCTACCACAATGCGGGCGCCTGCACTCGTACTTCAACCGCCGGCACCGCCCGAACTCGCACACTGGGACTGGAGAATCATGGGACGGCACAAGCCGGGGAAACCGCGCAGGCCGCGGCCGGAACCTCAGCCCGAGAGCCATGCACACGAGGGGTTCGAGATCCCCGACGACATCACCGACCCCGACGGCCGACCCGTCGACCACGGAATGCTCAGCCGCCTGGTAGGGGCCGCGTACGACGGCTGCACCACGTGCCAGGACCCCCTGCTGACCCTCCTGGTAGAGGACACAGCCACCACCGCGCGGGTGGTGGAACTGGCCTGCATCTCCACCGACGCGATCCTCGGCGGACTCCCGCCCTCGATGACCGACGACAGCGTGCCCGGTGCGTCGTCTCCGGAATTCCGCCGCCTCGCCCGCGCAGGCGTGGACGGGGAAAACGTCGCGATGTGGCAGGAGTGCGCGGCCATGACCCCCACCGAACGCCGCGCGGCCGTCAACACCGCCCTGGACACCCTCGTCGGCTTCCTCGGCATCGGTGCGCTGTAACGCTGTCCGGGAAACGGTAGAGCCCAACGCACAACCCGGCGCTACGGGCCAACAGGGGCGCGTGCCGCCCCACTGGTAGTAGGGGCTACACGCGGCAGACTGGCGCGATGGGGACGACGAACCCCGGGTGGGCGACCACCTGCACGCCGAGTCGTAGGGCTGGCCCGACCCCCGGCGTGCCTCCCCTGGCCCCCCTGCTCCGGCCCTCGAGCACGGGGGCCGCTGGCTGCCCCAGATCGCGCATTCCATGGGCGTCAAGCCACCCACCGCAGCCTGTGCCGATGCGAAATGGCAGGATCGGCGAGACGCTACATAGATGACCGACGACCCCCACCTCCGACAGATGCCGCTCCCTGGGCCCGCCGCGTGCCCGCCATGGTGCACCTGTACGCACGACGGCGATCGCGTCACCGGGGACGACGACCCGATCATCCACATCTCGGATGCCGTGGTGTGGGATATGCCAGTGAACCGGATCTTTCCCCGAGTGCAATTCGATCTGGTGGCTTACGAGAATTCGCAGGAACGCACTCCTCCAGTTTTGGAAGTCAGCCTGATCCAGGAGGACGGGGAGCCGACGTCTCCAGCGTCATTCGATGTCGGCACCACCGCGGGCCTGGACCGAGTGATCAGTGAGCTTGAGCGGACGGTTGAACAGTTGCGCGCATGGCGCATTCAACTACCCGATACCCGCGACAGATCTGATCTCTGGCCGTAGTGATCTTGGATCACCCTGCTTGGCAGTCAGGCGCCCTTAGAGGCGCAGACGTCGGGGATGAATCCGTTCTTGATCAGGTACCAGTCGTAGCCGATGTGGCCGCAGGCGCGGTACGGGTCTCCCCTGCCGATGGCGGTCAGGCAGGTGGTGTCATGTTCGCCCGCGGGTGCGGTACGTACGACGCGGCTGGTGAAGTTCGGGTCGTAGTGGACTGCAACTGTCTGGCGCACGACGACGGTCGGGCAGGACTGCTGCTGGTCGCTGGCGGCCGCCGTGGTGGCGGGAATGAGGTATGTGGAGCCGACCGCGAGGATGGTCGCGGCCGCAATGCGGGACATCATGGTGATCACTTTCGTTACGGGGCAGGGGCAGGCTTGACGATGTAGCCGGGTGCAGGCAGACGGACGGCGAAGGTGGGCTCGTAGACGTCCGCGAGGGCAACGAACAGCAGCGCGACGCCGATGGCTCCGGGGTCGGGGCTGCCGAGGGTGTGCGCGCCGACGTAGCTGGCGCGGCCGCGCTTGCCCAGTAGGGCGGCGGTGTCGCGGGCACCTGCGATGGCCGCGAGGGCGGCGGTGGTGAGTGGGCTGTCGTCGCTCTCGCGGGCGAGGGACAACGCCCGTACGGCGGGCGTCAGCGCGTCGAGCATGGTGCGGTCGCCGGGCTGCGCTTCCCCTACGCGCCGGATTGCGGCGGCGCCTTCGGCGAACGCCTTGGTGAGCGCGGGCAGGGCAGGGCGGTGCCCGTCGGGACATGCGGCGGTGGCGGTGCCGAGCCGGTCGAGGAGGAGTCCGTACAGGGGGCCGGAGGTGCCGCCGACGTGGTCGAGGAACGCGGCGCCGGCGGCAGTGAGGCCGTCCTCGCCGGTCTCCTCTACGCGGGTGAGCGCGTGGCGCAGTCCGGTGAGGAGGTTGTCGGCGAAGTCGCCGTCACCGCTCTGCTGGTCGAGCGTGGTGAGGGGGGTGCGGACTTGGGTGATGATCTGCGTGTAGTGGTCCAGGACGGCCCGGGCTCCGGGCATGCGACCTGCCATCAAGGTGCGGTCCGTGGTCGGCGGAGTGATCAGGACGGGCGCGGCTGCGGCACGCGGCCAGGTGGTCAGGGGCGTGGTGACCGGGGCCTGCCACAGCTGGAGCCAGCCGGGGGCGAGCTGGGTGAGGGTCAGGGAGATGCCGGCCATGTCGAGTGCTGTGGCCAGGGTGCCGGTCAGTACGGCGGCCACGGTTGTGCCGCGAGCGGCGAGCTGTTCGGCGGCGACCGCGGCGACCGCGGCGAGTTCTCCGGGGGCGGTACCGCCGAGGCCGTTGACGACCAGGAGCACGCCCTCCTCCGCGGGCGGCCCCTCACCCGCGCCGAGGTCGTCCAGCATCCGGTGGACGAGGTCGGCGACGGGCGGGCGGGGGATGCTGCGCGGGGCCCGCTCTCCGTGGATGCCAGAGCCGTAGTCCAGGTGATCGGGCTTCAGGTCGAATGCGGGCCGGAGCGTGGCCGGGGAGGTGTGGGGGCGGGCGCAGACGGTGAGCGTGCGGGAGCGGGCCACCGCGCGGCGGCCGAGTTCGGCGAGGTCGTCTAGGTCGGCCCCGCGATCGGCGGCCGCGCCGAGCAGCTTCTCCACGACGGTGGTGGCCGCGGTGCCGCGGCGCCCGGCACCGGCCGACGCGGACGCGATGTCGTCGCGCACCACGACTTCGTCCACCCGGATGCCGCGGGCGTGGAGCCGCTCGGCGGCAGCTCGGAAGTTGATCACGTCGCCGGTGTACCCCTTGATGATCACCAGGACGCCGTCGCGGTCCTGCGCGACGTCGAGCCCGGCCGCGTGGATCTGCGCGTTGCAGGGGCTCGCGAACGTCTCGCCGGGGACCACGGCATCAAGGCCGCCGGCACCCAGGAGGCCGATGTGGAGGGGGTCGTGTCCGGACCCGCCGCCCGATAGCAGCGCGACCCGCCTGGTCGGTGCGGGCGCGGTGGCCTTGAGGTACAGCGGCTGCTCGCAGAGGGCGATGGTGTCCGGGTGGGTGAGGGCCAAACCGCGGCACGCGGTCAGGACAGGGTCGGTTTCCGGGAGGAAGTAGCTCATTACGGCTCCAATTCGTGGGTGCTCCGCTGGGCCCGGGGTGGTGAGGCCCGGACCCAGCGGTCTCCGGCCGAAGCGGGCCCTGGTCTGGGCACCGAGGCCCCCTTCGCGGGGGTGCGCCGGAGGAATCTGCCTCCCTGGCTGAACGGCTCGGCCGGGGGCGGGCACAAGGGGGATGGTCAGGCGGCGACGGGCACGGTGGCCCAGGCGGTTGCGCGTCCCGGCCGGCGGGTCCACCCGCAGTGGTCGGCAAGGGAGTTGGTGATGGTCAGGCCGCGGCCGTAGGTGCCGCTGTCCGGACGCGCAACCGCAGGGGCCGGGCCGGAGTCGTGGACTTCTACCCGTACTGCGGCGTGCACCAGCTCCAGGTGTGCGTGGATCTCCCCCTGCGCGTGAAGTACCGAGTTGCTGACCAGCTCGGACACCACCAGCACGATGTCGTCGACGGCGCCGGTGCGCAGCGGGCGGTCCAAGGTGGACCAGTTCGCGAGCGCGGAGCGGGCCCAGATCCGGGCGCGGCGCGCGGCGGTCGGGTGACGGTGGAACGTCCGGTCTGTGGACGGAACGGCTGCGGTGATCATGCTGACTCCCAGGATCAGGGCTGTGATCTGCGGCTATGCCACCCACACTGCTCGGAAGGGCCGTCGAAGTCCGGAACGACTGGGTTCCTGCACTATCCAGTTCCGGTTGCGGAATGTGATTATTCTGACCACTGGAGGTGATGGCCGCAGGTGGGGCAGCTGCCAGGTGCCGCCATGGCATGAATGCGCGGATGCCAGGGGTTTCGCCTGAATTTACCCTGGCTTTACACGAGAGGTCATCTGATGAGCACAGGAGCGGACCGGCCCGCGGCACAGCGCGCTGATATCGGGGCGCTGCTCCGCGCCATGCGGATGAAGCGAGACCCCGCCCTGGTGCCGGGCTTGGACGCGGTCCGCACCCGCACCCGCAGCTACGTCACCCAGCTGGACATGGCCATGCTGCTGCGCTGCTCCGAACGGTGGTACGGCGCCCTGGAGCGCGGTGAACAGCGCGACTTCTCCCGCCTGATGCTCGATGGGGTGGTGCGCGTCCTGGACCTGGCCGAGGATCAGGCGGAGATGCTCTACCGCGTGCACGGCCACACGCCGCCGCAGCCTCGCGTCGCAACGCCGGACCCGGTACTTGTCCAGCTCGTGAAGGACCAGACGCACTGCCTCAGCTACCTCAGTGACGAGGCATGGGACATCCTCGCCTGCAACACGCTCGCCGGCCTGCACTGCCCGTGGATGACGCGCCCCGGCGCCAACATCATGACCTGGGCCTTCTCCGCCGACGCCCGGTACCAGATGAGGGACTGGGAAACCGCCTGGGCCGTCCCCATCCTGAGCGAGCTGCGCTCGGCCTGGCAGCGCAACCCCCACAACCGGAGGCTGGCCGAGGTGGTCGCCACTGTCCGCGCCCTGCCCGAGGTACCAGCCCTGTGGGCACGCACCACCCACGTCCGACTCCCCTACCAGGCCCCGCGCCCGATGTACCTGCCGCTGGTGAGCACCGACCCCATCCCGATGCACCTGCTCGCCGTCGGCCCCTACGGCTCCACGGACCTGCGCTGGGTCTGCATGGTGCCCGCCGATCCCGAAGTCCGCCTCGACTGAGGGAACTTCCCGGAACCGCCCGGCTGGGTCGATGTTCACGAAAACGGACAGCACTGGGGGCACCGCGCGGCAGAGTGCAGGGGTGACCGCTACTTCGGACCGCTTGCCCGCTCGTCGTCGCCGCCATGCACGGCTGATCGCTGCTCTGACCGCAACGGTCGGGGCCTGCGCTTCGGCGGCGCAGGCGTTGTATCAGCCCGTCGCCGATGCCCCGCCCCAGCAGGAGGCGGTCGTGGTGGACCCCCTGCCGGTCGTCTGCCTCAGCCGCACGGCCGCCCCGCTGCTGGAGGCGGCCCGAGCCGAGGACGAGGACAGGTGGCCGGCCGTCGTCGCACGGGAGCGGGAGCAAGCACAGCGAACGCGCGCCGCGAGGGTGGCGCTGGCGCAGGCTCAGGAGATCGTGGAGGAACCCGGAGCGTCCTGGCCCGTACCGCTGCCGACTGCGGAACAGGGTGCGGCCATCGACCTGGCGGGCGCCGGCGACCAGGTCGTAGAGCTGTGGCGCGCCAACCCGGTGCAGGCCGCCGCCCTGGTCCACGAGCTTGTGGCCGGCGGGGAGTTCACAGCGGCCGAGGTTCTGGATGCGGCGGTCGATGCAGCCATCGGCGCCGGGCTGCTGGCACTGACCGACGCGGGCACAGCCTCCGACCCGAGCATGATGGCCGAGCAGTGCCTGGAAGCCGCCCCGTGCTTGGTGCTCGCGGTGGCCCTGGCATCCGCCGACCTGGACTGACCATCAATTCTCCGCGTGCTCCATCCACGCGCCGTACACCGCCGCCCCGAAGAACCCCGGCCCGAACCCTGCCACCAACCCCGGCGCACCGTGGGCCGGCGGGTCGGCGTAGTGCCGGCGCAGCACGTCCAGGACCGCGGGCCCGCCAGGATTCCCGTGCTCCCGCAGCGACTCCCAGGCGTGGGCCAGGTCCGGTGCGTCCGGCAGGCCCGCGGCCTGGGACTCGATGATCCGCGGGCCCCCCGGGTGCGCCGCCATCCACACCGGCCACGCCGACTGCGGTACCGCCTTCAACCGCTCTACCAGATCCGGCATGCACGCGGTCACCGCCCGCAGCGCCGCCGGGGTGGACGCAAACCGTTGCCCCTCGACGTCGGGCTCCATCCAGTAGCAGGTGCTGCTATCCGGCAGGAGGTACGTCCACCAGTCGTCGATCCGCAGGCCCGGCGCGCGCCAGTCCGACGTCACCACCGCGGCCGCGCCGCAGTCCCCGAACAGCCCGGAGTACATCGCCGAGACGATCCCCGGTTCCGCCGGCCGGTAGCAGCTCGACAGCGCCTCGCTCACCACCAACAGGACCCGTCGCCCCGGCTGCGCCGCCACCAACTGCGCCGCCAGCGCCAGGCCCCACGATCCCCCGGTGCAGCCGACCTGCGTCACCGGCACGTGCAGCACGTCCGGCCGCAGCCCGAGCACCCGCGCAAGGTGCACCCCGAGGCCCGGCATGGCGATGCCGCTGGAATGCACCGGGATCAGACAGTCCACCTCCCCCGCGTCCAGCCGGGCGGCACGCAGCGCGTCCCGCGCAGCCTGGGCGCCCAGCTGGTACACCGCCTCCACCGTCCACCGATTCCGGGCTTCAATCCCCTGAGGCAGGGTCAGCTCCTCTAGCGGCAGCGACCAGAACCGGTGATCCACCCGCAGGGACTTCACGATCCGCAGGGCAGCCGACAACCCCGGCTGCCCCTCCTGCGCCCGGGCAATGTCCGCCAGCACCGCGTTGGTAGGCACCTGGTGCTCCGGCAACGCCACCGCAGGACAGCTCACATATGCAGCCATAGCCGCTCCTCAGCCCGACTATCGGAATGAATCGCTCATTCCGTACCGGGCAAGTCTGCCCCTCCCGATCGAGAGCGGCCGCCACACCGACACGCTGTCCCCCAAAAAGGCGACGCCGCCACTGCTGCCGCAGTGATGGAGCTGCGCGAGCAGGCCGGCTGCAATCGGTCAACTTCCCCGCCACAGCAGCAAATCGGACATCCGGCAACCGGTTTCGGCCGAGCACTGTAAAGCCACTTGCCATGTAAAGCAGCTTTACATCACTGTCTTGTGTGTGAGTACGAGACGAGACGACGTGATGGCCGCACTGCGGGACTGGTCGAAGCCCGGGCGCCGGGCCGACCTGCTCGCCGCCGCGTGGCAGGCGGGCGAGACGAACGTCTCTGCTCTCGCCGAGGCCGCGCGGATCAGCCGGCCGACCGTGTACGCCGATCTGCGATCCAGGGGCATCGACCCTGACCACCGACCGAAGGGCACCAACGTGATTACGAACCTGTCCCCGCTCGACATCGAGGGCTTCACCGGTGTCGGCGAACGGATGGACGCCGAGTTCGACGCTGCGCTGCGGCGCTGGGCGGCCGAGCACCCCACCGCCACCCGGGAGGAGGGCCGGACCGAGGGGGTGCGCCTCGCCGCCCTGATGGACACGACCTACCGCTACGCCGACGTCCGCGACCGCCTCGCCCACGAGCAGGTCGCCCGCGCCGAGCGGAACCGGCTGCTGCACCACGTCGAACTGCGGTGGGAGGCACTGAGCACCGCGCCCGCGTGGCTGGCCGCCCACCATGCCTACGTACTCGCGGTCGACGAGGCCGGCTTGGCCATCGACATGTGGCGCGAGCGCGCCGAGGCCGCCGGCAGCCGCCCGTTCTTCTGTTTCTCCCCCCAGGACGAGGAGGCATACCGGCAGATCCAGCAGGCCGGACACCCCTCGCTGGAGAAGGCGCTGGCCGACCTCGATCCGGCGCCGGCACAGACCGCCGAGCAGCTGCGGGCCAACCTCGACCAGGCCCACGAGCACCGCATGAAGCTGGCCGCCCAGACCCTGCGCATCGCCCAGCCCGCCCAGTGACCACACCCACCAACCCGAAGGAGACCACCGTGTCCCTCGCCCAGACGCATTCCGCCCGCGCTCGCCTGATCGCCGAGATGGAGCGCCTGTTCGCCGTCGACGCCGGCCTCGGCTCCCTGCTCGGCTACAACGGCCGACCCGACATGACCCAGGAGGCCAAGCAGGTGCAACGGGCGTGGGCCCGCGCCCTGGTCGCCGTGCACGGCCACGACCGCGCCTCCTCCGCCTACACGCAGTACGCCAGCCGCCGCCAGAACACCGTCCGCGAGGGCGTCGGGTCCTGGGGCAACCTGGTGTTGGGGGGCAGCCCGGTCCCCCGCTGGGACCGCGACATCCACGGCTTCCTCTGCCACTGCTGCGTCGAAGCCTTCTCCACCGTCGTCGCGGCCGACGGTGACCCGCTGTGCAACCGGTGCGCGATCACACACGCCGACGTCCAGACCACCCGCCCGCAGTGGCACGCCTACAGCCACGCCCAGTTCCAGTTCCCCGGCCTGATGGGCGAGGAGCGCAAGACGAGCGAGAGCAAGCTGCTCATCCGCTACCAGGACGACGAGGAACGCGCCTACGTCACCGGCGAGGCCGCACTACTCACCGAGCGGACCAGCCCGCTGCCCGGCCTCACCGCCATCTCCAGCCAGACCCACGGCGACAGTCGCGACACTATCCGCCTCACCCTGGAGACCCGGGCCGAGCACGGGCACCGCAGCGTCGACATCCTCGCCACCTTCGCCTACGACCCCGAGCCTGAGCAGTGGGAGGACCACGCCTACGGCTTCCGCTTCGTCTCCGCCCGGCTCACCACCCGCGCCCGGAAGCTGGGCCACCTCGACACCGGCGCCCCGGCCATCATCACCGAGCACACCGACCTCTACCGGCTGCTCGACACCCTGATCACCCACCTGTACAGCGCCACGTGACCCAGCCCACCCCGACACAAGGGCGCCCGCAGCCATTCGAGCTGGCTGCGGGCGCCCACGCACGAGGATACGGCGGTCGTCCTAGACCCGAGCATCCAGCACATCATCGAGGCCCAGGCGCTCGGTGCCCTCGGTGCCGTCGGACGTGACGTAGTCGACTTCCACCCATTCCGCGCCGTCGTCGTCGCCGAAGTGCATATCGGTGATCTCCACGGGCTCTCCGTCGATCAGCACGGTGCTGCCCGGCTCCAGCTCATACACCCCAACCGACTCGTAGCTGCCATGGGGCGCGGGGTCTGCGGTGCTCTGGTGGTCCTGGTCCCTCTCGCTCAACTCAACGTCCTCCCCGCCGGCCGGCTCGACGGGCGGTGCCAACTGCTCCAGGACAGCCGGGCCAGTTCCCCGCGACGGGCGGTCCGAGCGCAACGAGCCAAGGAAACCCAGCAGGTCCACACCTGGGTGAGCCTTGGCGTACGCCTCGGACTGCACTTGCATCCGGTCTACCAACGTCTCCCAGGTCGCTTTGTCTTCGCCGTCGTAGTCGCTGTCATCGCTCGGAGTCAGCAGGCGCAGCACCTGGACCTCCTGGGCGCCGTCCGCGGTGCTGGTGATCGCCCGTCCCTGGATGCTCGGCAGGTCGGTGCCGGTGTAGCTGTCGCCCCACATCATCCGGGCCGCCTCGGGTGTCGCACGGTCCAGGGAGACCCGCTTGCGGAAGGAGTCGCGAGCGAGGCCGGTGAGGAAGGCTGCGTCGGGCCGCTGGATACCGACGATCATGTGGATGCGGGCGGTGCGGGCCAGGACCACCATCCGCTTCCATTTACTCATGCACGGGTGTTCACGGCCCTTCAGTGTTTTATCCTGACTCTTCATCTCGGCCCAGATCTCGTCAATCTGCTCCTTGAAGATGAAGAACTCATCGAGGATGAACAGAATCTGAGAGAAACTGTCCTTTTTCGCCACCCGGCGCTTGATGAGGTCATAGCGACCCATCATCTCGTTATGCGCGGCCGTGATGGCATAGGCGATCTCGTGCGGATCGCAGACGACTTGCACGCCGTCCATGTCCTCGAAATCCAGGTATTCGGTCATCTTCGGGTCGCAGAGCACAACCGGAATTCCCAGCAGGCGAGCCGCCACGACCAGGTTGCGGATGAAAACGGTCTTTCCGCTTCCGGTCGGGCCGATCACCAGACAGTGGGGGTCCTTGCTGCCAAGCTTCCAAGAGACAATGGAGTGGTCCTCCGCCACTGCATACGGCAGCTCGCTCTTTTTCATCTTGTGCATGAGCGGGAAACGCACATTGGATGGGAAGGGCGGGCGGAGCTCAAAATAAACCCGATCCTTCTCGAACTGCCAGACATCTCGCCATTCACCTGGCAGCTTGCTGTCGAGCTGCATGAGTGCACGATTCCGGAATTGGCGCGACAGGTCGCGTGTCGTCGTGGCGTATGCGACATCGACGCGGGTGAGGGTGTCGCCGTCGAAGGTCGGCGTCACGGTTGCTGTCGCTCCCATGATCGAGTGGACGACGCTTGTCGCTCGGCCACGTAGCCGGGTCTGCTCCGCGCTGTCGTCCGACGTCGTCTCCGGTGTCGCACCGCGGTCGATGATGTCGCTGGACCCAGGCGTCACCTCGATCCGACATACGACGCGACGCTTGGGCGGCTGCCATGTCGCGACGACAGTCCCTCCCAGCCGTGTCGCGACGATCTGCCGGACAGTGTCGCGGGCTTTCGTGTCGCGCTCATCCCATGTCGCCGGGTATCGGATGACGATCTTGGTGGGTACTCCGTGTCGGCGGCGTGAGGCACGGACCATGCCGGTGGGCGTCTCGGGGCGGAGCACCGGGGCCAGGGCTACGGTCAGGTCACGGACTGGGCGAGTGTGCTTGCGGTGCCACGCCCCGCCTACGGAGCCGATCACGGCTACGGCGGCCGCGGCCGCCACGGCGTAGGTCAAGATCGCCGGGCGGTGCAGGAAGGCCGCCGTGCCGTAGCCGATCGCTGCGATGCCGGCGGCATACATCACAGCGCCGACCACGGGTGAGCGGTCAGGTCCGGGTGTGGGAGTGGGTGGTGCCACGATCCCCTCCTGGGTGAGAACGGTGTTGGGCATGTGCTCCCTGTCGGGGCTTGACAGGGGGTGTTACGCTGAGACTCTGCAACGCAGGAACGAGTAGCTAAGGGCTCAGCGTTTCCCCCCCTTCCGCCCCTCCGTGGGCGGTTTTTTCGTCGCCGCGTCGACCACTGCCCGAGCCTGGGCGCGGCGCTCGGCACGGATCTGGGCCCCTCTTACGGCCCCCTGGGGGCTGGGTCCGCTGGGCAACCGGCCGACCACAGGGAAAGGCCGGCCGCGGTTGTAGCGCGTCTCCAGGTAGCTGACTTCGGCATCTACCGCCTCGCACACGAGCTGAGACAGGTTGTAGTAGCCGTCCGACCGCTGCATGGTGTGCCAGACCGCGGCCCGGAGTCGAGCGTAGAGACTGTCGGGCATCGAGAAGGACCGGGTACGCACGCTCTCCAGCGCAGCCGGAGCGACATGCTCCGCTTGTCTCGCTGCGGTCATGTCGCGCGCCGTAGGCGGTCGTGATCGCCCCGCCTTACCGCTGTCGCTGTCGCTGTCGCCGCTGTCGCTGTCGCTGTCGCTGTCGCCTCGACGTCGTGACGTCGTGTCGCTGTCGCTGTCGCTGTCGCCTCGACGTCGTGACGTCGTGTCGCTGTCGCTGTCGCTGTCGCCTCGACGTCGTGACGTCCGTCGCCGCGTCGCCGTCGCGTCGCCGCCGCCGGACGGCAGTGTCGCGTCACCGACTCCTGGTGACGCGACACCGAGCACGACCTCGACCGGATCGGCCTCGACTCTCGGGTGCAGCTCGACCGGACGGCGTCTCCGGCGAGGTGCCTTTTTATCATCCACCATCGGTCTCTCGCTCTCTCTTCAGCAGGGCGTCGTAGATTTCTTGATACCTATCAGCGACTGACGAAAGATCCCCATCGCCGAATTCGCGACAAGGAGTATGGTAGCTCTCCAACGCATCAGGAACGAGCGACGCCCGTGGAATTGGTGGATCGCAAACCAGCTTTCCGTACCTCGCTCTCATATCATTGAGGATTCGCAACGACGCGGAACTCTCTTCATAATCGGAAACGATATAGCCGGAAACGCTCAGCCGATCATTCCCTAACCCCTTCACTCGCAATGCGTTGTATGTCATATCCTCCGCTCCTTGAAATGCCCACATCGTCGCCTTTGCAGTAACGAAAAACCTCTCGGTCGCCAGGAGTCCGGAAAATGCGACCCTTCCCCCCGTGCGCGGGATATCGATAATCACGTCGTCCACAAGATCCGCAATCTCCTCGGAGTCCCGAGCCTCCCTCAACACGTGCATACTCGCGGGCGTGAGGTCTACCTCCCGATTTGCCAGCTCCCTGGATGCCGGAGCAATGAGAATTCGAGGCCAAGAGGTAGGCACCAGAACATCGCGCAGCGAGAGTTGCTGGCGGGTAGCAAAAACATCCTTCACACCGACCTCGCGGCTGGCCGGCTCGACGGCCTCGGTCGCCGCGGCCTGCGGGTCCAGGTCGATCACGGCTACACGCCGATGTCGGCGCCCCACTCGTCGCCGGGTGGCGGCATACGCCAGTTCCAGCGCCGCCGTAGTGGAGCCCACACCACCCTTGACGCTCCCGATGCCCAACCACATGCGCTCGCATCCGCCTGACTCCCCCGCTACTGATCGCTTCCCCATGTTGTTACATGCGACATGGTAGGGCTGTCCGGCTGACCTGCGTCTACAGCTCACTAGTTCGCCGAAATGCCTGTATCTGAGGCTCGGTTTCCGTCTATCCTGTAGTGACTCATGTTCACTGTGTCACATGTGACTACCTATCACCTGGTGGCACCGACGGGAGAGGAACCCCCATGCACGCCCCCACAACGATCAGGCGCCTGCCCAACCAGTTCCGACAGGCGCGTCAGCGACGGCAGTTGCAGGCCGCGCTCGCCCCCCGCGGAGTGAAGGGAATCGCCGCCGCGGCCGTCCTGGCCGCTCCCGCTGCCAGCGGTGCGGACACCGCCGGCGTGCGCAGTTGGCTCACCGACAACATCGTGCCGCTCGGCGTCATGATCACCGGCTGCATCATCCTGTACAACGCCCGCAAGAAAGACCACGCATCGACGGTCAACATGGTGGGCGGCGCGCTCATCGGCCTCGCCGTGATCGGCGTGGGCGTCGGGGGCTTCGCCCCGAGCATCGGCTCGTGGCTCGTGAGTCTGATCTGGCACGGCAGCAGCACGAAGGCCGCAGGGAACTGAGATGAGGATGCACAACGACGACGAGGTCTATGCCGTCGACGATGTCTTCCTCGGTCCGACCAAGCGCACATTCCCATTCCGCGTGCGGTATCGCGCCTACGGCATCGGCAGCCTGCTCTATGTACTCGCGCTCAGCATCGAGGTGAAGGTCCACGTCATCGGCTTCTGGGCGGCGCTCTACGCACTGCTCGCGGTGATCTACACCACGATGAAGATCATGGATCACGTCGACCACGAGAACACCGCTCGGGCCGTGGTCATCGCCTTCTGGCACGAGGTCAAGGCACCACGGGACCGACGCTCAGGCGCCACCACCGCCCGACTGTCTCTGAGGGCCGTACGCCGCCGGACTCGCTGACATCACCACTCAGACCACCCACCCTGCCCAACACAGGTGAATGAGGGATCAATGACCACTCATGCTACGAAATCAACACGAACATCCCTACGCCCGCGGCTCCTTGACCGCTTGCTCACGACTCAGCGCCGCACACCCGACACCGGGCACCGCACCGGACTCGCGCTCACCGACGTCGTTGGAAACCTGACCGTCACCCGCACCGGTTACGTCACCGCCTGGTACGTAGCCGAACCTCAGCGCTGGAGCTTCAAAACGGACCGCGAGCGCAACCAGCTCGTACTAGCTCACGCCCAGCGCCTGGCCGAACTCACCGGCCGCCGGCTCTACCTCCGGATCACCCACCGCCCGTACCCGGTCGCCCGCTGGGCTGAGGCCCTGCACCGCTCCGTCGTCAACCCGCTGCCCGGCTGGGAGAGCTATCTCCAGGAGGAACAGCTCCAGGTCGCTCGACTACCGCTTGATGACAAGGTCATCTACTACGGGGTGCGCCTGGGCCGGGTCTCCGGCGCAGGCCGGGCCGCGAACAAGGTGCTGCGCGGCGCGCTGGACCGCGAACTGGCCGCACTCGGCCGGGACCTGACGGAGATCGACCGGACGATGAGCGCTCCGGGCATGGACGCCTCCCCCGCACAGGCCCACGACATGGACTGGCTGCTGACCCGCTCCATCGGCCTCGGTCTACCCGCCCCGCTCGACCCGCCACCGCAGCCTGACAGCGTCTGGTCGCCGAGCGATCTCGCCGAACACACCGACGGCGTCGAGTGGAGCGCGCCCGAGCCCTACGCCCCGCACCTGCGGATCGCCGGCGACCGCAACGGCCAGCGCGTGGAACGCTACGTGACCATCCTGACGATGAGCCGCATGGACCTGCCCGACATCCCGGAATCCGGGTATGGCCCCTGGCTCCAGCGACTGGACCGGCTGCGGTTCCCCTACGAGGTCTCCGGCGTCTTCGACGTCCGGGAACCTGCGCAGACCGACCGCGACATCCGCGACCAGCTCGACCGCATCCGCCACCAGGTCAACCACCACGCCGAGCACGACGTCGACGTCCCTCTCCAGCTCTCCCGGCAGCGGGACCAGGGGCGGGGGATCGAAGACGAAACGAGGAGCGGATTCTCCGGCCTGGCAACCCGTGTGCACGGCTGGATTCGCATCGCGGTCTCCGCGGCCACCGCCGAGGACGTCCGCAACCGGGCCGACCAGGTCATCAAGATGTACTCGCCACAGGTCGTCATCAAGCGTCCCTCAGACCAGTACACGATGGCCCGCGAGTTCATCCCCGGGGAGGACCTGGCCCACACCGGCTACCGGCGGCGGATGCCCGTGACCACCCTCGCCGGGTCCCTGCCGGCCGCCACCGCTCTGGTCGGCGACCGCGTGGGCCCCCACATCGGCTCGACGTCCGGGGTATCCCGACGCGCGGTGATGTGGCACCCATGGATGAGCACCGAGCAGCGTGAGCGCTCCGGCCTAACGGTGGTCCTGTCCACCCTGGGCGGCGGCAAGAGCACTCTGTGCGGAAAAGTCGTATACGACACGACACGGATGGGCGTGCCCTGGGTGGTGCTCGACCCGTCGGGGCCGCTGACCCGGCTGTGCGACCTCCCGGAGCTGCGGCCGTACTCCCGACGGATTGACCTGATGCGGGCCGAACCCGGAACTCTCAACCCGTACCACGTGATCCCCGACCCCCGGCCCGAGCACTACACCCCAGAGCAGTACGCCGACTACGACGACCCGGCGCTGGAGGCCAGCCTGGCCCTCCAGCGGGACACCCAGGCCGCGGCCGCGCAGCGGCGCACCCTGGCGATCGACGCGATGCGGGGTCTGCTACCCGCCCAGATCACCGGTAGCCAGCAGACGCAGACCGCGCTGCTGCTGGCCGCCGGCAGGACCGACGCGTCCGTGCACTCCTCTCCGCACGCGATCATCAAGGAGCTGGAAGCCGAATCGGGGCTGGGCCTCGCAGAGCACGCCGGGCACCTGGCGAAGCTGCTGCACGCCGCCGCCGAGCTACCGCAGGGGCAACTGATCTTCCCTCCCGCTGACGGTGACGACCGCTACCAGACCGCGCACCAGCGCCTGGTGGTGATGAGCCTGCGCGGCCTGACTCTGCCCGCCGACGGCACCCCTCCCAGCGAATGGACGCTGGAGGAGCAGTACAGCATGCCCCTGCTGTACCTGGCTGGCTGGTACGCGCAGCGCTCCATCTACGACCGGGACATGAACGACCGCAAGGGGCTGTTCCTCGACGAGACCCACGCTCTGCTGTCGGTCCCGTCCGGCCGGACCCTGGTCAAGAAGACCGGCCGCGACTCCCGCAAACACAACACCCGGGCCCTATACGCCACCCAGGACGGCGGGGACATCCTCACCGCGGGCGTCGAGAACTGGGTCGACTCAGTGTTTGTGGGCCGCACCATCGGAGCCCAGGCGCAGCGCGCCGCGCTGGGACTGTTGGGCATCGAACCCGGCCACGGCTACGAGGAGATCCTCGAGGGGCTGTCGAATCAGTCCCGCAGCTCCAACACCCGGTTGGGGTGGCGAGAGTTCATCTTCAACGACGGCAACGACGGCATGGAGCGCATCACGGTCCGCCTGGACCGGCCGGCGCTACGCGACGCCCTCAACTCGACCGCCAACCCCCACCGATCCCGATCGAACCCGTTCGTTGAGCTCGCAAAGGACGGGAACCGATGACGCTACTCACATCCCGCCGACGGCTGCTGTTCCTTGGCATCCTCCTGGCGGTGGTCGGCGCGGTGCTGGCGGGACCAACCACCAGCACCGCTAGCGCCACTGATCCGTGTCAAGGATTGAACGGATCGACTCTGTCGAAGTGCCAGAAGGACAACCCCCAGCCGACACCGACGCCCAGCTCGGACCCGTGCAAGAAGCTCAGCGGGCCAACCAAGGACGCCTGCAAGGACGCCAACGGCGGCAGCAGCGGCAGCAGCACGTCGAGCAGCAGTAATCCTCTGGACAACCTGTTCGGCGACTGCAAGAGCCCACCCATGGCTCAGTCTCCGGGACAGGGGGTCATGTCGTGGACTGCGGGCGGACCCACTACGGCACCCGCTCCGATCGACCCGAGCAGTGCAACGGCGACGTCGCACCTGTATGAGCAGTACGGCATGGCCGGTCTCCAGTGGAATACCTACGACCTGGGGTGCGGCGGAGACGTCCGCGATCCGGGCAGCTCGTTCGAGAACTGGCTCGCGAACCGGTCGCTGGACGCCACCAAGTGGTGGACCGATCTCGCGGTCAAGATGCAGCGGGAGAGCGCGGGCACCGGCTACATGTCCAAACTCAACCCTGTGTTCTCCCAGGCGACAAAGGCAGTTCGTGACGCCGTCTATACCCCGTGGATCGGGACATCCATTGTGCTGCTCGGATGTGTTCTGCTGTTCCAAGCCCGGGCCAAAAACTTGCCCGGCCTGGCACAGGCCATCGGCTGGGCTGCTCTGGTCATGGTCGTCACCACGTTCGCGTTCAGCTATCCCACTCAGGCTGGCAGCATCACGGACACCGCGATGACTCAGACCATCGGGCGTATTCAACAAGGCGTAGCTGGCGATCCGGATCACGGCTCCGATCCTCAGACGTCTGAGGGGAACCTCCTGGTCGGCTCGATCATCTACCAGCAGTGGCTGGACGGTGAATTCGGCTGCTCCGACTGCTCTGTGGCGAAGAAGTATGGGATGCAGCTCTACGACACCCAGGCATTGACATGGGCAGAATCGCGTCTCCCTACCACTCAGAAGGACGCCGTCATTGCTGCGAAGGCAGCCGCGTTCAAAGACATCGCGTCGAAAGTCCAGAAGGAGGACCCCGTGGCCTACGGGTATCTCACCGGCCACACCTCCGGACGGCTCTGGGCTTCGTTCATCGCCGCACTCGCGGCCATTCCCGCAAACAGCTACAGCATCGCCGCGTCGATCGTGCTGGCATGTGCCCGCACGATCATCAAACTCCTCGTGGTATTCGCACCGGCTGTCGCGCCTATCGCGATCCACCGCCGGATGGCAGGCACCGCCCAGACTCTGGGCAAATCCGCAGCCGCCGCAGTGATCAACGCGCCCCTTTTCTGTCTCGCCGCTGCGCTCGATGTCCTCTTCAACCGCGCCTTGATCAGCTCCACCGCCGTTCCCCAGTGGTTCGCCGTCGTCCTGCTCTACGTCCTGACCGCCATTCTGTGGAGCATCAGCAAGCCGTTCAGGTCCCTCACTTCGATGGTCAGCCCCAATCGCAACTGGGCCGGAGACGGCGTAGGCACACTGTCCCGCGCCAAGGCGGCCGTGGTCGGCGGCGCGCTCGGCTATGCAAAGGGGCGCTGGAACGCCCGCCAGATCGGCAAATGGCTCAAGACCAACGGCACGGCAGGCTCCGAGGACGACGCCGTGGCGCCCAACACCGTCGCCGAAGAACAGGTCGAGGAGCAGCAGGAGGAAACGCCGGTCGGCCAGGACCTGGTGCTCGCAGGTCGCGGATGGCCCCGCGACGACGAAGCCGGAGACCAGGCCGGCGCTTACGGGTACGCCGGACCGGATGGGCATCCCGGGCCTGGCGGCGGCGGGTTCTTCGTCCCCGGTGGCGCTGGTGTTCCCGGGCAGCGGACACGTGCAGAAGACCTCGACATCAGCGTGGAACGCGTGCCGGCCGAGGCCCGGCCAGCACGATCTGGTCCCATGCCGCGCCCGCCGGCCCCTGCGCGCCGGACGCTGCCCAGCGCGCCGCCGGCAGGTTCTCCGCCCCCCAGCGGCGACGTGCCGTACAGGGGCGGGCCGACGGGCCCGGTTGTCGTAGACGCCCCGGCCCCAAGCAGCCCACCCTCAGCGGTCATCGAACCCACCACTGCTGAGGACGGCAGCAGCGTCTACGTCGTGTTCACTCCCACCAACGGCTATGCGATCCACGATGACCGCGGGCCCCATTCCGGCACCAGCACTCCCGATCTGCCGGAGGACGGCAATGTCTGACCTGATCCGCCAGATCGCGCGCTGGCCTCTCTACAGCCGACGCCGGCTGCTGCTCGTGATCGCCGGCCTGATTGTCCTGCTGGTCCTGTCCGGGTCGTGCCACCACAGCAAGGGGCAGGCCGCACGGCCTGCCCCGGCACCGCCAGCCATCGCACACGTAACCCCCCACGCAACCCACACCACGGCCCCGACACCGGCTACTCCGTCCGTCGGTGACGCCCTGGACGTGGCAACAGCGTTCGTCGCGGCGTGGGCCTCTCACCAGCCCAACCCGGGGTGGCTCGTGCGGGTCGACGCCTACGCCACACCGGGATTCGCGGACGCTCTCGCCACCGTGGACCCGTCCCGAGTGCCGGCTACCCGGGTCACCGGCACCGCGAAGGTCACCGACACCGGTGCCACCGCCAGCACCTCGGCAGCCGTCAGCACCGACCAGGGCGTGGTGTCGGTCTCGCTGAGGTGGGACGGCACTGCGTGGAAGGTCGCCGATGTACGCCCCGACGCCCAGGCGGTGGAGTAGATGCCCGCAGCCGCGGTGATGCTGTCCAGCCGGGCCGGCCGCCGGATCGCTCTTACCGCGACCGCGGCTGGCCTCGCTGGCTGCCTCGCGCTGGTCGTCTCTGCCGGTGCGATGTTCAGCGCGGACGCCTCCAGCGAGATGGCCAGCGTCGACTGCCCGATCAGCGGCGTATCAGTTGGCGACGCCAAGGGCGCTGCCGCGGTCGACCTTTCCGGGGACCAGGTGACGAACGCTCAGACGATCATCGCCGTCGGACAGCAGATGAACGTGTCGGTCAAAGGGCAGGTGATCGCGATCGCCACGGCGCTCCAGGAGAGCAGTCTGCATAACCTCGACCACGGCGACCGCGATTCCCTCGGCTTGTTCCAGCAGCGCCCTTCACAAGGCTGGGGAACTCGTGACCAGATCCTCGACCCGACGTACGCCAGCACCTCGTTCTACAAGCACCTGCTCACCATCAAGGGCTGGGAGGACATGCCGGTGACCGTCGCTGCTCAGCGTGTCCAGCACTCTGCGTTCCCCGACGCCTACGCCGACCACGAGCAACAGGCCGTGCAGATCGTCGCTGATGTCGGCCCCAGTACCGGCAACATCACCCAGATCGACACATCCGGCTGCACCAGCGTCAGCAGCACGGCCACCGGAACCACCCTCACCATGCTCCAGGCAGCCCTGGACCAGGTCGGGAAACCGTACGTGTGGGGTGCCACCGGCCCCGATGCTTTCGACTGCTCCGGCTTGGTCATCTACGCCTGGCGTCAGGCCGGCCGGGAACTGACCGTCCGGACCAGTCAGCAGATGTACAACATCGCCACCCCGATTGCCAGCGGTCAGGAACAGCCGGGGGATTTGGCGTTTACCGGGTGGGGCGAGCAGGGGCCCGGGCCGGGGCACGTGATGATCGTCGTCAAGCGCGGCGAAGTAGTGGAGGCCCCGCACACCGGGAGCAACGTCAAGGTGCGTGCCTACAACGCCACGAACGAGAACTTGAAGTTCGGACGTCTGCCAGACTCCGCGCTCACCGACACCAGCTCCAGCACCTGACCGCGGAGAGGCAGCGAGGGCCCGGTCGAATGACCGGGCCCTCGCTGTTGCACGGATGTCTTTTGAGACACGATCGTATGGTGACTTGACATCTGTTCAGGCACTAAACACTATGGAGAGGTCGGGCAGCCGTCCGGCAAAACGCGAGGCGCGGCCCCGCTACCAACGAACGCCGCGCCCCGCCTCCTAGAGGAGAAGTCTATTGTCCATGACCACCCTGCACGCCGTACCCGACGCGCTCCGGATCAGCCCTGACGAACTCTCGATCGGCGCCGCCGCCCTGATGGAACTGGCCTGCGACCCCAACGACGGTGACAAGCTCGCCGCGGCCGCCGACCAGATCATCCCCCTCACCGCGCACCTGCGGGACGCGGCCGGCCTCGGCACCGACGACTCGGACTGGCTCTCCCTCGCGCACGCCGTCGGCGTGGTCCGCGAGAGGACCCACTGATCTCATGAGCCCCACCCCGAGCAGCTACCACGCCCGCGCCGTCCTGAAATCAGGCGGCATCTGGCAAGCGGTCGTCGACGAGCTGCCCGAGGTGCGCCCGGCGCACCGCTCCCTGAGCCAACTGGACACGCGACTGCGTCAGGCGATCGCGGATCAGCACGGAGTCCCCAAGGACTCCGTGCTGATCCGCCGGGACACCGCACAAGGAAACGACGAACCCACGGACACGGACGGGGTCCTGCTGCTGGTGACCATCAGCACCGGAGACACCGACCTCGATGCACGGATCGCCGAGGCCCGAACGATGCGGCTCCAGGCAGACCAACTCGCCCTGAAGGCCCGCGAACTGGCCACGCCACTAGCTGAACAGCTGGTACGCAAGAAGGGCGTCTCCACCCGGGACGCCGGATCACTGCTCGGCATCAGCGCAGCAACCGTCTCCATCATGACCAGCACGACCTAAGCTCCACCGGCCCATACGGGGGCACCACGCCCGGCTCACCACCAGGCGCCCCGTACACGGCCAGCACCACCTGACCTCACACCCTGCCCAACACCAGGGAGCCCTACCCATGCACATCATCACGCTTGCCCGCGCGGCCACGACCGCCGCCACCTGCCCGGACTGCGACGGTGCCGGTGGCGAGCCCGAGAGCAGCACCGACGAGGGCGTGTACCGCGAAACGTGGCGCACCTGCGGGACGTGCCAAGGACGGACGACCGTCTGATGGACGCCTACGACGCACTCCGCGCCGCCGCGGCCGCACTGGAAGCCGCTCAGAAGCAAGCCGAGCAGGCGGCGGCCGCCGCGGCCGCACTGGAAGCCGCCCGACAGCAGGCCGCCGCCGACCTGGCTGCGGCGAATGCCGCCGCAGCGGCCATGCGCGCTACCTCAGCGGCAGTGACCGCCGCCCGGGCCAGCTAGTTCCCCAACCCGCCGGGGCTGGGGAATCCCGGCCCCCTTTACGGGGCCGCAGAAGGCATCGCGCTGCCCGACAGGGCGACCGCGACAGCGCCACTGCGGCCCCGCCGAAAGGCCTCCATGAAACCGATCAACACCACCGCGCAGACGCCCCGGCAGGCCGCCGCCGCATCCGCGCTCGCATCGTTGCTGACCCACTACGGCATGCAACTGCCCCCGGTCATCGCCTGGCACATCGACGCCACTGGCGAGGTACGAGGGCGCCTCGCTGTGCCACCGGAGGGCCCCGTCGCTGCGATCCGCCGCGTCCACCGCGTGCTGGGCGGCTCCGTCACCAGCTACGAGCACGACGACGGCTGTCGCCACCTCAAGGCCACCATTCCACACCTCGGCCAGACCATCACGCTGTGGACGCCTACCGCGCCCTGACGACACAACACCGCCGGGGCGCGGCCAGACCACGTCTGCCCAACACCGCGCCCCGGCATCCGCATGTTCGCACCACCGGAGGATTCATGATCCGCATCTCCCTTCGTCGCCAGCGCCCCGCAGTCGACCTCGCTATGCCCGATCCTGTCGAGTTGCTCACCCATCTACGCACCCAGGTCGACGCCGCATTCGACCCGAGGGATTTCCCACCCGTCGTAGCTCCAGTGACGGCCCCCGAAGCGCAAATCATCGTGCGGCAGGCCCTGGAGCAAACGCTCACCACGGCGCGGACCATCGCGGCACTACATGATCGTCTCCGCACCAGCGCGACGCCGGACCGCATGATGCACGCCATCTACGAGGTCAGCTCCGCGTTGCAGGACGTGATCCCCGCACTCGTCACCGCGGCAACCAGCACCTGTCCGCGCCCGGACGACCAGTGACTGCCCGCATCCGACACCGGCCGCGCGACGCCGGCGCATCTGCGCGCCACCAGGCCCGCCGGCTTCGGCGTGCTGAGATCCGCGTCCAGCACCGTACGGCCGTGTGGTGGCTGCCGCCCGCGGTGGTCATCGGGTATGGGGTGCTGCTGATTACCTGGCGGATGTTGCCCAGTGCCCGCGTTCTGGCGCTGGCCGCAGGCGCGGCCTTGCCCACCCTCCTTGCCCGGCGCATCTACAAGGTCGGTCCCGAGGTCCGCCGTTGGCGGGTTGGCGCAGACGGCGAGCGTCGTACGGCGGCTCTGCTGGCTCCGCTGACGTGGGACGGATGGCACGTCGTGCACGATCGAGCGATCCCCGGCGGCGGCCGCGCCAACCTCGACCACGTCGCACTGCTCCCCGACGGGGAGTCCGCCGTCCTGATCGACACCAAAGCGTGGACAGCCCGGGCAACGGTAACTATGCGTCGGGGAACCGCGTACTGCGGATCTCGCTCCCTGGCCGAGACGATCAAGACCACCCGCTGGGAGGCGAAGCAAACTTCGCTCGCCCTCGGTGTCCCTGTCACACCCCTGATCGCCGTGCATGGTGCGAAGGTCGCCCGCGGCCGCCTCTCGCTGGGCGACGGACTGGTCATCGTCTCCGCTGGACGGCTCCGCAGCGAGTTGCGCCGCATCCCCGTTCAGCGAGACCCGCAGGCGGCGAGACACCTCGCCGTCCGGGCCGAAGGCGCACTCCCCCGCTACATCGACCAGAAGAGGACCGCCACCCATGCCCAGTAACGACGCCCTCAACGCCCACCAGTTCCTGCCCGTCGACACGACCATCCCGGACCCCTCGTTGGTGATCATGATCGGTGCCGCCGGGGCCGGGAAGTCGACGTGGGCCAGCACCTGGCCCGACACGCAGGTCCTGGAACTCGACAGGTTCCGGGCCCTGGTTAGTGACGACCCAGGGTGCCAGGAGGCCACCGGGGACGCTGTGTTCGCGTTGCAGGCCGTCCTGGAGGCCCGCCTGTCCCGCCGGAAGATGACGATCGTCGACAGCACGAACTGCGATCAGAAGGTGCGTGCCGACCTGATCGCGACCGCCCGCCTTCACGGCATGTCGACGGTTGCTCTGGTCATCGGTACACCAGCCTCCGTGTGTGTCGACCGTCAGAAGAGCCGGCCCGCGAACCGGCGCGTACCCGAGGCGATCGTGCGCGACCAGCACGCCGCTATGGTCGACGCGTTCGCTCGCCTGCCCGCCGAAGGGTTCGATCACGTCGTCGTCGCGGAGAACATTCACCGCCTCGAGGCGCTGCTGCAACGGGCCAGCGACACTCGGCGCGCCGATCTCGGCTGGGACAGCGGCGATGGCCTGGGCGACCTGCTGCTGGTTCGCCGAGTGCTCGGCACCGAGATCCTGCCGTTGTGGCGCTGGCGCGTCGGCGCGGATCTCGCCGACGGTGACCGCGTCGGTGAGATCCGCCTCGGACCGGACCGCATGATCCTCGCCCTGCGCGTCGACGTCGACGGAGAGGGCGATATCTGGTTCGACCTGCTCGTGGCCTGCCCGTATGACGACGACTGCGACGCCCCCGCGTGGCAGGCCGTCCACTCGGTCAGTGATCTGCTGGCCGCACACACCAACAGCACCGGGTCGCACCCCGATGCCGTCTGCACTGTCCACACGGACGCGCTCCGGCCGTAGGTCAGGAAATCGATTCCGATCGGCCCCGGCGGACTCCGCCGGGGCCGATCTCATCTGCACCCGGCCGCATGCCCTGACCTGCCGTACAGCCGACTAGGCGGCCCGGCACACGAGAGATACTGCGTCCATGAGCAGTAACGAGCTCCCGGACCTCCAGGTCGATGGTGAGTGGTTCCGCGCAGTGCCACCGCCGGCGGTCCCGGTGCCAGCCGCCAACATCCCCGAGCCCCACGGGCAGCCCGCGCTAGTCGTCCTGCCGGGTGAAGGCGTCCAGCACGACCTGAGAGTGCTGGGTGACATACACCGCGACGGCGACGGCAAAGCGTGGCTCGACGTCGTCGGAGAAGCCGACTACTGGCGCCGCCAGATCAACCCCGGCAGCATCGCCCAAACCCGTCGCCACCAGATCGACCATGTCTGGGTGGAACACCGTCTACCGCCCGACAACCGCGCCGTGCCGCCGCCACCCGCTGGAGAGCCCCAAGCCCTGCTGCGGCGCCTCGCAGCCGGGCCCGACTCCCCCAGCGCCCGTACCCCAGTGCCCGCGCGCACCGTGCCGCACCTGCACGGTCGACGCATCATCCAGGTCACCCCCCTAGGATTCGCGTGGGACCTGCGGGCCATCAGCGAGCCACACGAGAGCCACGACGGCGAGATCGTGCTCACCCTCACCTCGGCCTACGACTACCACCGTTGGCTGCTCACCGGCCACGCGCCTGATGGCGTCTCTATCCCGCTGTATCTCCTGTGGACCGAGTAACCCCAGGTTGGGGGAGACCTCGCGTGAAGCGTCGTAGGGTGACGCCATGCTGATTGCCAGCCTGAAGCCGCGGACCATGGGCGGCACGACCAACACGGGGCTTCTGGCCTACGCTCTCGCCCGCGCCGGCCGCCCCGTCACCTGCTATGACGCAGACGAGTCTCTCCAGCTCACGGCATGGGCGCGTGATGCCAGTGATTTCCCGTGCCGAGTCCATGAGGCCGACACCCCAGCATTCGCGGAGACCATCTACCCAGCGATGGATCACAGCCGGATCAACCTGGTGGACGCCGGGCACGCCGAGAACCACCCCGACATCGTGGACAGCGTGCTGGAGGTGGCGGACTTGGCCATCGTGACACTCTCGCCCACCACGGCGGACTACGACCGGCTGACCAGGCCGGAGCGCGGCACCCCGCTGGCGAAACTCGTGCGAAGGTCCGCCGCGTTGCGGCCGAGCGGGCAGCCGCCGGCCACGGTCGTACTACTCAACCGGTGCCAGGCCGGGGCCGCCAGCCCGAAGAAGTACGCCGATCTCCTCGCGAACGGCGGCAAGAACGGCACTGACCCGGCCTGGACTGTACTGTCCACTCGTATCCCCCGGCGCGAGGCGATCGCGTCCGCGGTCGGCTTCCCCTGCGACAAACCCGAGCGCAAAGCCCCGTACGACGCGCTCGTCACCGAGCTGGTCCACCTCGGACACCTGCCCGAGGCGCAGCGGTGAGCACGGTCGGCACCAACCACGACAGCGCGGCCCCGGCCCGCCGGGACCGGGCGCGGCCGTTCGTGCCCGAGCTGATCCCCGAACCGCAGGACCTGGACCGTACCGGGCCCCTCGACGCGCGCGAGCAGCGGGACCTGGAGCGTGTGCACGCCGCCCGCGACCACCATCAGGCCGCCAAGTGGATGCGCGGCAAGGCCCTCGAAAGCGCGTTCCGGCGGAAGCTGTACCGAGGCGAAGACGGGCAGCGCACTCGCCAGCAGTACCTCGATGACGAATGGGACGGCATCAGCGAGTCCGCCGCCTACCGCGAGATCAGCGAATGGCCACTCGCAAAAGAGATCTCCGATGTATGGGAGCGCCCAGCCCCGGACTCGCACATCCGCGCCCTGCTCGGCGCAGCTGAGTCCCGAGGGCACGAGCTGGTCGCGCACTGGTACGCCGAGTTGTGCCGCCACGGCCGACAGGCTGCACTGCGGGTGACCGCGGATGTCGTGACCAACCTGGGCGATTACCTACGATCGGGCGCCGATCCCCAGCTGGAGACGCTGTTCGTCCCTCGGCAACTCCCGCCAGGCGAGGCAAGTACGCCCGATGATGTACCCCCCCGCAGCACGAAGGCACCCGTCACTGGCACAGTCAGGCAGCAGCCTTCGTTCCCAAATTTGGGAACGACCGACGACGACATCGACGCCGGCCCGGCCGAAGAGCCCGAGGAACTGGTCCTAAGCGCCTCCCAGGTCGACCGGCTCAGCACCTGGCTCACTGCCGAGGCTCGAAGCGTCGGGATCAGCCCTGCACACGCTGCGGACCTCCTCGTGGATGCCCTTACCGGCCGACCGCTCAAAGACTGGATCACAGCAAACATCCAGATGTAGGACCTGAGTGCCTACGTCTGAACCTCGCGTGGATGCTCGCTGGTTGGAATTCGAACAAGGGGTGTCGTTGCTCAGTGAGCTCCGGTTCGTTGAGTGGGCATGGACGTAGAGGCAACCCGGGATTTTCCGCCGGTGCATGAGCTTGCGGAGGACGTGCTGCTGGAGTGGTTCCGACGCCAGGTCGCAGAAGATCCGGCGGGGGCGTTCGCGGCGGTCGAGCTGCTGGTGATGGCGGTTCACGAGGTGTCGTGTCCGGCGGTGGAAGCGGCCGCGAAGGCTGGGATCAGCTGGCACCAGATTGGCCGGGCTCTCGCCGTGCTGGAAGGAAGCGGGCTGCTCCTTCGTCAGGGGGCCGCATTGCTGCTCGGAGCTCCAGCCGCCGACCGTGCCGCCGAGCAGGCCGCGTTCGCCCGGCTTGTGGGCGAGGAACGGTCCGGAGACGGCGAGGATCAGGAGTCGGGATCGGAATGGGCCGAGCCTGCGGAGGAACAGGTCTGGTCAGCAGCAGTCGACAGATTCCGGGCTAACACCAGGGCTTCAGTCCCGATCGGTCCTGCGGGGCTGCCGAACGGGGGACGGCCCGGTGTCCGCGGTGGGACAGTGGGATCGGCCGGCATTTTGGCGAGGTAGTGGTCAACACGGCGACCGGCGTATTGAAGATGATCAGTCGCGTTGGGCTTCGCGAGAGGCCGGCCCGACCTCTAGGTTGCGGTCCACCCCTTGACGGCGGCGGCGATGTCCCTGACGTCTACGTTGCCGACCGCGGTCTGCTGCGCCAAGGTCAGCGCGTCTGACGGGGTGACCTTGACGGTGTATCCGCTGGCTGCCAGGTATGCGGTAGCAACCGCGATCGCGAACAGCTCGTTGCTATGCTCTAGCGCCGAGACCCTGATCAGGGAGTGCAGCAGTGCGGCGGCACGGTGATGGGCTTCGGGGTAGACGAGGGTTCCCATGGTCTCGTGGCGATGACGGGCCACGGCGGCGCCGAACGCGCCGTAGTCGGTGACGTCGGGGTCGTGAGGTACGTACGCGTGCGCGGCCGCGGACAGCCAACCCTCATCGATAAACAGCACCATCAGGCTGCGCGGCCGCCGATCGCGTTGGTACCGAAGGCCGCTGCGAAGGTCTCCGCGTTGTCCGCGATGGATGCCTGGAATGCCTGGTTGAAGCGGGCCCGCGCAACGTCGTCGGCCACGACGCGTTCGGCATACTGCGCCGGGTCGACGTGGGCCTCGGCCGCTGCCTGCTGAAGCTGTTCGTAGACCTCATCCGAGACCTCGAACCGAATTTCCTTCGCCATGCCCCCCACGGTAGCCCTCTGCTGGGGCACCGGGGGAGGGGGTTCAGGCAGCCAGCAGTGTGCGGGCCCGCTCGGTGAAGTCCGCGACAAGTCGGTGAGCGCCGGCGACCTGCTGCATCCGAGTCTGGAGGTCCTGGACTGCCTCGACCGCGCGGGTGCTCTTGACCTGCGTTGTCAGGGACAGCGTGCGCAGTCCGGCAGCGTGCGCGGCTTCCAGGTCGCGGCGCTGGAGATGGGAGACGGCCAGGGCGGCGTGCGACATGGCGCCCCGGCGGGCCCGGTTCTGTTTCCGTGCGTGTGCGATGGACTGGCGTGCGTGCTCTTCGGCTCGCGCGCCCTGTCCGAGGTCGCGGAAGGTCACTGCGTACTCGCCGTGCAGGTAGGCGGGGTCGATGAAGGTAGCCCATTCCGCCTCGTCACCGCCTTGCACGCGGGCGTACTCAGCCTCGCTGCGGAAGACGGCACGGGACGCCTCGGCGGTCTGCCCCATGCGGGCGAGGGCCCGAGCCTCCAGCGCCCAGAGGTCCGCCATGCACGCGGGCGACGCCTTGCCCAGGCCGGCCCGGCCTGCCTGCGCAAGGCGCCGGCCCTCCTCGGGGTGGCCTAGCAGTGTGGCCTGGTCGGCCATCCCGGCGAGGACGTGCGCCCCCAGAGCAGGGTTCCGTGACTCCTCTGCGAGGCGGAGCGACTGTACGAGGTACCGCTGCGCGATGCCGTGTTCACCGTTGTCGTATGCCATCCACCCCAGGAGGTACGTCTGCTCAGAGGCCGCCTCACAGAGCGCACGCCTGACGTCGTCCGTGTAGGTGCGGCGCAGTAGCGGGAGTACGTGGGTCGAGACGTACGCGGCGAGGATGAGCCGGCCGCTCCCGCCCCCTCCGAGGACGTCCATCTTCTGGAACTCCCCGAACATGTTCTTCACCGCGGTGACGTCCTCGAAGCGCACCCGCGGACCGGATTCGGGCTCTTGGTCAAGCGTCGAGAGGAGCCAGTCTCGGGAGGGCCCGACAGCGGCGACAGCGGTAAAAGGGGCAGCAGCAAGAAACGAGCGACGGTCCACGTCGGCCCTCCCCAGATCGGCAACGGCCTCTACCGTAACGGCGATCGACGGGTTGTAGAGGATCGCCCGGTCGGTGCTGGGTGCGTCAGAAAGCCCCAAATCGTATGTAGTAACTCGATAGCCGACTTCGCCCGAAATAACATCGGCGATGATGTCCGGTGCGGGTGCCCGCGGAATCTCTCCATCCAGCCAGCGTCGGACTCCTGTTGCATCAGGACTGATGTGCGGTTCTCCCCAGGTCAGAGCTGCGGCTCGCACGCGGCGGGCGAACTCGGTACGGCTCATGCCGGACAGCTCCAGGGCCTGCCGGAGTTTCGCATTCGGCCTCTTCGTCATGTGCACCTGCCCCTGTGAACCGACACCGTTCGACACCCCCCTTGACGGTACTCCGAAGCGCCGCGGGGCGGTTACCTGTAGGTACTGATCCACTCAGGGGGTTAGCCGATGCAAACGCTTGATCGCATTGCCTTCGCCGCTCAGCGCTTCGCCCGTGAGCCGCGTCAGGTGGGAAACGCACGTCGCTGGGCAAGTCGTGTACTGAGCACGTGGGGCATTGAGCAGATCGACACCATCGTGGTGTGCATGTCCGAGCTGGCGACCAACGCCGTGCTGTACGGGGCCGGCGCCCAGGTCCGGGTCCAACTCACCGGTTCCAGCGACCTGTTGAGGGTCGAAGTCCACGACCTAGGGTCGGGCCGTCCTCATCAGCGCTGCCCCTCCCCTATGGACGAACGGGGACGCGGACTGCTGCTGGTCGCTGCCCTGGCCCGGCAGTGGGCTGTAGAGCCCGAAGCAGTCGGCAACGTGGTGTGGGCTGAATTCGGCGTCTCATACCAGCGTGAGGAGGGGTGATGACGACTCCCTTTTCGCCCGTCCGCCCAAGCGCGGGTCTCCTCGCGACGGCCGCCGTCTGGACGTGGCTCGATGCCACGCCTGCCGGGCACATCGGCTTCTTCCTGATCGCGCACCCCCCGGCCCGTCGCGCGGGAGAAGATCCCGACGGCATCTGTGCCTCCATGTGCGGCCTGGCCGACGCGCTGGGATTGGCTCTGCCCACTGAGGTACTGCCGGATGTGGGTCCACGCCTGCTGCTGGGTCCCACAGCATCCGTCCTGCTGGAGTTGGACGACTGCCCCTTTCAGATGCACGCTCCCGTCGGCGCTACCTGGGCGCGTTTCGTTGCAGACGGCGGTCCCGTGGTCATCCTGACGGGCCTGGACCCACTCACGCCTTGCGCCCCCCGCCCAGTGGTGGAGAGCTACATCGCCACCGGCCTGCTGACTAGTCGACTGTTCCTGGGCAAGACCTGCATTGCATCCGGTCGGCCTCGATGACCAGATGACCACCCAGTCCGCCCCCGGCCGGCCCGCTAATCCGCCCCCCGACCGGCCGGGGGCACCTCGGCGGACTCCCCCGGCGCCACCTCACACCGCGCCCGGACTCCGCCTGAAGGGGAACGCCCCCGGCTCCATGTCTGCCCAACAACTGACCAGGAGCCGGGGGTTCTCACCCGACGTGGGTGTACAGCCCGTCGAGCCGATCCACAACGGTCCGCACGGCAGGCAGCGAACGGTCGCCGGCCGCTGGCAGGCGGAGCAGGTCGACCAGGCGCTCGCCACTCCACACAGCGGTGGCCACGTCGGCGCAGGCTCGCCACGCCTCGAACGCTCGGCATGCGGCCCGCCAGTAGGAATCGGCGGGATCACCGATCTCCGCCCATCGCTGGGCGGCCGCGATGTACTGGCCGACCGCCGCAGCCGCGTCACCACTCACCAGGAGAACCTGCGCGTAGACCTCCAGGGCCTGGAGCGCCCACGGATGGCGGTCTCCGCTGTCGGCGGTGATGTCGTCCACCAACTGGTGCGCGAGCACCACTGCGGCGCGAGGCCGGCCTCCGATGACGGCCGTGTCGATTTCGGCGAGGCGGGCCCGCCACTGCGCCGGGATGCGGTGGCCGGCGGGGTCGTCGTGCAGCTCGTCGCGCACGTGGCCGTCGCGGACCGTGCCGTCAGGTTGAACGTGGAGCTGCCACACGGGGCCATCGGGGTCGAGCGCGGTGACGTTGACAGGACGCCCACCCTCCCGGGCGGCGTCGACCACCACCTGGAGAGCCGCCGCACGGGCGGCGTCGACGTCGACCACCCCACCCGGCAGTGGCAGTTGGGCGCCGTCCACCCAGACGCCCCCGTCAGTCACCTCAATGGTCATGGTGTGATGCATGCGTTCCCCCTCTGCGCGGCTGGGCCTCTCACCTGGCGGGACGCCGTCCCTCACGGTATCCCGCGGTCCGCGACCCGCTCCGCCGAGATATCGGCGGACGCCTGGCGCCCTGTCAAGATTCCCACATGACACGCCGCGTACGTCTGGCATGATCGCCGTCCGTACCGATAGCGTCAGTACGTCGATGTAGATCAAGCGATGGGAAGGGTGAAATGCCACAGCACGCAGCGCCTGTGCCGGGCAGCACCGATCTCCAGGCGGGCGAGTCTCCGGATGCCCCTAAGCCGACCCGCGTCACCGCGGACCTGCCCGCTACCGAATTCGCACTCCTCAAAGCGTCGCGCGATCAGCACCGCGCCACCACGACCGACCTCACGCGGGCGCTACTGCGCATCCACGCGGCGGACCCCGACCTCGCCCGGAGGGTGGGTGCGGAGATCGAGCGCGTTCGCGAAGAGGAAGCTCTCGGGAAGGCCGTGAAGCGGCTACTCGGGATGCAGAAGCGTTCCGCCCGGATGGCGGCCCGGCGGAAGGCAGCGGCCGTATGAGCCCGTGAATGATGCGGGGCCCCCCGGCACCACCCGGCGGACCCCGCAAAAGCTGACCTCACACCCAGAGCCCTACCGCTAAGTCAAGGCGTTGCACCGCGTCAACGGTGTGGCGTGTTGTCTGCCCAACCCTTGAAGGGTAGCAATGTCGGCCGCGTTCTCCGAGAGCACCGCCTCATACGGCTTGATTCTGTCGCGCTTGAGCGCCGGTGGGTCACGCTTCGAATATCGCAGGTCACAGAAGGCGAAGGCCACCTGCCCTGCACACGACGACGCGGCCCCGTCGCTCGCGATCGACTACCACCCATCCGAGCGTAAAACGCTCATTTACTGCCACGCAGGTTGCGCCGCCGACGCCGTGCTGGGCGCGCTCGGCCTGTCCCGGGCGGACCTGTACGACGACCCGATGCCGGAGGGCAGGAAGCGCCGGCCGCTGAGCAGCGTTTCTCAGGACCGGCGCGCTGACCGCAAGACAGTGCCTACCCAGAAGGCACCGAAGAAGCCGGTTTGCGCCACTCCTCCCGGCAAGCGTGTCGAGACAGCCCGGTACACCTACGTCGACGTCGACGGCGTAGTGGTGGGGGAGAAGATCCGCCGGGAGTGCCCAGGCTGCTCCGTGTGCGAAACCGCTGAGAAGCCGGCGAAGTCCATCTCGTGGGAGCGGCCGAAGAAGACCGGTCCGGGTGTGGAGTTCCACATGCCGGAGGACCCGCCGCTGTACCGGCTGCCGGAGCTGCTGCGGTCCCTGCCAGGGCAGACGGTCTACGTCGGCGAGGGCGAGAAGGTCGTGGACGCCGCCGTCGGCATGGGGCTGCTGGCGACGACGAAGCCGGGGTCGGCGTCGACACGGTGGAATCCCGAGTGGTCCGCGCTGTTCACCGGGCTGCACGTGGTGATCCTCGCGGACCGCGATACACCGGGGTACCGGTCGGCGCGCGCGATCCGGGATGCGCTGTTGCCGGTCGCTGCATCGGTCTCGGTGCTGCACACCCCCGTCGAGACGAAGGGTGCCGACCTGGTCGACCACCTTGACGCGGGCCTGGACCTGGACGGCCTGGTCGCCGTGCCCGAGGACGTCCTCGACCCCGACCGGGCCACGGTGCCTACCATCAGCTCGGCGTCCGGCACGGTGCACACCTCGCCGGCCTCGGTCGGGGAGCCGATCGCGGGGGACGACGGGCGACCCAACCGCCGCGACGAATACACCCTGCGCCACGGCGAAGTCGTGAAGGTCACCCGGAAGCTGCTGGGCACCGACGATGAGGGCACCAAGCAGTACGAAACGAATTTCGACGTGATCCTGGGCGTGGCGGCCCGCATCGTGCGCGTCGAGTACAAGGACACCGCCGACACCCCGCAAACGGCGTCCACCGAGGACGAACCGGAGAGAGAGCGGGCGACCAGCGGCTACGTCCTGGAGCTCGTCCACCCCAAGCACAGCGACCAGCCCGTGCTCATGCACGTGAGCCTGAAGTCGTTTGACACCGGGGCGTGGCTGCACAACCTGCCCTGGCAGAACGTCTACTACAAGTCGAGCAAGACCGCCGTCAGCCAGATCCGCGACGCGATCCGCGCACTGAGCGAGGACGCCGAACGTGTCCCGGTGTACGCGGCGACCGGCTGGCGCCGCCTGCCGGACGGCCGACACATGTACGTCACCGCGTCCGGCGGCATCACCGTCGACGGCCTGGTGCCGCTGCGCACGTCGTTCCCTGGCCGACTGGGCCTGCTCGCGCTGCCCGCTCCGTCACAGGAGCCCAGCGAGATCCGCCGCGCCGCCCTGTCGTCGCTGTCCATCCCCGGATTCGTGCCAGAGTTCGCCGCAGTCGCCATGCTGGGGCTCGTCTACCGCGCACCGTTCGGCCGCTGCCCCTCCTCCATCTGCCTGTACGGCCTGCCCGGCAGCGTGAAGACGGGCGTCGGCACCATCGTGGTCCGCCACCACGCACCAGGGCTGTCCCGATCGGAGTCCCTGCTGTCCATCTCGGACACCGGCTCCACCCAACTCGGCACGAACGAAGTGCTCTACCGCCTCAAGGACACAATCGTCCTCGGGGACGACAGCGCCCCGGACCGCAGCGTCCGAGACGCCGCAGTGCGCACCAGCCGACTGAGCCGCACCCAGTACAACGGCGAGGGTCGCATCCGGCTGGTTTACAAGGACGGGGAGCTTGACCTCGACGAGCAGCGCGGCCCGCGCGGCTCGTTCATCCAGACGTCGGAAGTGCTCGCGTCTACCGACTCCGCGCAGCAGCGGATGCTCACCATCCACATGAACCGCGACGAGATCAACCTCGACAACGTAGTGGCCATCTCCCGCCCCGAGGTCGCAGCGGACTGCGCCCTGCTGACCGCCTCATACGTGCAGTGGATCGCGCACCGTTACGAGGAACTGCACGCCGAGGTAGGCGAGTTGGCCGACCACTATGCGCACCGGCTGCGCCCGTACTGCGGCGACCGGCCCGCTGAGCATCTGGGCCAGTTCGCCAGCGGCTGGCACATGATGCTTCGGTACCTCCAGGAGGTCCAGGCCGTGAGCGCCGAGGAGGCCGCCGGATGGTGGGCCACCGCCTGGGCCGCGCTGGTGGACGCCGCCGACCGTGAGCGCCAGCTCTTGGCCAACCAGGCGGCGCACCGCCGTCTGCTCGGCTACCTGGCAAGCGCCTTCGCCGCCGGGCGCGCCCACCTAGTGGGACAGGATGGTCTCTGCCCCTCGGACCGTCAGACCGCGATGCGCTACGGCTGGTCCACCACCGAGGCCGGCGCCGACCCGGTCACCCCCCCCGTGCTGCGCGCGGGAGGCACCCGGGTGGGCGTCGTCACCAGAGTGCAAGGGGATGGTGACCCCGAACCGGTGGAACGGCTGTGGCTGGACCACAAGACCGCGACCCGTATCGCGATCCGCGAGGCCCACGACGCAGAAGAGGCGTTCACCGCCACCGCTGACATGCTCACCGGCGCTCTGCGCCAGGCCGGCGTGATCGCGGTGGAGTACGAGTCCGTCGGCAATGGACGCTGGGTCAAGCCGCGGCGGCCGATGCCCGGCGGCCGCCGCCGTGTGTGGGACCTGGCCGCAGCGCAGTTGGACGAAGGAGACGGCAGCGGGGATGCCGCAGGGCTGCCGCCCCGCCCGGACACCCCGCCTACTCCTCAGCCCGCCCCGTTCACTCCCGTCGCCGGACCGCCGACCGCACAGCAGGCCGCTGCTCCGACATCCCAGCCGTCCGTTCCGCCGCAAACCCGCCCAGCCTCTGAGAACCTGGCGCCCGAGGTCACGGACGAAGAGCCGGAGGACCCGTTGACTCAGCTCGACTTGTTCGACAACACCGATGAACCCCCCACCCAAAACGGCCAGGAGGCCACCAGCGACCCGGCCGCCCCCTCCGTGGCTCAGATGGCCGCCGAGGATTCAAGCGGCCCGCAGAGCCCCGCTCAAGGCCCTGAGCGGGGCGTTGAGCCGCCGTACTACGAGAGCGACGGACCCGAGGACCAAGACCAAGACGACGACACGGACTCCGCCGCACCGACACCGTGGCGCGCAGCCGTGGCGGTCGCCGATGTCGATGGGCTGCACCTGCCGGACGGCGAGGTACTGCCGCTGCCGGCACCGGTCGCCCAGCTGCACGCCGGGCGCCTGGCTTGGCTCGTGGACGAACTCGGCCTCGGGCACGGCGGCCGCGCCCGCGGCACCGGAGTCAGCGCCCGCTGGCGTCCCGACGACGGCCAGATCTACGTCACCGAGGCCCTGGCCGAGGCCATGAACCTGCCGGTGCTGGAGGACGCCCCCGCCGACGAACGGCGAGCAGCACTGCAACAGCAGCTCGGTCACCCGTTCATCGCGCAGGCCCGCGCCGACGGCTGGACCGTAGAACGGTGGGGCGACCCCCTGCGTATCTGGCGAGTCCGGGAGGGCGGCGGCCGTAACATCTCCGCACAGATCGTCATCGCCCCGTACGCGGTGCTGCACGGTGACCGATTCCTGGAGGACAACCCCGCCCCAGCCCTGATCGCACGTCGTGTGCAGCAGCTCGCCGACACGGTTGGCGTCACCTACAGGCGCAGCCCCGGCACCACCGGTCACGAGCTGCTGCGGGCGATGCGGCCGAAGCGCGGGCGGCGGGCCGTGCCGCTGGACCGCGCCGAGTTGCCGCCTCCCGCGCTCGAGTTCCGCAACCTGTACACCGCCCGGGTTTGGGACCGCCGACCGACCGAGGCCGAACTCAAGCGCCGGTTCATCCTTTCCTACGACGCGCGGGCCGCGTACCTGAGCGTGTGCAGCTCGCTGGCGTGCGGACGGGGCAAGGTGGAGCACCACACCGCGCCGACGTTCGACCCCAAGGTGCCCGGGTACTGGCTGGCGAAGCCGCCGGCCTGGCAGCACTGGGGCACGTTCAACCCCTTCGGCCCGCACCGCGAGGACGGAACGCCGCGCCTGTACCTCACGCCCACCCTGGCCTACGCGCAGAAGGACCTGGGACTGGACATCGAGGTGATCGAAGCCTGGATCTGGCCCGACCACTACCGAATGTTGGAGCCCTGGTACAAGCAGCTCTCTGCCGCCCGCAAGGCCCTCGGTCCCGACGCTGACCCGACCGTGGGAGGCACCGTCAAGGACGTGTACACACACTCCCTGGGCCTCTTCAACTCCGATCACCTGCGCGGCAACCCTGCACGCGACATCGACGCCTCGGAGCTGTTCCGGCCCGACGTCCAACAGGCTGCCATGGCGGCCCACCAGGCGAACCTCACCCGCGCGATCATGAAGGTGCACGACGCATCGGGGCTGCTGCCGATCGCGGTCAAGACCGACTGCGTCTACTGGGTCGTCGACGACCCGGACTTCGCCACCGCAGTTCCCGGGCTCAAGCTCGAATCGCACCTCGGGGCGTTCAAGCCCGAGGGCGCGGCGCTCGCCGCCGACATCTGGCCCCACCTGCGGCCGGGACGATGGTTCCCCACCGGTGACGCATTCACCACGCCCGAGGAATGGAGCTACTGATGGCCATCCGAGACCAGGCGGCGGTCCTGTGGCAGGCGTGGATCGGCGACCTCCCGCGCACCGTGGCCGACCGGGTGCGCCTCATGGGCGGCGCCGCCCGGGCGGCAGATGCGGTCGGTGTTAGCCCCGGCACTGTGCGGCGCTGGGTCCGCGACGAACGGCAGGCCACCACCACCGTGACCGGGGCGATCAAGACCCACGGCGGAGTGGACGAAGCCGCCCGCGCCGCCGGCGTCACCCCCCGCACCATCCGGGCCTGGGCACGTCAAGAAGCCCGCGGCCGCGTGCCCGGAGTGCGACAAGCGAAGCACATCGCCAAGCTCACCGCTGCGGCGGCGGACAAGCGCGTCTCCGATCAGCCCACCGGCAACGCGGCCAAACTGGCGCGGGCCGTGTTGTCGTCACCGACGGCACGGCAGTCCGCGATGAACGGCCGTCGAGCAGCTCGGATCTCCAACTCCGGTGCACACGTGGCGATCCGGGCCAAGGTGACCGTGGACACCGGCAAGCGCAAAGACGAGCGGTGGCGCGACATCAGTGTCAATTTCAGCAACGACGCGATGGGCCCCGCCACCGATGCCTTCCTCGCCGGCGACAACACCGGCACCCTCGATGCACTGAACAACTTGTTCGGGGAGCGCTACGCCCCGGGCACCGGGTGGAAGTTCACCGAGATCCGCTCCATGGAGATCAAGGGATTCGGCGGACCAGGCAGCACGTTCTGACACTGACGACGAAAAAAGCCGGCGCCCTCAGTCCGCCGAGGCGGGTGGCACGGGCGCCGGCCACCAGACACACCACCGTCGAAGGACTGCGATGCGCAGCAGTCAGTGTATCCAGTCGCATCGTGCGGATCTCTGCGTCGGCGCGCCCATGTGGCGTAATTGATGTTATTCGGATAGCGTTTTTTAGTTTCTACTGTTTCATTCCACGACCCGAAGGGCTGCACGTGATCCACGCTGGCCGCCGAGAGCACGTCATCACCAGCGCCGAATTGGCAGCTGCCGAGGGCTATACCATCGGGAGCTGGCGCACCAAGAAGCTTGCCCGCGTACCAGGCAGGCCCGGCCCCATCAGCCACCCCACGGCCCGGACACTCCTCTGGGACGCCGAGCAGCAGCTCGCGTACCGAACTGGAGCAGCGGTCCCTGCCCTAGACATGGCAGCCCACCCGGACGACCTGCTCGACCGCAACGAGGCTGCCGCCCTGGTCGGCGTCGACCCGGACTCCTGGGACCGATACATGCACCCAAGCTCACCTGAAACCGAGAAGCCGATCACTGTCCACGGCGTCGACCACTGGCCACGGCACGCCATCGAACGCTGGCAAGCGAACAGGCCCGGGCAGGGGCACGGCGGGCGACCAGGCGGGGCGGGTGACTGGCTGCCGCGCGACGAGATCCAGGGCGCCGTTGCCGACCTGCTCGACCGCCAGCCCACCCTGCCGACGACCGCCGTCTCGCAACATCTCGGCATCTCATATGGCGCAGCCCGCCGCGCCGTCTCGCAGCATCTCGGCCAGCGCCTAGCCGACCTGCTCGGCGATCAGCCGGACATCAGCGACACCGACGCAGCCCGCGCCCTTTCGATCGTCGGCGACGATGCGACGGCTCAGCAACATGCTCTCGCCGCCGGCACACTGCGGCGCCTGCGTCCCTACGCTCACGCACTGCATCGGCTCGCCGCTGCTGTTCCATACGTCCGTGAGGTCGCCGCGCACCTCAACAACGTCGGTATTACCGTCAACCGCGGCCCCGAATTTTCCGTACGCAGCCAATCCGTCACCGCCGTACTACTCCTCGGGGACAACGCCGCCGCACCGGCCCTGGTCTGGAATGAGCATTATGGATGGCGTACCGCCGCCGGACGTCGACACCCACACGCAGGCACCGGTGAACCGCCCACAGGAAAAGGCATCCAGTACCTGACTGCCAGCACCAACCCAACAGCCGGAGATCTCGCCGCAGCACTGCTCGATAAACGTCATGACACTAAACGCCCTCGGCCAATTAAAAAGAACACATCTCGATAAGAACGCCAAATAAAACATTATCCACCGAATAGAGTGCAACCCGCAGCTGGCAACACCGGGCGGTCGATGTGGTGGTGCTCCACCTCGATGCCTCGCTCGCCGCGCCATGCGGCCCACACCCGCAGGGCGATCTCCTCGGCGGCCGCCACCGATCGATGGCGGCCGCCCTGGCACGCCACGGTGAGGCGGACCAGGCAGCCCATGGGCACCTCGTCAGCCAGGACTTGGAGCTGGACGGCGGCCCGCGCGATCAGCTCGCGGGCTCCGGATGTGGCCAGCACGTGGGCGCGCACCGCCGCGTCCAGCCCGGTTCCGTCCCGCAAAGCGGGATCGTCGGCGGGATTACGCAGGGCGCGCCGCAGATCAAGGTAGAGGCCGGTGTCCACTAGGTCGTGGGCGCCCGCGTGGCGGACGCCAATGGAGCGGATCACAGCAGCAACGGGGCCGCGCCCGTCAAGGAATGTCGTCTGCATCCCATCACGATCCCCGAGGCGCCGTCGGCAACGGAAGGGGTTGCCCGTTGCCCATGAGCCCGGCCCGTCCGGGGACCCTACAAAAGCGGTAGGCCAGTAGGCCACCCCCAAAAAGTAGCTCCCACCTGCACAGATACAACACAGAGRACCCGGTGGCCTACTGGCCTACACCCTCCAAAAAACCCACATCAAAGATCACAGCGTGTCGACACCGAACAGCGGGCRGSGCGCGGCGGGGCGCGGCGGGGCGCGGCGGGGCGCGGCGGGGCGGGAGCGGCGGGGGCTGGGCGCAGCACTCCGAATCAAGCCCGCGGGAGCGGGTGGGGGGTGCTGCGCACCCCCACGGGACACGCGGCCGCTGCGCGGCCGCACTCCACCAACGCCTCTCCTGGGGGTGCTCCGCACCCCCAGGAGAGGCCGGCCACTACGCGGCCGGCCCGAAGGGGATTCGGGGTGCTCCGCACCCGAAAACCCGCCCCCGAAAAAACCCAGTAGGCCAGTAGGCCACCCCCAAAAAGTAGCTCCCACCTGCACAGATACAACACAGAGAACCCGGTGGCCTACTGGCCTACACCCTCCAAAAAACCCACATCAAAGATCACAGCGTGTCGACATGCCCTATTGATGAAACTCGGATAGATTTAACTCGTTGGTCCGGTTCGTGGCACAACCGGCCTCACCAGACGCACCACCACAGAGAGGACACCTCATGGTCGTTGTGAGCCCCAAGGACTTGCGCGAGGGCGATCTCGTCACCATCGCCGGGAACACCGAAACCGTCGCCAAGGTCACGGATCAGGGCGCGTGGATTCACGTGTACACCATCAGCAAGGGCGGACGCCCGTATCTCGTGCGACCGTACGAGCGCGTACCGCTCCTCCGACGCTGAGCAAGGTCTGACCTGCCTCCGGCCAACGGCCGAGCAGGTCCCGGGCAGTGGCAGCCCACTTCACCAGGCATACCCCACCACCAGGAGGACACCGTCATGACCACCGTGATCGACACCCAAGGGCATGTCCTCGGCATCGCAGCCGAAGGCGACACCAACGACATCATCGGTTCCATCACCGAAACGATGCGAGCCCGAATGATCATGGCCGAAGCGGGTTGGGGCCCAATCCAGTCCATCGAGCTGACACCGCAAATCACCATGCACATCGGCCACAGCCCTTTGATTTTCCTCTTCGCCCCCCGCAACGAACTCGCCGAACGTCTGGCCAACAGCTACGGAAAGACCGTCAGCGCGAACGGACTCGCCATCCTCACAGGGCCGACCCTCGAACAAGGCCAATCAATGCTCATGCCGAGCGCAACGCTCTGCGAAGTTTACGACCGACTCGCACCAATCGCTCAAGAATTGAGCATTGAACTCACACACGAAATGACCGACGCAACTGAAGAAAACAAGGAGTAACCTCCGAGCGGTATCCGGCGGGATCGATCCCGCCGGATACCGCTTTTCTCTATCCGCTTTAGCGGATAGAGAGGAATCTACGCATTACGCTTTAGCGTAATGGCGCGATCTGCGTTCGGCGCGAGGCGCC